>JBMNOD010000034.1:0-36749 GCA_050942875.1 Kiritimatiellia bacterium
GGCACGGGTTTTCCAACCCGTGGACGAACACGGACAGGAATGTCCGTGCCCCTTTCCCAACGCCAAATTCCAGATCCCATGCCTCAATCTCCGTGCGCAACGCTATTTGTGGCCGGGTTAGTAGCGACTAGCGACTGAATCGGTCAAGCCAATCCATGGCCGAAGGTTGTCCGGCCTCTTCGACTGACCGATTACGCCTGAACCCTTGCGCAGACAGGCTGGGTGTGGTATCGTGTAGGTACTTCACGAGACGTGGACGCATCGTCCTTTTTCACTGTTTTCCCCATGAAAGAACCTCATGCCATGAACGATCCCTGCATCGCCGGCTTCGGCGAGATCATGCTCCGGCTTTCGCCTCCTGGCGCCCTTCGGTTTCCGCAGTCGCTCCCCGGTACGCTCGAAGCAACCTTCGGCGGAGGGGAGGCCAATGTCTGCGCCTCGTTGGCGATCTTGGGCGGAAAGTCCCGCTACCTCACGGTGTTGCCGAGAAACCCTGTCGCCGATGCGCTGGTGGCGCAGCTTCGCGGCATCGGGGTCGACACCACCCGCATCCTGCGCACCGACAAGGGGCGGCTGGGCATCTACTTCACGGAAGTCGGCGCCAACCAGCGTGGATCCTCGGTGGTCTACGACCGGGCGATGTCCTCGATCGCGCAGGCCGAACCGGCCGACTACGACTATGCCGCGATGCTCGACGGCGTGACGTGGCTTCACATCACCGGCATCACGCCGGCGCTCTCGGAGGTCGCCTATCTTTCGACCCTCGCCATCGCCGCGGCCGCCGCCGAGCGCGGCATCACGATTTCCTGCGACCTGAACTTCCGCAAGAAGCTCTGGAACTGGCGCAAGGGGACGGCTCCCAAGGCGCTGGCCGCCGCCTGCATGGGGAAGATCGTGCCGCTCGTCGATGTGATCGTCGGCAACGAAGAAGACGCGCAGGATGTCTTCGGCATCGCCGCCCGCGGCACGTCGGTCGAGGCGGGCCGGCTTGACGTCGAGGCCTACGCCGATGTGGCGAAGAGTCTTTCCGAGATGTTTCCCAAGGCGCGGCACATCGCCATCACGCTGCGCGAAAGCATTTCGGCCGACCATAACAACTGGGGCGCGATGCTCTACGACGTCGCCGAAACGGCGGCCCACTTCGCGCCGCTCGATGCCGACGGACGCTACCGGCCCTACGAAATCCGCGACATCGTCGATCGCATCGGCGGCGGCGACTCGTTCTCGGCGGGGCTGATCCATGGACTTTCCGGCTGCCGACCGGATACGACGCCCAAGCAGGCTTTGGCGTTTGCAGTGGCTGCGAGCTGTCTCAAGCATTCCGTTCGCGGCGATTACAACTTCACGTCCTTGGCCGAAGTGGAGTCGCTCCTCCAAGGCAGCGCATCGGGGCGTGTGAAGCGATGACGACAACTCGCGGTGTGGTGCATGTTCTGCTGACGATCGCGATCCTGGTCGCGATCCCGTTTGTCATTGAGATGTTGCTCAACACCTATGAGGTGAACCGCAATCCGTGGACGAAGCCGGGCGCGATCGTTGCCGATGGCGGGCCTGTCCATGCAGGCGTAAACCGACGGCAGTTCAAGGAAATCCGCTTCCGTTCCACCGGCATGCGCATGTATTTCAAGGCGACGAACCTTCCCCAGGAGGCGGCCGACAGGATCGAGGACGATGTCACGGGCAGGCTCCGCGTGCTTCAAGACGACGAAGAGGTGCTCGCTTATGACTTCTGCCTCGCCCCGGGCCTGAAACGGAATCTCGGCGGCCTTCATACACAGGAAACGCAAGAGGCGCTGAGCCTGATCGAAATCGTGCGCAAGTACGATGTTGAATGCGCCATCAAGCCAAAAGACTCGGACGACGTCGCCGCTGCGGAGCGTTTGAACCGATGGGAGTTTGCCGTTGGGGAGACGGTGGAGCTGGCCTTTGACTTCAAGGGGAGAATCCCGGAGACCGCCGGCCTTGTCTTCTCCTATTCGAAATGCCCCAGCTCGTTGCTGCACGGCACGTTTCTCGAACGGTTCGCCAAGCGGCTGACCCGAAAGAACCCTGGATAAGAAAGAATCGTCAAAAGAAAAGGAGTTGTCCATGCGTGTGATCATTCCCCTGGCTTCCGGCTTGGAAGAAATTGAAGCCATCACCCTTCTCGACGTCTTGCGTCGTGGCGGCGTTGCCGCCGTGGGCGTCTCGATCGAAGACGAGGCCGGCCTCGACATCGAGGGCAGCCACGGGCTTGGCCTTGTGGCCGACGAGATGTGGGACGAGGCGGATGTCGATTCGGCCGACATGATCGTGCTGCCCGGCGGCTTGGGCGGCATGCAGCGTCTGGCCGCGGACAAACGGGTCTTGGAGGCGCTGCGCCGCTTTGACGCCGCAGGCAAGTTCGTCGGCGCGATCTGCGCCGCGCCCGCCGTGCTCCAGAAGGCCGGCGTCCTGGCCGGCCGCAAGGCCGTCTGCTATCCGGGCATGGAGTCCCACATCGAAGATGCGCAGGTGCAGAAGGGCGTCGATGTCGTGCGCGACGGCAACATCGTCACAGGCCGCGGCCCGGGCGCCGCGATGGCGTTTGCGCTGGCCGTCCTTGAGATGGTCGCCGGCGCGGAGGCCCGCGCCAAGGTGGCCAAGGGCCTGCTCGTCGAGTAGACGTCGCTCACGGAGCGCGCAGACGTAGTTTTGGAAGGCGGTCGTGGCGACATACGACTACAGCGGCTACAAGGCCGACGGCAGTTCCTGCCGCGGCCGGATCGAGGCGGCGAGCGCCAAGGAGGCGCTGCGCCGTCTTGCCGACGTCGGCGTTTTCGCAGAGTCCGTCCGTCCGCTGGGCGTCTCGGCGCCCCTGGGCGTCTCGCGGCGCGCCTCGATCTACCGCGAGCTCGGCGCGCTGCTCGGGGCGGGGCTTCCGATGGATCGCGCGTTGGGGCTGATGATGGGATCGGAGGACGCGGCGGTGTCGAGCGCGCTCGCCGTCGTGATGTCGGGCGTGCGCGAAGGCCGTCGCCTGGCCGATTCGGTCGCCGCGGCGTGCGACGGGATGCAGGCGCACGAGCGCGCGGCGCTGACGGCGGCGGAGCATTCCGCCACGCTGCCCGCCATGCTGCCCAAGGTGGCGGACATTTTGGAATCGCAGGAGCAGGTGCGCGAGCGCATCCGTTCCGCGCTGGTCTATCCGACGTTTGTGCTGGTGCTGGGCGTTGTCATTGCCACGGTGATGCTCGGCGTCGTGGTGCCCCGGACGAGCGCGATGCTGGCCGATTCAGGGCTTGAACTGCCGACGGCGAGCCGCCTCGCGGTGGCGGTTGCCAAGGGGTTTGCCGTGGCGTCCGTTGCGCTGGCCGTGGCGTTGTTTGCGGCGTGGGCGGCTGCGCGCCGATCCGCGGCGCGCAGCCGGGGGCGCGCGGTGGCGATCGACCGCTTCCTGTTGCGACTTCCCTTCATGCGCGCCGCGCATGCGCTGGCGGGGATGCGGTTTGCGTCGACGCTGTCGGCGCTGACGCGTTCCGGAATGCCGGTGGTCGATGCGCTGCCGATCGCCGGCGCCAGCACGGGTCGCCCGTGGATCGGGCGCTGTGTCGAAGAGCAGGCCGAAGCGGTGCGCAACGGGCAGAGCCTCTCGTCTGCGATTTCGGCGCTGCCGCACATCGGGCGGGAGATCGGCGACTGGGTTCGCGTGGGCGAGGCGGGCGGCTGCCTGGAGGCGATGCTCGACGCGGCCGCCGGACGCCTTCAGCGTGAATGGGACCGCGCGCTGACGCGCCGCCTCGCGCTGCTCGAGCCGGCGATTCTCGCGGCCGTGGGGCTCTTTGTGCTGGTGCTCGCGCTCGCGCTGATCCTGCCCGTCGTCGGCATGGCCCGCGCCATCGGCGCGGGGTAGCGCCTAGAGCGACTTGAGAAACAGCATAGCCGCACGATTTGAACTAGGATTCGGCGTTTTGGAGCTGGAGGATAGAATATGGACACGGATTTTCTTAAACCGCTCCAGACGGCAAGCTTGGCGACCCATGCGCAAAACGCCGCCATCCAATCGCCAAGGAACGTGGCGCTGCCGTCGCCGATCGTGCCGTCGTCGTTGTAAAACCCGTCGCGGATGTTGATGTACGCCTCGGGTTGCGCCATGGTGCACAGGTCGAGGAAGGCGAGGCGGCTCCTGAGCTGGCTCTGTGCCAGCGAGGTGCCAAGCGTGTTTTTCGTGTACGAGCACGCGTGCCGCTTCGCCGTGTACGAGTACGATCCTTCGACCTCGTCGTTCAGGTGCCCGTACCCGTCATCCGATCCCGATGGCGATGCCCCGCGGCAACGCACGCGCTCGCGCGCTTCAGGCTCGCACCTGAAATCCCGGCCGCTGACGCCTGCTGACCGGAGGTCAGAAGTACAGGTCCCGTTCGCCGGCGCAGATGCGGTTGTAGCGGTCGAGGACGTGGGGGTGGAACTTGGGGTAGGCCGCTTTGATCTCGGCGAGTTCGGCGTGGATGACGGGTTCGCAGATCTTGACGCTTTCGGGGGAGGCGAAGTCGTCGAGCCATTCGCGGAAGGTGAGCACGGCGTTGATCTTGCAGAAGGTGCCTTCCTTGCCGGTCTTGAGCGCGTCCATGATGCAGCCGCCCGTGCGGCCGCAGCGGTAGCCGGCGGTGCAGAAGGAGGTGATGACGCCGCGGCGGGCGAGGTCGCAGATGAGCTCCTCGAGCGTGCGGGGGTCGCCGAGCATGAACTGCTGCTCGTCGATCTCCTGTTCGGCCTGCTCGGCGTAGGCGCCGATGCCGATGCGCGTCGAGGCGTCCATCTGGGTGATGCCGAGATCGACGCAGGCGTCGCGAAGCTGCGGGGATTCGCGGGCGGTGACGATGAGGCCGGTGTAGGGAACGGAGAGGCGCAGCACGGCGACGGCGTGCCGGAAGTTGTCGTCCGTGAAGTCGTCGAGCGGGTGGCGTGAGATGTCGGAGCCGCTGGCGGGGTGGAGGCGGGGCACGGAGAAGGTGTGCGGGCCGATGCCGCGGAAGCGCTCCAGCTCGCGGGCGTGGGCGACGAGGCCCATGACCTCGAAACGCCAGTCGTGGAGGCCGAAGAGCACGCCGAGGCCGACGTCGTCGATGCCGGCGTCGAAGGCGCGATGCATGCAGGTGACGCGCCAGCCGTAGTCGCCCTTGATGGTGTCGGCGGGGTGCATCGCCGCATACGTCTTGTGGTGGTACGTCTCCTGGAAGACCTGGAAGGTGCCGATGCCGCCCTGCCGGACGATCTTGAGGTCGTCGATGGACATGGGGGCGGCGTTGATGTTGACGCGGCGGACGTTGCTGGTGCCGTGGCGGGTCTTGACGTTGACGGAGTAGATGGCGTCGAGGCTTTCGGCGATGAATTCGGCGCCGGAAACGGGATGTTCGCCGAAGACGGCCATTACGCGCTTGTGGCCGTCGCGCCCCGTCATGGCGGCGGCTTCGGCCTTGATCTCGTCCATCGTCAGGCACCGGCGCTTGAGCCGGTCGTTTTCGCTGCTGAAGCCGCAGTAGCGGCACTGGTTGACGCAGTAGCTCGAAATGTACATCGGCGCGAAGGCGACGATGCGGTTGTCGTAGACGAAGCGCTTGATCTTGAGGGCGGCTTCGTCCATCTCGCGGCGGAGGCCGGGGTCGGAGACGTTCAGCAGGAGGGCGGTTTCGGCCGGGTCGAGCGTCTCGATGGCGAGCGACTTCGCGAGGATGTCGCGAATGCGCGCGGGATCGGGGTTTTTCGCGTCGGCGAGCTGGCTTTCGATGCGGGCGTCGTCGATGAAGTCCTGCCCGTTGGGGCAGTAGCGCGTGATTTCGTCGCGCTTGATGACGGTTTCAGGCGTAAATTTCATGGTGTGGTGTCCTTGGTTTCAGAAAACGGTTTCCTTGCCGCAGAGACGGAGTAAAGATAGCATGTTCAGGGCTTGGATTTCAAATGAAACAACTCCATTAATCAGAGGTACGCCGCGGTCAGGGAGCTTTTGTGCTTCGCAATCGTTTCCGGAGGGCCGAAGGCGACGACGGTTCCGCCAGCGGCTCCGCCGCCGGGGCCCATGTCGATGATCCAGTCGGCCGCGCGCATGACGTCGGGATTGTGCTCGATCACGACCACCGTATGCCCGGCATCGCGGAACCGGACGAGAATCTGGAGCAAGCGGCGCACGTCCGCAAAATGGAGGCCCGTCGTCGGCTCGTCGAGAAGATAGACCGTGTGCTCCTCCGGCGGTCGCTGGAGCTCGGCGGAAAGCTGGAGCCGCTGCGCCTCGCCGCCGGAAAGCGTCGAGACGGGCTGCCCGAGCTGAAGGTACCCGAGGCCCACGTCCTCCAGCGTCTGGAGCTTGCGCGCCAGGCGCGGCACGTTCGCAAAGGCCTCGACGGCCTCGGCCACCGTCAGCGCCAGCACGTCGGCGATGCTCCGGCCGCCGTAATGCACTTCCAGCGTCTCCTTGTTGTAGCGCCGCCCGGCGCACTGCTCGCACGTCACATAGACGTCGGGCAGAAAACTCATCGCCAGATGGATCCGGCCGTCGCCCTTGCACACTTCGCAGCGTCCGCCCTTGACGTTGAAGCTGAAGCGGCTCGCGGTGTAGCCGCGGGCCTTGGCGGCGGGGGTCGCGGCGAAGAGGTTGCGGATCGTGTCGAACGCGCCGGTGTAGGTCAGCGGATTGCTGCGAGGGGAGCGTCCGATGGGCGTCTTGTCGATGACGATCAGCTTGTCCACCGCCTCGGCGCCGACGATGCCCGCGCAATCCTGGAAGGCGAAGCCGGCGCGTTCGCGCCGCGGCTTCGCCAGATACGCCTGGAGGTTCGCCCGCAGCACGTCGTCCACGAGCGACGACTTGCCGGAGCCCGAGACGCCGGTGACGACGGTGAGGCAGCCCAGCGGGAACGATGCGTCCACGTCGCGCAGGTTGTGGATGGACGCGCCCTTCACGGCGAGCCAGCGGCCGTCGGGTTCGCGCCGCTCGGGAATGCAGGGCTTCTCGACGCCGTTGAGAAAGCGCGCCGTGAGCGAATCCCGGCTTTTGAGCAAATCGTCAAACGACCCCTCGAACATCACCCGGCCCCCGTGAACCCCTGCGCCGGGGCCGATGTCGACGAGGTGGTCCGCCTCGCGGATCATCATCTCGTCGTGCTCGACGACGACGAGCGTGTTGCCGCGCGCCTGCAAACGGCGCAGCATGGCGACGAGCTGCGCGTTGTCGTGCGGATGCAGGCCGATCGTCGGCTCGTCCAGCACGTACAGCACGCCGGAGAGCCCGGCGCCGACTTGCGAGGCGAGGCGGATGCGCTGCATTTCGCCGCCGGAGAGCGTGGCGCTCTCGCGGTCGCCCGTGAGGTACCCGAGCCCGACATTGACGAGGAAGTCGAGACGGCTCTTCAACCCATTGACCACGTTGCCGGCGATGGCGCGCTGGGTGGCCGTCAGGGGCAGGGTCCGGACCCAGCCGCGGAGATCGGCGACCGACAGGGCGAGCAGGTCGGCGATGTTCACGCCGGGCGCGGCGGGATGCGGAATGCGGCAGGCCAGGATCTCCGGCTTCAGGCGTCGGCCGCCGCATGCGCTGCAACGACGGCGCGACATGAACGTCCGCAGCACCGCCACCATCGATTCGGACTCGCTTTCGCGCAGCCGACGCCGCAGGTTGGGCAGGACGCCTTCATAGACCTGCTTGCTCCGGCGCACGTTGCCGCGCACTTTCTTCGTGATGACAAGCTCCTCGTCGCCGGAGCCGTGCAAAACGATGTGGCGCACCGACTCGGGGAGGTCGCGCCAGGGCGTGTCCATGTCCACACCCTGCCACGCCGCCACGGAGCGGAGCATCATGTTGAAGGCGCCGACGAGGCGCTTGGGGCCGCGCCGCCACGGGCGGATCGCGCCTTGCGCCAGCGAAAGCGAGTCGTCCGGCACGACGAGCGCCTCGTCGAAGCAGGCTTCGCGGCCAAGCCCTTCGCAGACGGGGCAGGCGCCACGATAATTGTTGAAGGAGAAGCTGGCGGAGGCCAGCACGTCGAAGGAGATGCCGCAGTCGGTGCATTCGTTGCGTTCGCTGTAGTGCTCCTCGACTTCATCCTCGCCGGGGCGGGCGCGGAGCACGATGGCGGAGCCGCCGCCCTGGGCGAGCGCGAGCTCGACGGAGTCGGTCACGCGGCGGCGCGCGTCGGGCTTCACGACGAGGCGGTCCACGACGGCCTCGAGCGTCGCGGCGGCGGCGTCCGCCGCGACGTCTTCGAGGGGCAGGATTTCGCCATCGACGCGGAGGCGGACGAAGCCCGCCTTCGCCGCCGCGTCGACGCAGGCGGCGATGGGGGCGGGGCTGGCGCGGCGCTTGAGCGGCGCGAGGATCGTGAGCCTGGCGCCGTCGGGCGAATCGAGCAGCTTCTCGACGATCGTCTCGGCGCTCGTGGCTTCGACGCGCTTGCCGCAGCGGTGGCAGTGCGGCACGCCCAGCGTCGAGAAAAGCAGTCGCAAGTAGTCGTGCAGCTCGGTCGCCGTGGCGAGGATCGAACGCGGCCCCGGCGTCGAGGAATGCTGTTCGATGGAAATCGCCGGGGAGAGGCCGGTGACGGAATCGACGTCCGGCTTGTCCATCTGGTCGAGAAACTGCCGCGCATACGCCGGCAGGCTCTCGAGGTAGCGGCGCTGGCCTTCGGCGAAGAGCGTGTCGAACGCCAGCGACGACTTGCCGGAGCCGGAGACGCCGGTGACGACCGTGAGGCGGTTGCGGGGAATCGTGACCGAAATGTTCTTGAGGTTGTGCGCCCGGGCGCCGGTGACGACGATCGCGTCCTGTGCCTTCAAGTCCTGCTCGTCCATGTCTCAACGCCCCGGTTCGGCCATGCGCCGCAACGTGAAGCCACGCAGAAAAACAGGATGGCGCCCGGCGTAGCGATAGCGGATCGTCAGCACGGACGAGCCGTCGTAGTCGAAGGCGGCGGTGTCGTCGATGCCGGCCACGGCGACTTCGCGTCCGCCCAGCATCACCCGCCATGTGGATGTGTCGGCAGCTTCCCACGAGCCTTCTGCCTGGGCCACGAAGCGGCCTGGGGCTTCGTCGAGCGGCAGGTTGGGGCCGTAGGCGATCTCGGCGACGGGATCGTAAAGCGGCTCGAAGCGGACGCCCGTCAAGGCGCCGCCGTCATCGCGCGCCGTATGGCCGGCGTGGAAGAAATCGACCGCGGCAAAGCGGATGATCCCATCGGCGTTCGTTTTCGGGAGGCTCGTCGCCGACTTGGCGAACAGCACGTCGGCGATGCGCGCGTCGCCCGAGGCGGCCAGCCATGTGCGATGGTCGGCGCCGCACGGGCCGGCGGGAATGGCGGCCCAGGTCCAGTTTTTGCCGGCTGCGACGTCTTGGACGTCCGCTACGGCATTGGTGGTCGTTTGCCGCGGGCCGGTTTGCATCGTGAGGATGCCGTCCTTCAGGCGCACGAGCCACGCATACGATTCGGGGGTGTCTGCGGGCGTCCAGACATTCGCCGTCAGTTCGCCGCCCGGCAAGGTGGCGGGCACGAGGCCTTCGGTGTGGCCTTTTTCTGCAAAATGCCACCATCGCGCCGGGGCATGAAAGTCGGGATCTGTCGAGACGGGGCTCGAGGCGGCGTCGGTGCTCGGGGTGTCGAGGATCTCGAAACTCCATGTGGCGCGGTCTTGTTCGAGCAAGCGCAGGTGCGGATGCGCCAGCAGGCGCCGGAGCGTCACGCCCACGGGGAAGGGGCTGACCTTCTCGGGGAAGGCGTCTTCGTGCAGGATCACTGCCGTGACGCCGAATTCGCGGAGCGCGGCGAGCTGGTCGTCGTCGAGAACGCCTTGCGTGACGGACTCGAAGCGGCGGAAGACGGCGTCGAGATAGCCGTCGGTCTTGACGGGTGAATAGCCGTTGAGCATGCGCAGTCCGGCTCGCATGGCATGGTATTCGTAAAGGGAGGACCAGGCGGAATCGCCGGGCCAGATGGGCAGGACGAGCGCCCGGGCTGTCGATCCCGTGGCGTCGGCGGCGTCGGCGGCGTCGGCGGCGGCCTGATAGGCTCGGTTCGGGGTCTTCGGCAGCAGACACGTTCCGACGGACATGCCCTGCCGGGCGGAAACGAGGACGAGCACGGCGGCGAGAACCACGCAGGACTCAAGAAATCCGCGCCGTGAAATATACTGGCGCGCCTGGGTGAATGCGATGACGAGGAAGGGCGCCAGCAGCGTCGGAAGCAGGCAGAACACCTTGACGGGCTGACGCACCATCCTGAACGGCGGAACGAGCTTGCGCAGGACTCGTAGCGGCAGCGCGTCGAGCGGACCGTGGACGCCGAGGGCGAGCAGGACGGCGCCGACGATCGCCGCCGCCAGCAGCAGCAGGCAGACGACGTCGCCGACGAGGCGAGGCGAACGCTCTCGCGGGCGGCGAAGGAGTTTGGTGGCGAGAAGGAGCGCAAGCAGACCGCAGGCGGTCAAAAGCACGGGCAGCACGTCCCCGAGGTGGATGTGCTGGGCCATGTGGCTGGGATGGAATGGATCGAAGATCGCCTGCCAGACGGGTGAATGGACTTTGATGTCCCTCAGGGAACGCCCGGCCCCGGCGTCCGTGACGGCGTACTGCGCGCGCAGCCACAGCGCAATGGCGCCGGCGGCAACCACGGCCATGACGAGCGGCAGCAGCGCCTTGACGATCTCGGTGAAGCGTTGGCGGCCGGGAAGGGGCGTCTCCGTGGCAGACGCCCAGGAGACGAGACACCAGAACGGCAGGGCGAGCGTGGCGAAGAGGAAGGAGTGGAGGTCGGTCGCATAGCACAGCACGAGCATGACGCCGGCCAGGACGCCGCCGCGGACACGGCCGTCGCGCACGGCGATGTCCACGCCGAGAGCCACGGCCGGGATCAAGGCGATTCCAAAGCCCGTGGGGCTTCCGCCGGCGAGGGTCACCCAGCGGTAGGGCACGCATGTGGCGATGAATGCGGCGGTGAAGGCCAGCACGGCGTTCGGTTCGTCGCCCTGAAATCGGCGCGCGAGCATTAGAAGCAGGGCGAAGCCGACGAGCACGGCGAGCGCGAGCGAGAGGTTCCACCCCGCCGCATCGCCGAAAACGGGCGACGCCGCCGCGAAGAACAAGGAGAAGGGGAGGTAGTGGGGGTCGAAGGCGCGGCGAGCGTCGTCGTCGCCCAGGTTGAACTCGTAGAGATTGACGAACGGCGGGATGCGTCCGGAGAGCATGCCGCGGACGAGCTGGAAGTGATACAGGAGCTGGAGGTGGTCGCCCGGCACCAGCATTCGCGCCCCGGTGGCTTCCGTGTTGTAGGATGTGCAGGGAATTCCCTCGCCGAAATGGCGAGGAGAAGGCCACATGAATGCCAAATGGAGCACGAGGGCGCCCAGGACGACGACGGTCGTCCTCGGGAGCCAGGCGAATCGACTTTCAGGGTTGAATGCCATGGTGCCCTCGGTGGAAGCCAAAAAACCCGACACGCCAGTGCCGGGTTCTCAATGCGGATGCCGTTTTCGGCATGATGGAAAGAACGGTTAGTTGCCGGCAGACGCGTCCGCAGGGACGTTGCCTTCATCCCAGTCGATGTCGATCACGTACCAATGCGCGCCCAGCGGCTCCGTGTCGTTCAGGTCGATGACCAGCGTATAGTCGTTGGCCTTTCCGGGGTATTCCTTGACCTCGTACTCGCCAAATCCGGTCGTGTAGAACTTGACTTTCATGTTCTCGCTGTTCCACTCGCCGGCGGTGGGAAGCGCGGTTTCGGGATCTTCGATCCTCACGACGTCGCTGATGTTTCGGTTCCAGATGTGGTTCCATTCCTGCTCTTTGTTGATGTAGGTCGGCAGGTTGTCGCCGGCCCACATGCCCGGGAGCTGATAGGAGTGGTGGACATACCACATGCTATCGCCTCTGATGTAGAGAGAGTCTCTCCCATCGATCAGCGTCTGGATGTAAAGCTTGCCTTCTTGAGGCGGCTCTGGTGTTTTGCATCCAGAGATCGAAACGATCGCCAGAGCGACGAACGCCAACATTGCGGTTTTCCTAATCATCTTCATTGTGAAGTCCCCACAGGTATCAGGTATAAATCAAGACAGTGCTTTCAAGGTTCAAACCAAGTAAAACACCTGGAACAACTGAAGCCTAGCACAACTTGGGAATCAAACGCAACCAAAAAAAACAAAAAAAAGGCGCGGGCTTCCACCCGCGCCGTGCAAAAGCGGCCGCCGCCTGGGGCGACGAGCCGATTTCACTCCTTTTCCTTGCCCGCTTCTTCGTCGTCCTGCTGTGCGGGAGACCACTCTTCGCCGCCGGAGGCAAACGCCTCGTCGAAGGCTGATGCGAGGCCGACGATGTTCTGGCCGACCTTAAGCGTCGACTCCATCTTGTACTCGTCGGGAATCTCGAAGTCGGCGTCTTCGCCGCCCTGTTCCTTCATGCTCAGGCCGATGCGGCGTTCGTCGCGGTCGATGCGGACGATGCGCGCTTCGACTTCCTGGCCGACCTTGAGGGCGTCCTTGACGCGTTCGACGTGGTCGTCGCTGATCTGGGAGATGTGGACGAGGCCGTCCACGCCGCCTTCCAGCTCGACAAAGGCGCCGAACGAGGCGATCTTCGAAACCTTGCCCTTGACCATCTGCCCGACGCCGTAATGGGCGGTGATGTTGCTCCAGGGATCTTCCTGGGCCTGCTTGAGACCCAAGGAGATGCGCTGGTTCTCGGAATCGATTTCGAGCACGACCGTCTCGATCTCCTGCCCCTTCTGAAGCACCTCGGTGGGGTGGTTGATCTTGCGCGTCCAGCTCATGTCCGAGACGTGGATCATGCCGTCGATGCCGTCCTCGAGCTGAACGAAGGCGCCATACGAGGTGAAGTTGCGAACCTTGCCCTTGACTCGCGTGCCGACGGGGTAGCGGTCCGTGACCGTGTCCCACGGGTTTTCTTCGGTCTGGCGGATGCCCAGCGCGATCTTCTGTTCTTCTTTGTTGACGTTCAGGACGACGACATCGACCTCGTCGCCGATGCTGAGCACGTCCGAGGCGCGCGCGATGCGACGCGTCCAGGAGAATTCCGACACGTGGACGAGGCCCTCGATGCCCGGCTCCAGCTCGACGAAGGCGCCGTACGGCACGAGATTGACGACCTTGCCGCGCAGGCGGCTGTGCGGCGGATAGCGGGACTCGATGTCGTCCCACGGATTCGGTTGCGCCTGCTTGAGACCCAGGGAGATGCGCTCGCGCTCGCGATCGACGTCGAGGATGACGACCTCCAGCTCCTGGCCGCCCTGGACGATTTCGCTCGGATGCTTGACGCGGCCCCAGGAGAGGTCGGTGATGTGGAGAAGGCCATCAATGCCGTCGAGATCGACGAAGACGCCGAAATCGGTGATGTTCTTGACCTTGCCCATGCGGCGTTCGCCCACTTCGAGTGTGTCCAGCAATTCCCGACGCTTTTCGGACTGCTCCGCTTCGAGCAGCTCGCGGCGCGACAGGATGATGTTGCGCCGATCGTTGGAAATCTTGATCAGCTTGAAGCGGTCCGTCTGGCCGATCAGTTCGTCCGTGTTGTGCACGGGGCTCATGTCGATATGCGAGCCAGGCAGGAACGCCTCGACTCCGTCCACATCCACAATCAGACCGCCGCGGATGCGGCTCTTGATGACGCCTTCGACAATGCTGCCTTCGCTGTAGCGTTCCAGGACGGCTTCCCAGCGGATCTTGTCGTCCGCCGCCTTCTTTGAGAGTTCGACCATGCCGTCGTCGTTCTCGGACTTGAGAACATAGACGTCCACGTAGGAGCCCTTGGTGATCTGCGAAACGTCCTCGAACTCGCTGATTGGCACGACGCCTTCGGACTTGCCTCCGACGTCCACAAGGACTTCGGATGGGCGGACTTCAAGGACCATTCCCTTGACGATCCGGCCGGCTTCGGCTTGTTGGAGGGTTGCATCGAGCAATGCCTCCATTTCCTGGAGTTGTGCGGACTTTGTCGCTTCTTTTTTTGTGAGCATCTTTGCTTTGGGGCATTTTAGGGGTTGATTCATGAAAGGCGGAAATGCATCGGGAAGCAACTCGCTCCCCCTTCCTGCCAATTTACCGCGTCGGACGCCTTCAACCGAGGGTAAGACCAACCATCATAGCAAGATTGCGGCATCCAAAGCAACTCATTTTCTTGATCCATGTTTTGCATTTTTTTTGACTGTGTTGATCTTTCCCGCTAAACGGTTGTTTGCGTATAAAACGTTTTGCTTGCGGCAAGGGAAGAAAACTGGTATGCTTCATGCTATCATTCATGCCAACATGTCATCCAGAAGATTGGTTTACGCCCGAGTTGGGCTTTGAGATTTTAAGGAGGGGAAAAAGCATGGTGCCTCAGTGGATCATCGAGCGGAAGCGGGACGGCGGCGCGATCCCCGAAGCGGAGCTGCGGGAGTTCGTCGCCGCGTATGCGGCGGGCGAGCTTCCGGACTACCAGATGGCGGCTTTTGCGATGGCCGTCTATTTCCAGGGCATGGCCTTCGAGGAAACGGTCGTGATGACGGACGCCATGATGCGTTCGGGCGACGTCCTGGACTGGAGCGGCCTGGAGCGTCCGACGGTGGACAAGCATTCCACCGGGGGCATCGGGGACAAGGTTTCGATTCCGCTGGCGCCGCTGGTGGCGGCGGCGGGCGCGGCGGTGCCGATGATTTCCGGGCGGGGCCTGGGCGTCACGGGCGGCACGCTGGACAAGCTGGAGTCGATTCCGGGCTACGACACGCAACTCTCCAACGAGGCGTTCCGGCGGGTGCTGGAGACGGTGGGCTGCTCGATCATCGGGCAGACGGCGCGTCTGGCGCCGGCGGACAAGAAGCTCTATGCGCTGCGCGACGTGACGGGGACGGTGCCGTCGATCCCGCTCATTTCGTCGAGCATCATGTCGAAGAAGCTCGCGGAAGGCGTTGCGGCGCTGACGCTTGACGTGAAGTGCGGCGCGGGCGCCTTCATGAAGCGGCGCGAGGACGCCCAGACGCTGGCCGAGACGCTGACGGCGATCGGCCGGGGCATGGGGCGGCGGGTGTCGGCGTTTGTGACGGCGATGGACCAGCCGCTGGGGCGCACCGCCGGCAACGCGGTGGAGATCGCCGAGTCGATCGCGGTGCTCCAGGGGCGCGGGCCGGCGGATGTCGTCGAGCTGGTCGTCGCGCTGGGCGGCGAGATGCTGGCGCTGACGGGTTTGTGCGCCGACCGCGAGGAGGGGATGCGCGTCGTCCGCCAGAAGCTCGATTCCGGCGCGGGGCTGGAGACGTTCGCCCGCATGGTCGCCGCGCAAGGCGGCGACGCGGGCATTGTCGAGGGTCTCGGGAAGCTGCCGACGGCGCCGGTCGTGATCGACGTGCCGGCCGCGGAGGCGGGGCATGTCGCCGGCGTCGATGCCGACGGCATCGGTCGCGTGGTGCTGCTGCTCGGCGGCGGCCGCCGCCGGAGCGCGGACGCGATCGACCCTGCCGTGGGCGTCGACGGGTTGGTGAAGGTCGGCGAGCGCGTGGAGGCGGGGCGGCCGCTGATGCGTCTGCACGCCCGGAGCCTCGACGAGGCGCAGGGCGTTTTGGAGGCGGCCCGCGCCGCCGTGGCGCTGGCGGATGCGGCGCCGGCGCCGGCGCCGCTGATCCTGGGGCATTTGCCGGGTTGAGGAAAAATAAGGAAAGAAGGAAAGAGGGAAAACCATGAAGACGATAGACTTCGAGAAGTTGACCGAGGCGGCGCGCCATGTGGCGCTGAACTCGTACTGCCCTTATTCGCGCTATCGCGTCGGGGCGGCGCTGCTGGCCGACAACGGCATGATCTATTCCGGCTGCAACGTCGAGAACGCGTCCTTCGGCCTGACGGTCTGCGCGGAGCGCGCGGCGGTCATGAACGCCGTGGCGGACGGCGTGCGCGGCTTCCGCGCCCTGGTGGTCGCCGCCGGCACCCAGGATCGGCCGGGCATGCCTTGCGGCGCGTGCCGGCAGGTGCTGTCGGAGTTTTGCGCGCTGGACATGCCGGTGCTGTGCGCGACGCTCGACGGCAGTTTGAGCATCAAGACGACGCTGGGGGATCTGCTGCCCCATGGGTTCACGAAGCACGACGTCGAGGGCTGAGCGATGGGGAAGGGCGACGATTTTCCGATGACGCCGGCCATCCGGGCGCTCAAGGCGGCGAAGGTCGAGTACACGGCGTATCAGCATGATTACGAACCGCATGGGGGCACCGCCCTGTGCGCGCGGCAGATGGGGATTTCCGAGCATCATGTCATCAAGACGATCGTGCTGAAGACGGACGAGGGTGCGCCGTTGATCATGCTGCAGCATGGCGACGCCGAGATTTCGCTGAAGCAGTTGGCTCGGATTCTGGGCGCGAAGCGCGTGGAGGCGTGCACGGTGCCGGAGGCCGAGCGCGCGAGCGGCTATTTCGTGGGCGGCACGAGTCCCTTTGGGTTTCGCAAGCGCGTGCCGGTTTACGCCGAGGCGTCGATCTTCGATCTCGACTGGATCGTGATCAACGGCGGCGCCCGCGGGTTTTTCGTCAAGATCGCCCCGGAGGTCCTGCGCACCGTCGTCGCCGCGAAGCCCGTGGAGGCGATGCAGGCCGTCTAGCATTTCGAGTGATCCCAGAATTTCTTATGCAGTCTTAAAGTGGGAAAATGAGCAACCATGGCTAATCCAGTAAAGGCAGCGTTTATTGAAGAATTGACAAGTCGATTTGGCCCCCCAAGAAAACTGAAGAATTCCGAGTCGTTGTTTGAAGTTGGGCGTGACGCTGTTCGCCTTTATTTTCGTTATTCAAAAAGGCATCCCCACAATCGAACTTTTTTTGGTCTTCGAAAAGTAGATTTGCAAGCGCTTGAAGGCCATAACGGTGTGCTTTGCTTTTTTTGGGAAGGCCAACGCGAACCGTTGTTTGTTCCGTTCGGGCAGTTTGAGGAAGTTTTCGCGGGATTAAGCCCGGCAAGCGATGGGCAGTTCAAGGCGCAAATATACGAGCAGATTGAGGGGACGGAATTATACTTGGCGAACGCAGGTAGATTCAACGTTGAGAGTTATATGGGATGGGACTTTCTCGAATCCATGATTCAACCCTCTGGCATAACTGTTCCCGAACTTAACCATAGTCAAGTTCAGACACTTCTTGGCGGGATAGGGATTGCCAAGGGTTTCGATATTTGGATACCGCCAAACGACAGGGCAAATCTTGATTGGAATCTGACGCCGCGGTTTCGACCGACGCCTGAATTACCGTCTGCACTCATGGCAATCAAGGCAATAGCAGAGGAGATTGACGTAATTTGGATAGACCGTGGTGGGGGCACGCCTGCGGCTCTTTATGAGGTGGAACATTCCACCCCTGTCTATTCAGGACTTCTTCGTTTCAATGATGTCCATCTTGTAGTGCCTAGTCTCCGACTTCGATTTGGCATTGTTTCCAACGATGATCGTCGTGCGCTTTTTGTTAGACAAGTCGGACGACCGACATTCAAAGCTAGTGGTTTGAGGGACTTCTGCACGTTTTTTGAGTACCGGAATGTGTTCGGGTGGCATCAGCGGATGCGTATTGGAGGACAAGAACATGGATAAGGACAAAGATCATAAAATTTGGGTTGCTGTGCGTATTCAGCGTGGTTTCGTGACTGAAATAAAGGCGTTTCGTGATCCGTCGGTAGCCCGCCGCACTGTACGGGGCTGGCGGCGGAGAATGAATCCGGACCATGATGAAACAGGGCTTTCAGCCGTCATTGTGGAACCATCACATTGACAGGTGTGGTTTGCCTGTAGATCGTTTTCAAAAAATTCGATGTGGCGCAAGGTTTGGGGAAGTGCTATACTTCCCCTCAAAAACCAGCCCTGATGGCAGGACAATTTTCACTGGAGTGAGAGTAACGTGACTTCCAACGACGAATATGTGTTGCAGATTCTGCTTGAGAACCAGGTTGTCTCCAAGGCGGATGTGGACCAGGCGGCGCTGAAGGTCGCCGACAAGGGCATGTCGGTCGTGGACATCCTGATCCAATCCGGCCGGCTTTCCGAAGAGCAGGTGCTGGGGACCTTGGCGCAGACGTTCGGCATGGAGTTCGTGGACATCTCGCAAGTCGAGCTTTCCGAGGACTTGCGCAAGGTGCTTCCGGGCGAGCTGGCGAAGAAGTTCAAGGTCGTCCCGCTTTACGTGAGCGGCAACACGTTGACGGTGGCGATGGCGGATCCGATGAACTTCGAGACGCTGGACGGCCTGCGCTACGCGCTCGGGCGGGACGTCGACGGGGTGATCGCCCCGTACAAGCAGATCCTCACGTCGCTCGTCATGCTCTACCCCGAGCAGGAGACGTCGGACATCGATGCGTTGTTTGACGAACTGGCGGCGAGCGAGGCCGAACAGGCGGCGGACGCGGAGGATGCCGGGCTGGAGAGCCAGCTTGGCGCGGCGGAGGCCAGCGAAGCCGATGCGCCGATCGTCAAGCTTTGCGCGCAGATCATCATGAAGGCGTTTCTTTCTCGTGCGTCGGACATCCATCTGGAGCCGATGGGGAACCGCTTCCGCATCCGCTACCGCATCGACGGCGTGCTGCACGAGCAGGAGCCGCCGCCGCGGCGGCTCCAGGGCGCGATCCTCCAGCGTTTCAAGCTCATGGCCAACATGAAGCTCTCCGAGAAGCGCATCCCGCAGGACGGGCGCATCCAGGTCAGGGTGAAGAGCCGCGAGCTGGATCTTCGTGTTTCGACGGTGCCGACGGGGCATGGCGAGAGCATCGTCATGCGCATCCTCGACAAGCAGAACCTGGCGCTCGGGCTGCCGGAGCTCGGCTTCATGACGGACGACCAGCAGTTTTTCGAGCAGCTCATCACGTTGCCGGACGGCGTCATCCTGGTGACAGGGCCGACGGGCTCGGGCAAGACCACGACGCTCTACGCCTGCCTGGGGCAGATCAACAAGCCCGACCGCAAGATCATCACGGTCGAGGATCCGGTCGAATATCAGATGACGGGCATCAACCAGGTGCACGTGCATTCGGACATCGGCATGACGTTCGCCGCCGCGCTTCGCGCGATTCTGCGCCAGGCCCCGAACATCGTGATGATCGGTGAAATTCGCGACCTTGAGACGGCGTCGATCGCCACCGAGGCGGCGCTGACCGGCCATCTGGTGTTCTCCACGCTGCATACGAACGACGCGCCGAGCGCGATCACGCGTCTGCTCGACATAGGCGTCAAGCCCTTCCTCGTGGCGTCCGCCTTGCGCGCGGTGATGGCCCAGCGCCTGGTGCGCAGCATCTGCACGGAATGCCGGATGTCCTACGAGCCTGCGGAGCTTGAGCTGCGCAGTCTCGGGCTCAATCCGGCTGAACACGCCAACGTGGAGCTCTATCGAGGCCATGGGTGCCCGCGCTGCCGTCAAGGCGGTTACAAGGGGCGCAAGGGCATCTTCGAGATTTTCAAGGTGGACGATGAGATTCAGCGCATGATTTTCAACAACAAGGGCGCTCGCGACCTCCGGATTCGGGCGCGTGAAATGGGCATGCGGACGCTTCGCGAAGACGGCATTCGCAAGGCGCTTGCCGGCATTACGACAGTGGAAGAAGTCCTTCGCGTGACGATGGGGGACGAGGATTAGAATTATGGGTACCGATCATGACACCTCCGTGGAGTTGGAACAACTCCTTCAAATGGCCGTGGACTACGGCGCGTCCGACCTTCATCTTGCCGTAGGAGCGCCGCCGATCCTGCGCATCCACGGCGACCTTCAGCAGCTCGATCTGGACGCGCTCGTTCCGTCCGAGACGGAGCGCCTCGTCCGGAGCATCGCCTCTCCTGAGGTCCTGCACCAGCTCGAGACGAACGGCGGAGCGGACTTCGGCTATGCCTTTGGCGACCAGGCGCGCTTCCGCGTGAGCGTGTTCAAGACGAAGGGCAACCACGGGATGGTGATGCGCCAGATCCCCAACACGCTGATGCCGCTCGACAAGATCGGCCTCCCCAGCCAGGTCACCGAACTGCTCTTCCGCCCCCGCGGCCTCGTCCTCGTCACCGGCCCGACGGGCTCCGGCAAGACGACGACGCTGGCGAGCATGCTCAATTTCATCAACGAGCGCCGCTCCTGCCACATCATCACGATCGAAGACCCGATCGAATACTATCATTACCACAAGAAGTCGATCGTCACCCAGCGCGAGCTGGGGGCGGACGTGCCGTCGTTCAGCGAGGCGCTGCGGCGCGCGCTGCGCCAGGACCCCGACGTGATCCTCGTCGGTGAAATGCGCGACCTCGAGACGATGCAGGCGGCGATCACGGCGGCCGAAACGGGCCATCTTGTCTTCGCCACCCTTCACACGACCGGCGCGGCGAGCACTGTGGACCGCATCGTGGACGCCTTTCCGACAGACCAGCAGGAGCAGGTGCGCATGCAGCTTTCGGTCGGCCTCGTCTCCGTCATCTCCCAGGTGCTCATGCCGCGGGCCGACAAGCCCGGTCGCGTGGCCGCCTTCGAGATCATGGTCAGCACGCCGGGCATCGCTGCGATGATCCGCGACGGCAACACGCATCGCATCACGTCGGACATTCAGACCGGCGCCAAGTTCGGCATGCAGACGCTCGACTCGCATCTGCTCAGCCTCTATGTGGCCGGACGCATCAGCTACGACGAGCTGGTCACCAAGTCCAGGGACGTCGACACCCAGCTTGACAAGCTCAAGGAAATCCTCGCGGCCCAGCAGGGCTAGCGGGAGAGGGACAACGCCATGCCAGCCAAGGAACCCAGCTACAAGATTGACCCCGTTCTCGAGATCGCCCACGTCAATGGATTGCTAAACGTCATGGCGTGCGACGAGATCGCCGAGATGCACCAGCGCTCAGGCAGGTCGATCCGCGACATCATCGTGGATGGCGGCTACATCGCCGAAGACGACTTGCTTGGCGCCATGGCGGCCTACAGCGGCTCGGAGGTGGTGACGCTCGCCGGCATCGACATCTCGCCCGAGATCCTGCGCACGGTGCAGGGCAGCGTGGCGCGCATGTACAGCGTGGTGCCCGTGGACGCCACGCCGACGAGCGTCGTCCTCGCCTGCGCTTCGATTCCCTCGCCCGTCGTCTCCGACGAGCTCGTCTTCGTGCTCTCCAAGGAGGTCCAGTTCGTCCTCGCTCGTCAGCGCGAGATCCATGACTGCATCTCCCGCTATTATGGTGACGATTCGTCGGCCGTCGACAACTTCCTCACCGGCATGGAGGAGTTCAAGGCCGAAGCCGTCGTCGGTGACATGGACGACATGGACGAGGCCGCCGTCGCGGCGGCCTCCGCCTCCGCTCCCGTCGTGCGCCTGGTCCAGCTCGTTTTGCTCCAGGCCGTCAACGCCCGTGCTTCCGACATTCACTTCGAGCCCTTCGAGAAGGAATTCCAGATTCGCTACCGCGTCGACGGTGCGCTTTATGAAATGACGCCGCCGCCGAAATCGCTCGCGCTGCCCGTGATTTCCCGAATCAAGGTCATGTCCGGTCTGAACATCGCCGAGCGGCGTCTGCCGCAGGACGGCCGCATCCAGATCCCCATTGGCAACCGCCAGATCGACTTGCGCGTCTCGACGCTCCCGACGCAGTTCGGCGAGTCCGTCGTGCTCCGCGTGCTCGACCGCTCCGTGGTCTCGCTCGACCTGGAGAACCTCGGCATGTCCGAGGACGTCTACAATGCGCTCGGCGAGGACATCGAGAAGCCCAACGGCATCATCATCGTCACGGGGCCGACCGGCTCCGGCAAGACCACGACGCTCTATTCCTGCCTGCGCCGCATCAACAAGGAGGGCAACAAGCTGCTCACGGCGGAGGAGCCGGTCGAATACGACATCGACGGCATCGTCCAGGTGCCGATCAACCCGCTCCAGGGCAACACCTTCCCGCTCGTGCTGCGCGCCTTCCTGCGCCAGGACCCCGACATCATCATGGTCGGTGAAATCCGCGACCTCGAGACGGCGCAGATCGCCGTGCAGGCTTCGCTTACGGGCCACTTGGTCTTCTCGACCCTGCACACGAACGACGCCGCCGGCGCCGTGACGCGCCTCGTGGACATGGACGTGGCGCCCTACTTGATCGCCTCGACGCTTGAGGGCGTCCTTGGGCAGCGTCTTGTGCGCTTGATTTGCACGAATTGCAAACAACCCTACGAGCCGACGCCAGAGATCCTCCATAGCCTCGATCTGACCCCCGAACAAGTCGGCGGGCGCCCCTTCTACTACGGTGCCGGCTGCGACACCTGCAATCAGTCGGGCTACCGCAAGCGCAAGGGCCTCTACGAATATCTCCGGGTCACCGATCCGCTCCGGACGCTCATCACCGAGCGGCAGCCCACGCTCGTGTTGAAAGAAAAGGCCCGCGAGCTGGGCATGCGCACGATGCGCGAAGACGGCATTCTCAACATCTTCGACGGCAACACGACGGTCGACGAGGTGTTGCGCTACACTTGACGAATCCTGGCGGCGCGTGATGCCGCCTCAGACGACGAACGGAACCACACAACATGGAGAAAATCATCATCGCGGGCAGCGGGCCGGCGGGGCTCACCGCCGCGATTTATGCGGCGCGCTCTGGTTTCGCCCCTCTCGTCCTCGAAGGCATGCAGCCCGGGGGCCAGCTCACCCAGACCGAGATCGTCGAGAACTTCCCGGGGTTTCCCGATGGCATCGACGCCAACGAGCTCATGGCGCGCATGAAGCGCCAGGCTGAGCGGTTCGGCGCGCGGTTCCAGATGGACGAAATGACCGGTGTCGAGCGGATCGAGAAAGGCCTCGCCGTCGATTGTCTTGTTGGTGGGCGCATCGAAACCGTCGCGCTGATCGCCGCGACCGGCGCGACGGCGCGCGCGCTCGGCCTCGAATCGGAAGCCAAGCTGACCGGTCGCGGCGTCTCGGGATGCGCCGTTTGCGACGGCGCCTTCTTCAAGGGCAAGGCCGTCGCCGTCATTGGCGGTGGCGATACGGCCATGTCCGACGCGCTCTATCTCTCGCGCATCTGCCCCGAGGTGACGGTCGTCCACCGTCGCGACGCCTTCCGTGCGTCGAAGGTCATGGCTGATCGCGTGCTCGCGAATCCGAAGATCAAGGTGGCCTGGAACAGCGTGGTCGATGAGATTCTTGGCGTCGAGGAACGCACCGTCCGCGGGATTCGCCTGCGCAACACGGTCACGGGCGAGCTCTCGGAAATTGCGCTTTCCGGCGTGTTCATGGCGATTGGGCACACGCCTTCCACCGCATGGGCAAAGGGACTGCTCGAACTCGACGACGAGGGCTACATCAAGTCCGAGAACACGCGGACGAGCGTGCCCGGCATCTTCGCGGCGGGCGATGTGCAGGACCGCATCAACAAGCAGGCCGTCACGGCGGCGGCTTCCGGCTGCGCCGCCGCGCTCGCCGCCGAACGCTACATCGACACGGTCGCGGAGTGAGCGGCATGACGGGAACCCGGGCGCACCAGCAATTTGCGAGGCCGGGGACGGGGCCACGAACAAGCCCCCGCCCGGGCCGCCGGGGTCTCGTTGTCGTCTGTGTCGCGCTGCTCATGCTGCTTGCAGGCGGTTGTGCGCATTGTCCGCTTTGCGGCGGCCCTTGGAAACGCCCGCCGGCTCCCGCGCCCGCGACACCCGCCGACTGGCGGACGGCGGAAGGGACGGTCGCCTGCTTGGAGCGTCTGGCGTTGCTGCCGACGTTCGAGGTCAAGGTGATGCTCGTGGCGCTCGATCCCGACGGGAGCGCCGAGCGTGAAATTCTCGCCGAGCAGACGCTCAAGCCCCTCACCGCGCTCCCGGCCAGCTTCGCCTTTGACTACAATCACGCCTGCCTCCTGCCGACCCGATCCTACGGTCTCGAAGCAGAACTCTGGTCGCAGGGCACACGACTTTTCCGCACGGACACCCAGTATCGCGTCCGCCCCGACGGCCCGGCGGCCAAGGCGGACCTCGTGCTCGTGCGAGAGCCGTGAAGTCAGCGGCTAGCGGCTAGTTTGCTAGTGCCGAAAGGAGAAAGGAGAGAGACGCGAGACAAGAGACAAGAGACGCGACCGAGACCAGAAACCAGTAGACCAAAGACCCTTTTCGTGTATTCCGTGTATTTCGTGGTTAAAAAAAACTTCCACCCACGCCACCCTTTCGCAGACCGACAAAGCTCGCGACAAAGTCGCCCTCCGGCTCCCTAGCCGCTAGCCCCTAGCCGCCAGTGCCGAAAGGCAGGGCAAACCGGGGTCTGGGGCGGCGCCCCAGCGGAAACTCCTCACTCCTCTCTACGCACTTCTCACTAAAAAAACTTCTCCTCACACAACATGAATCGCGACGACATCAAGAAAATCCTCATCATCGGCTCCGGCCCGATCGTCATTGGCCAGGCCTGTGAATTCGACTACTCGGGAACCCAGGCCTGCAAGGCGCTCAAGGCGTTGGGATACCAAATCGTGTTGGTCAACTCGAACCCCGCCACCATCATGACCGACCCGGTCATGGCGGACGCCACCTACATCGAGCCGCTCAACGTCATGCGCCTCGAGCAGATCATCGAAAAAGAGCGCCCCGACGCCATCCTCCCCAACCTTGGCGGACAGACCGGCCTCAACCTCTCCCTCGAGCTTTCCAAGGCCGGCGTTCTTGAAAAGCACGGCGTCCAGGTCATCGGCGTGAACCTCGACGCGATCGAGCGCGGCGAGGACCGCGAGATCTTCAAGGCGACGATGGCCGAGCTCGGCATCGACACGCCGCGCAGCGAAATCGCGCACACCGTCCAGGATGCCGAGAAGATTGCGTCCCGCCTGGGCTATCCCGTCGTCGTGCGCCCCGCCTACACCATGGGCGGCACGGGTGGCGGACTCGTCTACAACCTCGAGGAGCTGCGCACCATCGCCGGGCGCGGACTCGAGGCCTCGATGACGCACCAGTGCCTCGTCGAGGAGTCCGTGAAGGGCTGGGAGGAGCTTGAAGTCGAGGTCGTGCGCGACGCGAAGAACCAGATGATCGCCGTCTGCTTCATCGAGAACATCGACCCGATGGGCGTCCACACGGGCGACTCCTTCTGCGCGGCGCCGATGCTGACCATCGCCCCCGAGGTCCAGGCGAAGCTCAAGGAGTACGCCTTCCGCATCGTCGAGTCCATCGGCGTCGTCGGCGGCACGAACGTCCAGTTCGCCCACGACCCCGTGTCCGGGCGCATCACCGTCGTCGAGATCAATCCGCGCACCTCGCGCTCCTCGGCGCTGGCGTCGAAGGCGACCGGCTTCCCGATCGCGCTCGTTTCCGCCAAGCTCGCCACCGGCGTCACGCTTGATGAAATCCCGTACTGGCGCGACGGGACGCTCGACAAGTACACGCCCTGCGGCGATTACATCGTGCTCAAGTTCGCCCGCTGGGCCTTCGAGAAGTTCCGCGGCGCCGAAGACAGGCTCGGCACGCAGATGAAGGCCGTCGGCGAGGTCATGTCGATCGGCAAGACGTACAAGGAGACGTTCCAGAAGGCGATCCGCGCCCTCGAGAACGGTCGCCACGGCCTCGGCTTCGTCACGGAATTCAATTCGAAGAGCCTGCAAGAGCTCCTCGACATGCTCCACATCGTCACGAGCGAACGCCAGTTCATCCTCTACGAGGCCATTCGCAAAGGCGCCACCAACGAGCAGCTTGTCAAGCTCACCAACATCAAGGACTGGTACATCCAGCAGATGCGCGAACTCGTCGAACTCGAAGAGAAAATGCTTGCCTACAAGGGCACGCTTCCGCCCGACGACCTGCTCGTCCAGGCGAAGAAAGACGGGTTTTCCGACCGCTACCTCGCCAAGATCCTCGGCGTCCAGGAGGATGCCGTGCGCAAGCGCCGCACGGCGCTCGGCGTCGTCGAGACCTGGCACCCCGTGCCGGTCAGCGGCGTCGAGGACACCTACTATTACTACTCGTCGTACAACGCGGAAAAGGACGAAGTTCCGGTTTCGACGAACAAGAAGAAGATCATGATTCTTGGTGGCGGCCCCAACCGCATCGGGCAGGGCATCGAGTTCGACTACTGCTGCGTCCACGCCGCCTATGCGCTCCGCGACCAGGGGTACGAGACCATCATGGTCAACTGCAACCCCGAGACGGTGTCCACGGACTACGACACGAGCGACAAGCTCTACTTCGAGCCCGTCACGCTCGAGGACGTGCTCCAGATCTACGAAAAGGAGCAGCCCGCCGGCGTCATCGTCCAGTTTGGCGGCCAGACGCCGCTGAACATCGCCCGCCAGCTCGCCGACGCCGGCGTCAAGATCCTCGGCACGAGCATCGACTCCATCGACATCGCCGAGGATCGCGACCTCTTCCGCATGCGCATGGAACGCCTCGACATCCCCATGCCCGAGGCGGGCATGGCCATCGACATTGCCCAGGCCGTCAAGGTCGCCAACCAGATCGGCTACCCGCTGATGATCCGCCCGTCCTTCGTCCTCGGCGGCCGCGGCATGGAAGTGATCTACGACGAGCCGATGCTCCGCGAATACGTCGCCAAGGCCGTTGGCGTGACCCCCGACCGACCGCTCCTGCTCGACCGCTTCCTCCAGAACGCGCTGGAGTGCGAGGCGGACGCCCTGTCGGACGGCAAGGACGTCTTCATCCCCGCCGTCATGGAGCACATCGAGCTGGCCGGCGTCCACTCCGGCGACTCCGCCTGCGTCATTCCGCCTGTCTCCATCGACGACGAGCATCTGGGGACGATTCTCGACTACACGCGCAAGATTGCGCAGGAGCTGCATGTCGTGGGGCTCATGAACATGCAGTATGCCATTGAAAACGGCAAGGTCTATGTGATCGAGGCCAACCCCCGCGCGTCGCGCACGGTTCCGCTCGTGTCCAAGGTCTGCAACATCCAGATGGCCCAGGCCGCCACGCGGCTGATGCTGGGCGGCACGCTCGGTTCGCTCAAGCTGAAGCATGGCAAGATCCCGCACTTCGGCGTGAAGGAGGCGGTGTTCCCGTTCTCCAAGTTCCCCGAGGTCGATCCCGTCCTGGGCCCCGAGATGCGCTCCACCGGCGAAGTCCTCGGCATGGCGTCGTGCTTCGGCCTGGCCTATTACAAGTCGCAGGAAGCCGCCGACGCCTCGTTGCCCACAGCCCCTGATCGGATGCTCGTGAGCCTTTCCGAGAAGCCTGAATCCGCTGCCGATGTCGTTCGCGAGTTCCAGAAGCTCGGCTTCACGATTTCCGGCACGGAAGGCACGATCGAATGGCTCCGCGCGCATGGCGTCGAGGGCACGGTGGTCCACAAGATCAACGAAGGTCGCCCGAACGTCATCGACATGATCGTCAACCGCGACGTCGTGCTGGTGCTCAACACGCCCTCGGGCCGTCGCGATGCGCGCGCGGACGATTCGTCGATCCGCAAGGCCGTGATCAAGTACAAGATACCGTATCTGACGACGCTTGCGGCCGCCACGGCCGCCGCGCAAGGCATTCGCTCCGCCCGCGACACCCAAGGCGGCGTCCGCTCGCTCCAGGAATACCATGCGGATATTCGGTAGGAGGGATTGGCGGCTGGCGGCTGGGATCGCTTTTTAAAACCGATTGCCATTCTGGGCGTCGGGTTGTATACTACTGGTGTTTCAATCTTCACCGATGTTGCAATTTCAAAGCCATGTTTTCAGGAACTTACACCGCCATCGTCACGCCGTTCAACCTGGACGGTTCCGTTGATTACGTCCGCTACCGGGAGCTGATCGAGAAGCAGATCGCCGGGGGCGTGGCCGGGATCGTGCCGGTCGGCACGACCGGCGAATCGCCGACGCTGTCCATGGAGGAGCATCTCGAGGTCGTCCGGGTCTGCGCCGAGCAGGTCGACGGGCGCGTCCAGGTCATCGCCGGCACGGGGGCGAACGCCACGCAGGAGGCGGTCGAGCTGACCGAGGCCGTGATCGGCTACGGCGTCGATGCCACGCTCCAGGTGACGCCCTACTACAACAAGCCGTCGCCCGAAGGGCTCTACCGCCATTTTTCGACGATTGCCGATTTGGGGCTGCCGGTCGTCCTCTACAACGTGCCGGGCCGCACGTCGCGGGACATTCCTGTCGCCGTGGTCAAGCGCCTCGCCGACCACCCGAAGGTCGTGGCGATCAAGGAGGCGGCGGGCGATGTCGGCCGCGTCAGCCAGATTCGCGCGGTCTGCGATCTGGAGGTGCTCAGCGGCGACGACGGCTTGGCGCTGCCCATGATTTCCGTCGGCGCCTGCGGCCTGATCAGCGTCGCGTCGAACGTCGTGCCGCGCGAGGTGTCGGATTTGGTCCGTCTGGCGCTGGAGGGGCGGATGACGGAGGCGCTGCAATTGCACCAGCGGCTCACGGGCCTTTTCGCCGATTTGTTCATCGAGGTGAATCCCGTTCCCGTGAAGGCGGCGCTCGCCATGATGGGGCGGATCGAGGAAACCTACCGCCTGCCGCTTTGCGAGATGGCGCCGGAAAACCGTCGGCGGCTCGAGGCGACGATGCAGTCGCTCGGCCTCGTCTGATTTTGCGGAAGCCCGGGCCAAACGCGACGACCGCAGCCATGCGTGAACGCAAGACAACGAACGAGGCGTGCGCCGAGGCGCGCCGCTCGGCGCTGAGCGCCAAGGGGAGGCAGTCGGCGCGCGGGGGCGATGTCGCCGCCATCCGCGTGAGGGGTGCGCGGCAGAACAACCTGCGCAACCTCGACATCGACTTCCCCATCGGCGAGCTGATCGTGGTGACCGGCGTCAGCGGCTCCGGCAAGTCCTCGCTCGTCTTCGACACGGTCTATGCCGAGGGGCAGCGCCGCTACATGGAGACGTTCTCCTCCTACGCGCGCATGTTCCTGGAGCGGATGGATCCGCCGGACGTCGATTCGGTCGAGGGCATCCCGCCCGCCATCGCCATCCGCCAGATCAACCCCGTCCGCACGTCGCGCTCGACCGTCGGCACGATGACCGAGCTCAACGACAGCCTCAAGCTGCTTTTCGCCAAGCGCGCGCGGCTCTTCTGTCCGGGCTGCGGCCGGGAGGTCACGGTCGATACGCCCGAGAGCGTCTTTGGCAAGCTGCAAGCGGCGGGCTTCGAGGGCGCGCGGGCGCTGATCGTCTTCCGCGTCGCCATTCCCGAGCGCTTCACGCGCGAGGAAACGGTCGCCCTGCTCGAAAAGCAGGGGTACCGGCGCATCGTCGACGAGCCCGACGGCCGCTTGCGCGTGGCGCAGGATCTCGTGGCGTTTGCCGAGTCGAAGCGCGCGCGCATCGCCGAGTCGCTGGAAGCCGCCTTCGAAAAAGGCAAGGGCGACATCTCGGTCGTCCGCCTGGGCGAGGATGGCGAGGAGGCGGAAGAGCTGAAGTTCAGCAGCCGGCTGGGCTGTCCCGATTGCGGAATCGATTTCCAGGAGCCCCACCCCAATCTCTTTTCCTTCAACGCGCCGACCGGCGCGTGCGAGCGCTGCCGCGGCTTTGGCCGCACGATTTCGTTTTCGGAGTCGCTGGTGGTGCCGGACGCGTCGCTGAGCGTCGCCGACGGCTGCATCAAGCCGTTCCAGACGGCCAGCTTCATCGAATGCCAGAACGAGCTGATGGCGTATGCGAAGAAGCGGAAGTTCCCCGTCAAGACGCCGTGGCGCGATTTGTCCGAGGACGACCGCCGCTGGGTGATGGAAGGCGAGGGCGATTGGGATTCCGGCCGCTGGTGGGGCGTGAAGCGCTTCTTCGACTGGCTCGAATCCCGCGCCTACAAGATGCATGTGCGCGTCATGCTGTCGCGCTACCGCGAGTACCGCCTCTGCCCGGACTGCAAAGGCTCGCGCCTGAAGCCCGCCGCGCTCAACTGGCGGCTCGTGGCCGACGGCAAGTCCTTCAACATCCACGAGCTCATGCTCCAGCCGATCCGCGAGCTGCGCCACTTCTTCGACGCGCTTCGCGAGACGATCCCCTCGCGCGACGCCCAGACGCTCTTCGACGAAATCATCCCGCGCCTGGCGTTCCTCTGCGACGTGGGGCTCGACTACCTGACGCTCGACCGGCAGTCCCGCACGCTCAGTGGCGGCGAGGTGCAGCGCATCAACCTCACGCAGGCGCTCGGCAGCTCGCTCGTCAACACGCTCTTCGTCCTCGACGAACCGAGCATCGGCCTCCATCCCCGCGATGTGGATCGGTTGATTTCAGTGCTTCGCCGCTTGCGCGACGCCGGCAACACGGTGCTGGTGGTTGAGCACGACCCCGACGTCATCGCGGCGGCGGATCGCGTCATCGAAATGGGGCCCGGCCCCGGCGAGCGCGGCGGCGCGGTTTTGTTCAACGGTCGCGTTCGCGAGCTGATGGATTGCGCCGCCAGCGTGACGGCGCCGTATCTCCTGGGCGGGGCGGCGAGGCTTGATCGACAAAGTTTGCGACAAAGCTCGCGACAAAGTTCGCGACAAAGCTCGCGACAAAGCGCTTTGCGGAGCCCGTCGGCTCCGGTGCCGCGGATGATTCGCGTGGTGGGCGCGCGCGAGAACAATTTGCAGAATCTCACAGTCGAGTTTCCCCTGAACCGTCTCGTGGTCGTCACGGGCGTGAGCGGTTCGGGCAAGTCCACGCTCGTCAACGACGTGCTGGGCGCGAACCTTCGTCGCCAGCTCGGCCAGACGGTGGAATGGCGCGGCGCGTGCGACGCCGTCGTCGGCGGGGAGTTTCTGGCGGATGTCGTGATGGTGGACCAATCGCCCATCGGCAAGACGACGCGTTCGACGCCGGCGAGCTACGTCGGCGCCTTCGACGCCATTCGCCGATGCTTTGCGAATCTCCCGGCGGCGGTGCAGCGGGGCTTCTCCTACGGCGACTTCAGCTACAACGCCGGCTTGGGGCGCTGCCCCGTGTGCAAGGGCTCGGGCTACGAGCTTGTCGAGATGCAGTTTCTCAGCGACGTGTATCTCAAGTGCGAGACGTGCGGCGGAAGCCGCTACCGGCGCGAGATCCGAGAGGTCATGCTGCCGTGGCCCCAACGCGAGCGGATGATTTCGATCGCCGATGTCCTGGAGATGACCGTCGAAGAGACGCGCGAGGCGTTTGCGTTCGAGCCGCGCGTGCTCGAAGCGCTTCAGCCGCTTGTCGACGTGGGGCTTGGCTACTTGAAGATCGGCCAGCCCGTGCCGACATTGAGCGGCGGCGAGGCGCAGCGCCTCAAGCTGGCGGGGCATCTGGCGGAGAGCGAACGACGCGGCGCGAAGCGCGGCGGCGTGCTGTTCATTTTCGACGAGCCCACGACGGGGCTCCATTTCACCGACATCGAAATCCTGAACGGCGTCTTCCGCCGGCTCGTCGAGCGCGGCGACTCCATCGTCGTCATCGAGCACAACCTGATGGTGATCCGCGCGGCCGACTACATCATCGACCTCGGCCCCGAGGGCGGCGCCGAAGGCGGGCGGGTCGTGGCGGTCGGGTCGCCCGAGGAAATCGAGGCGCATCCGACGAGCCACACCGGCGCGGCGTTGCGGCGGGAATCCGCCGCCGCCCAGACGGCGCTGGCGGCGGCGGAATCGCCGGCGGCCTACCAGGTTGTGAAGCGGCCCGACTGCATTTCCGTCCGCCGCGCGAGCGAGCACAACTTGCGCAACATCGACGTGGACATCCCTCTCGACGCGTTTTCCGTCATCACGGGCGTCAGCGGCTCGGGCAAGTCCACGCTCGCCTTCGACATTCTCTTTGCCTCGGGGCAGCGCCGCTACCTCGAATGCCTCAATGCGTACGCCCGCCAGTTCGTCCAGCCGCAGGCGAAGCCGGACGTGCTTTCCATTGGCGCGCTGCCGCCGACCGTCGCGATCGAGCAGCGCATCAGCCGCGGCGGCTGGAAGAGCACCGTCGCCACGGTGACGGAGATTTACAACAATTTGCGTTTGCTGTTCCTGACGCTCGGCGAGCAGCACTGCCCGGATTGCGATCGCCCCATCGAGCGCCAGACGCCTGAGCAGATTTTGGACAACTTGATGACGCGCATGGCCGGTCGCGACGTGATCCTGCTGGCGCGGCTTGTTTCGGGGCGCAAGGGGCTTTACAAGGACTTGGCCGCGTGGGCGCACAAGCGCGGCTGCAAGTCGCTGCGCGTCGATGGAAAATGGCTCGACACGCATCCCTGGAAGCCCCTCAGCCGCTACCAGGAGCATGACATCGACCTGCCCGTTGCGCGGTTCACCGTGGCGCAGTCCGCCGCCAAGACGATCCTCGCGGGCATCCGGGAGGCGCTGGAGCATGGCGACGGCATTTTGCGCGTCCTGCCCCTCACGAAGCGCGGCGAAGCGCTGGACGAGGAGTACGTCGCCTCGACGGCGCGCGCGTGCGCGGCGTGCGGGACGAGCTTCGAGGAGCCCGATCCGCGGCTCTTTTCCTTCAACTCCCATCGCGGACGCTGCCCGACGTGCAACGGCTACGGCATCGCGGCGGGACGAAAGCAGCGCTCGACGACGTCCTTTGGCGACGAACGCGGCCGCACGCTCGACTTCGCCGACGCCGAGGCGGATTTGATCGACGCGCACGACTCGGCGGTTTGCACGGATTGCGGCGGCAGCCGCCTCAACGCCGAAGCCCGGGCGTTCCGGTTCAAGGGACGCGGCATTGGCGACTACGCGAAGATGACCGTGTCCGAGGCGCTGGATCATTTTACGACGCTCAAGCTCAACGCCCGCGAGTCGGCCGTGGCGTCGGGCGTCGTCGGCGACATCCGCTCGCGGCTGACGTTCCTTGAAAAGGTCGGCCTCGGCTATCTTTCGCTTGATCGCGCCGTGCCGACGCTCAGCGGCGGGGAGGGGCAGCGCATCCGCCTCTCGGCGCAGCTCGGCTCGAACCTCTGCGGCGTGTGCTACATCCTCGACGAGCCGACCATCGGCCTGCACCAGCGCGACACGGGCATGCTGCTCGACACGCTCGACGGCCTTCGCGACAAGGGCAACACGGTGCTCGTCGTGGAGCACGACGAGCAGACGATGCGCCGCGCCGACTATTTGGTCGACATGGGGCCGGGCGCGGGCACGGAAGGCGGCGAGGTCGTGGCGACCGGAACGCTGAAGCAGATTCTGCGCCATGAAGATTCCAGGACGGCGCATTGCCTGGCCCATCCGATGGAACATCCGCTTCGCGGTTCGTACCGGAGCTGCCGCACGGCTGAAAAGCTCGTGGTCGAGCATGCGGATCTCCACAATCTGCGCGGCATCGACGTGTCGTTCCCGCTGGAGCGCTTCACGGTGGTCACCGGCGTCAGCGGCTCCGGCAAGTCCACGCTCGTGCGCGACGTGCTGTACGCCAGCCTGAAGGAGATCGGCGGCAAGGGACGCCGCGTCACGCCGGTGGGCTGCCGCGCCGTCACCGGCGCCGAGTCGCTGCGCCGCGCGCTGGAGGTGGATCAAAGCCCGATCGGGCGCACCCCGCGATCCTGTCCGGCGACGTATGTCGGCTTCTGGACGGCGATTCGCGAGATTTTCGCTTCGACCCCCGAGGCGAAGCTGCGCGGCTACGACGCCTCCCGCTTTTCGTTCAACCTCGAAAGCGGGGCGTGTCCCGATTGCGCCGGCCAGGGGATGGTGCGCATCGAGATGTCGTTTCTGCCGGATGTCGTCACGCCGTGCGAGACGTGCCGCGGCGCGCGCTTCAATCCCGAGACGCTGAACATCCGCTACAACGGCAAGACGGTGGCGGAGGTGCTGGCGATGAGCGTTGCGGAGGCGCGCGAATTGTTTGCGAACCACGCCTCGATCCGCCATGCCCTTGATTTGCTTTGCGACGTGGGCTTGGGTTATCTTTCGCTCGGCCAGCAGAGCAGCACGCTCAGCGGCGGCGAGGCGCAGCGCATCAAGCTCGTCTCCGAGCTGGCCCGCTGCACGCCGCGTCCGGGGCTTCGCGTGCCGGCCACCTTGTATGTGCTCGACGAGCCGACCGTGGGCCTTCACATGGCGGACGTCGGCAATTTGATCAAGGTCGTCCACAAGCTCGTGGACGGCGGGCACACGGTCGTGATGATCGAGCACAATCCCGATGTGATCGCCGAGGCCGACTGGGTGATCGACCTCGGGCCGGAAGGCGGCGCCGACGGCGGCCGCATCGTGGCCCGGGGTGCGCCGGATGCGTTGGCGAAGAAGCCCCCGGCCAAGTCGTACACGGCGAAGTTTCTTTCTGAAATGCTGTAAAGTCCGGCTAGCTATCGGCTTTTTCCTTCTTTTCCCGTTCAGGAGGCCGGCGACAAGGCGGACGAACGGTTTTTTGTCGAAGACCTGTTCTTGTGGCCCGACGACCTTGAAATCACCGCCGATTCCCCCAAAAGCGCGCTCAATGAAGTGCTTGCCAGAATTCGTAAAAAGCTACGGTGATAGCTCTGCGCCCTTTCTTCTCTTTTTTTCACATATTCGAATATGTGACACGGGGAGACGCGGCGGAAACGAAAGCTCCGGTTCGACGCGCGTGGAGGGCGTTTCATGAGTCCCGCCAGCCGTTCTTTTCACATATTCGAATATGTGACTTTGAGGGTACAGCAGCAGGCAGTGCTGGTTACGATTCTTCATGCAGGAGGCGTGTTTCGTGAATTGCCCGCATTCGTTTCCGTCACATATTCGAATATGTGACATGAAGAGTTGCGTAGGGGCAGCGTTGTGAGGAGGCCGCGGTGTTTATCAGGCTGAAGGGCGGGGCAGTGGAGCGGGACAGAATCACAGTTGAGTTCCAGGCAAGGTTTTGCACAGGGAACCTTTCGCATGTGCAACAGAAATTGTATTCAATTGTCTTTTGCTTTTCTCATCATCTGAGATTTTACAGGCTTGACCCCTGCGCTGGGTTGGACATAGAATCTATGCAAGTTCGCTGGAGTTTGCAGAAACGGTTTCAGCGATCAATTCGAAACGTTGCGAGGAAAAGGAATTCATGAAATGAAAACGAAGGAAGAACATTTGTCGCCGACGCTCTGGCGGACCTGTCGTGTGTTGGCCAATCCCAATCGGTTGCGTTGCCTTAAAGCTGTTCTGAAGACGCCGGGGTTGACGGTCGAAGATGTCGCAGCCAGTGTCAGGCTTTCGGAATCGAAGACAAGCCTTGCCTTGCGCGCGTTGCAGTCTCGGGGGATCCTTTCGTCCAGGCGACGGAGTCGGTGGGTTCATTATTACCCGGAGACGGATCCCGCCGTCGGGACGGCCGAGCCTTTTCTTGATGCCGCGAGACATGCCCTCATTGACAACAAGATGTCCGAAGAGGATTTCAAGTGTGCAATGCAAGCCTACACGCATCCGCGTCGCATTGCCATTGTCCAGGCCTTGGCCCATGCGGAGAATCTGCAACCGGAGGATTTGTCCGTCATGCTGGACATCAGTCCCGAGGCGTTGGCTCGGCATTTGAGGAAGCTTCAAACGCTCGGTGTCGTCGCGATAACGGAAAAAGGCTGCAAACTGGAAAAGCCCGGGTCGAGTCTCGCCAAGGCTTTGCTTCGCATCGTACTGTCTTGAATCGCCCTTGTCACATATTCGAATATGTGACCAGAGGAGTCTCGACGGTGGTGGATGTCGAGATTCGTAACGGGTGGAGAGGGATCTGCGAATCGCCCCTCATCCTTTTCCGTCACATATTCGAATATGTGACGGAAGGGACGAGGGCGATGTTGCAGCCGGGGAGGGCGCTTTGTTGCAAGTTTGCGAAAAGTCGGGGCAAGGCTCGCTTGATGTCTCAACGATGGCGCATCGCCTGTTTATGATGGATGGGCATGAGCCGCCCCCACGGAAGTGGAAACGATGTCGGGCGTGTTGGTGCCGGGCGGATTGACGACCGCCATGATTTCGGCGAAGGTGAGCGCGTCGCCGTCGGCGTTGTCGGTGGCAAGCGCGTAGTGCCACGGTATCCACGGTGCCACGATGTTGTCGCGGGAAGTGGCGCTGCCGCGCAACCCCACGGCGTCGGGGTTGGCGATGGCCGTACACTGGTTCAAGGCGTGCGCCGTGTAGAAGTTACCTTCGAGCGGGCGTTGTAGCTGTAGGCGTCGCGCACCGGAGCATCAAAGGCCGTGCCGGAACGTGAGATCGCCGCGCACCGGTCGATTGTGTTGTTCGCGAGTACATCGTCGAAAAGTTTCCAGCACATACACTCTACAAACCGAACTTTTTTGAGAGGATATCCCATAAAGGACGTACAAATCCGAAGGAAAACAAAAAGAGAATGGAAAAAGCAAGTATGCCAATTGCTACAAAAAAGTTCGCGGGGCTCTCGTTCCTCTTACAGGGTTTGACTCCATTTCCAAAATAAACGCAACCGGTCTTCCATGAACCGATAAGATAGAGGCTAAAGATTATAACGACTAATGCGTTAGTCAATATTTTACCGTACCCCATGCACGACCCTTCCTGATTGACGAATGAAGAGAAAAACTGAGCTCATTTCAGTCCTACAAGTTGCATGTGTCGAGACACTTTTTGCAATACCCGCTGGCGGCTCCTGCTGATCGGCTTCCGTTTCATGCCGTCATTGTACCGTGTTTCAACGCGGGATTGCAATGGGTTTGTTTCCACTGTGGACAAAAAACTTTGCGCCCTTCGCGGCCTTTGCGTGAAACCTTCCTCACGCCAAGCTCGCCGAGTTTTTTCCAAGACAGGATTACAGGATTTGCAGGATTGGATTACTTAGAATCTTGTCAATCGTGTAATCTTGTCTAAGACTGCGCCACCTAGCCCATTCACCTACGTTTCTGTGTCCTTCGGGGCGCGGTTCTATAATCTGGAAAAAGTTCAAGTCAACTGTCTTGAAAACAAGTTTTTCCTTTGCGGAAAGGGGTGGTAAAAGGGGAGGGAGAAAAAAAGAGGTGTGGAGAAAAAAGGGGGGG
>JBMNOD010000035.1:0-36629 GCA_050942875.1 Kiritimatiellia bacterium
CAGCCATTCGGACGGCAAGATACAGTTGCGTTTCCAATTCGGCAATCGACCCTTGCGCAATCATTAAAAAGCGGGCGAAATCCTTTCGTGAATGGCGAGCGTGACCTTCAGCGATATTTGAAGGTACAGAGATCGCTGCACGGCGGATTTGGTCAGACAAAACAAATTGTTCCGTTTTCGGGAATTTACTTGCAAGCCGATACACCTCGATACAAAGATCGACAGCCTTCTGCCAGACAATCAAATCTCGGTAGCTCTTGATTTCATTGCTCTTGCTCATGGCGTTTTTCTCCGCTGTGGTGTTTCATGCTTGCGCGCTGCTCCTTCCCTAGCCGCTAGCCGCTAGCCGCTAGTCCCTGTCTTCGCCACCGCTCGCTTGAACGAATCGGCGGAATTGCGGATGACGTTGGCGTCCACGCAGAAGGCGAGGCGGAAGTAGCCGGGGAGGCCGAAGCCGCGGCCGGAAACGGCGAGCACGCGTTCCTTGAGGAGGGCGTCGATGAAGACCTGTTCGTCGGGGACGGGCGACTTGGGGAAGAAGTAGAAGGCGCCGCGTGGCAGGGTGTACTCGATGCCGGCGTCGTCGAGCACCTTCGCCATGAGCGCGCGGCGCTCGGCGTAGACGCCCAGATCGACTTCGCTGTCGAGGCTGGTCTGGAGGATCTTCTGCGCGATGGCGGGGGCGTTGACGAAGCCCAGGATGCGGTTCGTGAGCGTCAGGCCGCCCATGAGCTCGCTCGCGCCTTCGAATCGGGGGCAGACGGCGATGAAGCCGATGCGTTCGCCGGCGAGGGAGAGGCTCTTGGAGAAGGAGCCGACCACCACGGCGGCGTCGTAGCACGCGAAGGCCGAGGGGATTTCGGACGAGTCGAAGTTGAGGAAGCGGTACGGCTCGTCGGAGACGAGGTAGATCGGGCGTCCGTGCTGGCGCGACTTGCGCGTGAGCACGTCGGCCAGCGCCTGGAGCTCGTCGGCGGAGTAGATCTGGCCGGTGGGGTTGTTGGGCGAGTTGACGAGGACGACGCGCGTCTTTTCCGTGATGGCCTTTTCGATGGCCGGGACGTCGAGCGTGAAGTCGGGGAGCCGGGTCGGGACGGGGACGAGCCTGCCGCCGTAGTTGCCGCAGTAGAAGCCGTACTCGACGAAGTAGGGGCTGGGGCAGACGACCTCGTCGCCGGGCGACAGGACGGCGCGGAAGAAGACGTTGAGTCCGCCGGCGGCGCCGCAAGTCACGATGAGGTTCGAGGCCGGGGTGTCCACCTGCTGCTCCCGGGTGACTTTCCCGGCCAGGGCGGCGCGCGTCTCGGGGTAGCCTGCGTTCGGCATGTAGCCGATGGCGAAGGGCTGGTCGGCGCTGTCGCCGATTTCGAGGATCGCCTGCTTGACGGCGGGCGGCGGCGGGAGGTCGGGATTGCCGAGGCTGAAGTCGTAGACCTGGTCGTCGCCGTATTGTTTTTTCAATTCGATGCCCGCTTCGAACATCTTGCGGATCATCGAGGAGCTGGAGGCGTAGCCTTTGATTTCGGGGGAGAGGGCGTTCGTCATAGTGATGAGTGATGAGTGAGGGTTTAGGGAGCGGCTAGCGGCTAGTGGTTGGGGATGAGGGAGCGGCTAGCGGTTGGGGGGGTAGAGAGCGGCTGGTGGCTAGTGGTTGGGGGTTAGGGACTTGAGGAGAGTTTGCTGCGAAGAGACATGAGCATTTTCGAAACCTCTTGAGAGAGTCGCATCAGGGGGACAATGTCGGATTCCACCACAACAGCCATTCGGACGGCAAGATACAGTTGCGTTTCCAATTCGGCAATCGACCCTTGCGCAATCATTAAAAAGCGGGCGAAATCCTTTCGTGAATGGCGAGCGTGACCTTCAGCGATATTTGAAGGTACGGAGATCGCTGCACGGCGGATTTGGTCAGACAAAACAAATTGTTCCGTTTTCGGGAATTTACTTGCAAGCCGATACACCTCGATACAAAGATCGACAGCCTTCTGCCAGACAATCAAATCTCGGTAGCTCTTGATTTCATTGCTCTTGCTCATGGCGTTTTTCTTCACTGTGGTGTTTCATGCTTGTGCTCTGCTCCTTCCCTAGCCGCTAGCCGCTAGCCGCTAGCCGCTAGCTTCTGTCCTCGTAGAAGACGCGCTTGGCCTTGCCTTCGGGGCGGGGGAGGGAGCCGGCGGGGTGGATGTCGCCGTCGGGGGAGAAGCCGAGGTCTTCGCGGAGCTGCTTTTCGACCATGAAGCCGGTGACGCCCGGCTCGGCTTCGACATCGACGTGGAGGCGTTTGATGCCGTGGTGGTTCTCGATGATCATGCGGTAGTTGGGGAGCACGCCGGGCACCTTGAGCAGCGATTGCTCGACCTGCTGCGGGAAGAAGTTCACGCCCGAGACGATCATCATGTCGTCGAGGCGGCCGGTGATCTTGTCGAGGCGGGTGTGGGTGCGCCCGCAGGCGCAGGCGGCGCGCGAGACGATGCGGCTGCGGTCGCCGGTCCGGAAGCGGATGACGGGCAGCGCTTCGCGGGTGAGGGTCGTGACGACGACCTCGCCGTACTCGCCGTCGGGCACGGGTTCGCCGGTCGCCGGGTCGACGATTTCCGTGATGACGTGGTCGTCCCAGACATGGATGCCGCTGTGGTCGGGGCAGTCCATGCCCAGCGTGCCGATGCCGCCGGTCTCGGTCATGCCGTAGATGTCGAAGACTTCGATGCCGAGGCCGCTGCGGATGCGGTCGCGCATTTCGTTGGAGAACGTTTCCGCGCCGAAGATGCCGATTTCGAGCGAGGGCAGCTTCTGCTTCTGCTCGCCGAGGATTTCCATGATGCGGATGGCGTAGGAGACGACGCCGGTGATGACGCGCGTTTCGAAGTCCTGGGCGAGCTTGATCTGGCGCGTCGTGTTGCCGGCGCCGCAGGGCAGGACGAAGAGCCCCGCCGCGCGGGCGCCGTGGTAGCAGCCGAAGCCGCCGTTGAAGAGGCCGAAGCCCGGGGTGATCTGGCAGACGTCGCCTTTCACCGCGCCGGCCATGACGTAGCAGCGCGCCATGGTCTCGGCCCATTGGTCGAGATCGGCCTGGGTGTAGGGCATGACGACCGGCGTGCCGGTCGAGCCGCTGGACATGTGCATTTCGGCGAGGCTGCGCTTGTCGACGCAGGACATGCCGAGCGGGTATTGCTCCCGGAAGTCGGCCTTGCTCATGAAGGGGAGCTGGTGCAGGTCGTCGAGTCCGCGGAAGTCCTGCGGATCGACGCCGGCGATGGCGAATTTCTTGCGGAAGTAGGGGGAGTTCTCGGCGGCGTGGCGGACGATCTTCTTGAGACGTTCGTTTTGAAGCGCGGTCAGCTCGTCTCGCGAGAGCGTTTCGGCTTTGGGGTTGTAGAATTTCATTTGTGCATTCCTTCCTTGAGGGAGCGTCCAAACTCAAATGCGGCCAGGTTCTGGTCGAAAGACTTTTCCGGCACGCGCAGGCGGATGGCCTCGCGCCAGGCGGGCGTCTCGATGGGCAGCGCCGTGGCGGCCATGCCGACGATGATCAAGTTGGCGAAGCGCGCGTCGCCCATGGCGCGCGCCTTCGACACGCAGTCGGCGTAGATCAGGCGCGGGAAGACGGCGCGAAGGCGGTCGGCGACGTCCGCCGGATACGTCGCCTTGCCGGCGGAGACGGCGACGGGGAGGATGCTCTGGCGCGAGACGACGGCGAGGCCGTCCGGCTTGAGGACGTGCGCCCAGCGCAGCGCCTCGATGTGTTCGAGCGCGGCCAGCACGTCGGCGGTGCCTTCCAGGATGAGGGGGCTGTGGACTTGGGGGCCGAAGCGGACTTGCGCGGTGACGCAGCCGCCGCGCTGTGCCATGCCGTGGATTTCGTTGGAGCGGACCTCGTAGCCCGAGGCCACGGCCGCTTCGCCGATGATCTTCGCCGCGAGCAGGATGCCTTGGCCGCCGACGCCGGAGAGAAGGATGCTGTGAGTCATGGTGGGTTCCTAAATGGCCGACGATTATAATTCAACGGCTTGTTTCTTTCAATAGTAATTTTTTTGAGTCGCTAGTCGCTAGGGGCTAGTCGCTAGTAACCCGGCCACAAATAGCGTTGCGCACGGAGATTGAGGCATGGGATCTGGAATTTGGCGTTGGGAAAGGGGCACGGACATTCCTGTCCGTGTTCGTCCACGGGTTGGAAAACCCGTGCCCCTGATTTGCAGCATGAATTATGGCCGGGTTAGTAGTAAGAAGTGGACGCCGCGTTTTCGAGCCCGCTGACAAATTGGGGTGGGCACGCGGCGCCCACCCACGGGAGAGCCGGTGAGCCGAATCCACGCTTCAATCGTTGACTGGCCTTCCTCATTGTGTTAAATTTCATGGCATTATTTATGTAAGGAGATTTGACATGAAACAACAGCTTCGTTTTCGCACGGGTTCTCTCACCACGTTGGGCGCTGCGCTGATTGCGTTGGGGGTCGCCGTTCACGTTCACGCCGCGTCGGTTTCGACCAACGGCCTCGTCCTCGTGGATGCCACGCATCCGGAAGACTACAATCCGTCGATGGTCAACATCACGGGCACGGGCGGCAACAACGGCGTCGCCGCAGCCTTCGACAATGATTTTTCGTCAGCCAACAGCCGCTGGCTCGTGAAATCCAGCACGTGTTGGGCCGCCTATGAGTTTGAGGTCCCCACCGTGATCAACGGCTACGGCGTCTGGAACGGGGATTCACAATACAATCCTGCCGAGCGCGCACCCAAGGATTTTCAGTTTTCCGGCTCGAGCGATGGCGTCACCTGGACGACGCTCGACACGCAAACTGGCGAGACGGGGTGGAGCCGGGCCGAAATGCGCTTCTACCGGTTTAACAATGCAACGGCGTATAAACATTACAAGTTTGAAGTTTCCGCCAATAACGGCAATGAATACACGCAAATCCACGAGCTTGAATTTTACAGCATTCCGCTGTCGGGCAACCTCGAAATCTCGGGTCACCCGGCGGAATACGGCAGGGCAAACCCCGCCTACGGCACGCTGGCCAACGTCGCGGGGCAGACGATCGATCTGTCGGTGCAGTCCGCCTGGACGAACGCCGCCGAAACCTCGGAGGCGTATTGCACGGGGTGGAAGGTTTACACGAACAACCTGGTGGACGCGGTCTGGACGCTGGTCGGCCAGGGCAGCGGCAATGCCGTCTCCTTCACCCATCCCAACATGTATTCACGTTTTGCGTGGCAGTTCGCCGTCTCCAACGCGGTCGTCGTGAGCGCCGACACGAACGGCACGGCTTCCGGCACGGGCTGGTACGGTTTCGACCAGACGGTGACGGCCACGGCGACGCCGGATGCCGGCTACCAATTCGGCAGGTGGATCGGCGAGGTGCCGACGGGGATGGAAAAGGTCAATCCGCTTCAGTTCACAGCCGACACGCCGCGCAGCATCACGGCCTTGTTCCAACCGGAGGGAATGGATGAACTCGTCCAGTATGTTTCGACCAACGGCAACGACGCGGCCGATGGCTACACGCCTGCCACGGCCAGAAAGACGATCGCCGCCGCCGTGCAATGCCTGGACAACTACGGGGAGGAAGGCGGCACCGTGCATGTCGCGGATGGCGTCTATCCCGTCAGCAGCCCGACCACCGTGGCGAATCCGATCCGAATCATCAGCCAGAGCGGCGATCCGAGCCGTGCGATGGTCTCGAATACGAAGGGGGCGGGTTGGAACAATCAAAACCAGCGCGTCTTCATCCTCGACCATTCTGATGCCGTTCTCTCCGGCCTGACCATCGCCAATGGTCAGGTGGAGCAGTGTCCTGGCGGCAACGTGTGGATTAAGACGGGTGGCGGTACGGTCACAAACTGCGTCCTCGACAAGGGATACGCGCGAAACTATTTCGGAACAGGGGCGGGCATCCGAATGGAAGCCGGTTTGCTGACCCATTCGATTCTTTCCGAAAACACAATTCAACAGAACGGAGAGGGGAAAGGAGCCGCCATCCATGCTTCTGGCGGCGCACGGGTCAGCAACTGCCCCGTGATGGCGAACCGCAATGGTTTGAACACGCATGCCGTCCTGCTCTCGGGTGCGACAATGGAAAACTGCACGGTTGTTGACAATGCCGTGACGACGAACGGCACTTGGGCGGCGGTCAGTGCAAACAGCAGTTCCTCAGTCATCAACACCGTCATTGCTGGGACGACGTTCCAACAGACGGGTGCGCCCGGGCGAAACTGGTCCGGCACGGCTTCCGTCTTCCAGAACTGCGCCACGGACGATGCCGCTCCCATCAACGCCAACTGCTTCGTCGGCACGCCCCAGACGTTCTTCCGCGACTACGCGGCGGGGGACTATCGTCCGCTGGAGGCGTTGATCGACACGGGCGTCGAGGTCGCGAATCCGCCTGCCGTCGACTTGGCGGGGAATCCGCGCGTCCAAGGCTCCCGCATCGACATCGGCGCCTATGAAGGCCGCCCCACCTGTACGACACTGATCATTCGTTGACGCAGACGTGAACGAAGCGATCGCAGGGGCGTGCCCGTTCACGTGCTCGTACCCGTTCACGTGCTCGTTCGCGTTCAAGTTCACGGTGCAGTCGTTTTTTTCGTGTACGCTTACGTGTACCGCTTCGCTGTGTACGTGAACGGCTTCCACGAGATGGCGAACGGCCGCGCCGGGACGGCGGGCTCCAGCGTCGCGGCTTTCCGTTCGTCATGGGTGGGCGGTGTCGGCACTCTGCCACCGTTGTAATCTTGACTGGAAGAAATTTCAAGATTAGGTGCGGGTACGGAGCCCGTCGCTCCTGGGGCGAGGAATCCGCCACGCACTTTGTGCGGGCGACGCACGGCGGGGACGCCGCTTCCACTTCAGGCGCGGCTTTGCCGCCCACTGTAATCTCGAATTTTTCTTCGAGATTACAAGATTTAAGGTAATCCAATCCTGTAAATCCTGTAATCCTGTCTGAAAAAACGGGGTCTGGGGTGTCCCCAGCCTGAGATCCTCTCTACTCTCTTCTCTCCACTCTCTAAATTTTTGTGCCTTTTCGTGGCTATGAAGGGAATTTTAGATTTGTGATTTTGAATTTGGCCGTGGCGGCTGCGCCGGATGGGGAATGGCCACAAAAACGTGGCTGGCGCAGCGATCGTTGACGGTCTCCCTTCGTTGTGCTAGATTATTCTTTGTCAACCTGCTTGGAGCAATCATCTATGAAAACACGAAACAGCCTGAAACGCAGCGGCCTGGTCCGGTGGCTTGTCGCTTCGCTTCTCTTGATCGGTACAATTGGCGCGCCTTCGGACGCGTCCGCCCGCGTCCTTGACTACGGCTGGTGCACGGTCACGGAGCCGGAGGAGTTCACGCCCGGCGAGCCGCTTGAAGTCTCCGTGACGATCAAGCCGGATTTCAAAATGAAGGGCGAACAGCTCTCGTGCCATCTCCACTGGGCCAAGAAGGAGGGCTACGGCGGGTTCTTGAGCTGGCATCCGCCCCGCAACGTGAAGCCGGGCGAAACCTGCACGTTCAAGTTCACCCCCAATCTCGATCTCGGCAAGATGACGGGCGTCATGCCGATTGTCTTCCTGGCTCCCAACGGCGCCTTCGAGAAGTCCGTCAAGTCGCAGAACCTCCCCGTCATCTCCATCAAGGCGACGCCGGAGGTGCTGGCGAAGCTGGAGGAGGAGCGGAAGAAGGCGGAAGCCCGCGCGGCGGCGATCGCGCGCCCCGCGACGGCCACGCTCAAGCGCAGCCGCCTGCGCGTCGTGCCGGAGCGCACGACGATCACCCAGGGGGATTCGTTCACGGTCGCCGTGGAATACGAGCTCGATCCGTCGGACAACTGGGCCGACGGCACGCACATCGAGCTGATCCCGCTCGGGCCGTGGGTGGACAATCCGGACGGCAAATACACGACGTCGCGCACGCACCATGGCTATCCGGGTCTCGGGGCCCAGCGCAGGAAAGCCGAGCCGGGTAAGGGGACGCAGGAATTCAAGTTCACGCTCGGCGGCACGTTCCGCTACAACGAGCTGCAATGGCTGGCGCAGTTCATCGGCGGCGACGGCAAGGCCTGGCCGTGGAGCGTCCGCGGCGGCGGCCCGGCGATCGCGCGCCACATCGACGGGTTCGACTTCGAAGTGCCGTCGGAGGGCGGCCTCTTCACCTACGACGAAACGCCGCGCGTCGATCTCGTCTGGGGCGACTCCCTGAAGCCGGGCGAGGCCGTCGAGGCGTCGTTCAAGATCGTCAACGCCGACGGCGAGACGGTCAACACGTTCAAGCAGACGTTCACGGTCGGCGCGAAGGGGACGAAGACGCCCGTGAAGCTGCCGGCGATCGAGGCGCGCGGCACGCTGCTGCTCCTCGGCGCGATCGGCGACGCGACGCGCGATGCGTTCTTCGCGCGCATCCCCGACGTCCTGGCGGTGGAGAAGGCCGCGTCGGCCTCGACGGGCAAGCCCCGCCGCACGCCGTTCGGCGTGACGAACGTCGGCGACCCTGCGCTTTCGCGCGTGGCCCGCAAGCTCGGCGCGACGTACTGCCGCCATTTCATCGGCTGGGCCGGCCTTGAGCCGATCGAGGGGCAGTACCGGTTCGAGGGGCTGGACAAGACGGTCGACGCGAACCGCGACGCCGGCATCTGGCCGTGGATCTGCATCGTCGGCCCGCCGTCGTGGGCGATGGCGGATCAGCACTATTCCGCCGGCTACGAGCCGTTCACGTTCAAGGCCGATGCGTGGCGCAACTTCGTCCGCACCGCCGCCACCCGCTACCAGGGGCGCATCTGGGGCTTCGAGTGGCTCAACGAAATCGTCCCGGGCAACAAGACCCGCGAGCCCGTGGCCGAGTACCTCGATTTCTGCCGCATCGGCACGGAGGCCGTCCGCCAGGTCGATCCGACGATGAAGACGCAGCTTGCCGGCGGACTCTGGCCGCGCAACTTCCGCAACGACCTGCTCAACGTCGGCGTGGGCGACTGGATCGACGTCCTGCCCATCCACTACGGCGGCGAGACGAGCATCCGCGACGCGCGCCAGGACGTGGCCGCCGTCGGCAAGGCGGACGCCGTCGCCATCTGGGACAACGAGACGGCTCGCGGCCTCTCGGTCTGGAAGATGCCGCCCGAGGAAGCGCTGACGAAAAGCGTCGTCCAGTCGAAGTGGATGATGCGCCAGTGGCCCGCCGAGCTGACGGCCGGCGCCGAGGGGATCATCTACTTCGGCGGACACACGGCGTCCGCCGGCAACTGGACGTACCTGCTCGACGCCTCCACGCCGCGACCTGCCGCGGCCACCTACGCCGTGCTCTCGTCCGCCATCGGCCACGCGACGCCCGTCGCCTCCACCTGCATCGGCGACGATGCGCTGCTGCACATCTTCCGCAAGCACGACGGCACGGGCGTGGTCGTCGCCTGCACCGTTTCGGATGCGGACGACGCCACGGCGACGCTCACCCTCCCGACGGGGGCGAAGTCCATCGCCTGCATCGACCACCAGGGCAATTCGCGGCGCGTCGAGACGCGTGGCGGCGTCCTCACCCAGCCCCTCGGCGCGATGCCGGTGATCCTCGACGGGTTCGACTTCCCGACGCTCGCCATCCACGCCGGGCTCCAGATCGGATCGGCGAGCACCGCCCCGATGCCGGTGATCACCAGCGTGAGCGGTTCGGACGCCGCCGCGCTCGAAATGCGCGCCGTCAATCCGCTCGACGTGCCGGTGAAGGGCAGGGTCCGCGTCAAGCTCGCCTCAGGCGCGACGTTTCCCGAGCAGACGGTCGCCCTGGCGCCCGGCGCCGTTTCGCTGATCCGCATTCCGCTGACGTCCGGGACCGGCGGCGCCATCGACGGCGAAGGCGCGGCCGAATTGCAGTGGACGACGCCCGTCGCGGCCTCGTGCCGCAAGGCGTTCAAGCTCGTCGTGCTCGATCCCAAGTCGATCGGCAACCTGCTGAAGAACGGCGACTTCGAGGCGGTTTCCAACGGCAAGGCCGCGAACTGGCACGGCGAAGCCGCCAGCCTCGACCTCTCCACGCTCGGGGACGGCCCCGGCTTCGAGGGCCATGCCGTCGTCTTCTCCGGCTCGACGAGCGCCAACTACCAGCACGTCAGCCAGGGGATCGACCTCCCGGCGCCGGGTCGCCAGTACCTCTACAGCGCGTGGGTGTGGAACCAGGACATGCAGGCCGGCAGCAACCTCTCGATCGATCAGAAGACCTTCTTCATCCCCGACGTCTTCGACGCCGGCAACACCACGCCGTTCTGGCGCCTGATGACGCATGTCCGCGGGACGCCGGACACGGCGCGGAAGATGGGCGTCACCCCGGTCGTCCGCGGCAAGGGCTGGGCGCGCTACGACAATGTCCGCGTGACGCTCTACGACGGCTCCCTCTTTGCGGCCGAGGCCCGCCGCGCCCAGCGTCCGGTCGTCGTGGACGGCAACCTCGACGACTGGGATTTCGCCGATCCGATTCCGCTGCTCTGCGACAACCAGCTCCACGCGCCGGACGGCTATCGGTGGACGCCGGCGAACGTCTCGGGCGTGGCCCGCTTCTCCTGGGATCGCGAGGCGCTGTACTTCGCGGCGAAGGTGCGTGACGACCGCCATGTCGCCAACACGACCGGCGAGCGCACGAACGAGGGCGACAGCCTCCTGATCGCGCTCCATCCGGGCAACCGCGTCCCCGGCACCGACGCGCAGGCCTTCGCCTGGCTCGTCGGCGCCGGCGCGCCGGGCGGCGGCAGCGGCAGGCACACGCTCTACCGTCCGCCCGCCAGGAGCGGCGGACTTTCCTCCGGCCAGCTTGCGAAGGACTCGTCGATCTACGACATCGCCATCGTCCGCAAGGGCGACATCACCGCCTACGAGCTGCGGATTCCCTGGCCGGAGACCGGCGGCCTCGCCCCGGCGGTCGGCGTCAAGGCGGGCCTTTCGATCCAGCTCTTCGACGCCGATGGCGGCGGCGAGCCGGCGGTGATGACGTGGGGCGGCGGGCTCCGTCCCGCCTGGAGACCCTCCGGCTTCGGCGTCCTCACGCTCGTCGAGTGACGGGGGTAAAAAAAGTAACGGCGTCTCCATGAACTTCTATCATAGACGACTTCTATCATAGAATGCTAGTCATGACAAGCCATGACAGGACAAGTTTGCTAAATCTGAGGCTGAGACGCCGTTACGAGGCACCACTATGCCAGAACAGGCGCGGAAAGTCAAGATGTTTTTTGAGATGTTTTTCAAGCAAGATAAAAGCAGCATTGATCAGGATTCATGTTGTGAAAACAATATGAGGAAATGCCTTGTCGCCCCGGACTCGTTCAAGGGAACGATGACCGCGCGTGAAGTCTGCCGCGAAGTCGAAGCGGCGTTCGCCGCGGCGATGCCGCAATGCCGCGTGGTTTCGATCCCGATCGCCGATGGCGGCGAAGGCACGCTCGACAGCCTGGCGGGCGCCTTGCCGGAATCGCGCCCCGTTCGCCTGAAGGTGACGGGGCCGTTCCCCGGCGAGACGGTCGAGGCGACGTATCTTGTCGAGGGCGACACGGCTTTCGTGGAGATGGCGCAATGCGCGGGCCTGGCGCTTGTCGAAGGCCGGGCGAATCCCTTGAAGACGACGACGCACGGCGTCGGCGAACTCATCGCGCATGCCATCCAATCCGGCTGCCAGCGGATCGTCCTCGGGCTTGGCGGCAGTTGCACGAACGACGGCGGCGTCGGCATGGCGTCGGCGCTCGGGTTCGTCTTTCGCGATGCCGACGGCCGCGCGTTTGCGCCGGTCGGCGGCACGCTCGGGGCGATCGCCTCCTACGATCATTTGGCGGCGGCCGCGCGGCTCGCCGGTGTCGAGGTCGTCGCGATGTGCGACGTCACGGCGCCGATGCACGGGCCGCAGGGCGCGGCCTGCGTCTTCGCGCCGCAGAAAGGCGCGTCGGCGGACGGCGTGCGCTTCCTCGACGACGGGCTTCGGCATCTCGACGGCGTCATCCAGCGGATGCAGGGGCTTCGCGTGGCCGATGTGCCGGGCGCCGGCGCAGCCGGCGCCATGGGCGCGGCCGTTGTCGCTTTTTTGGGCGGACGCCTTCAGCGCGGCATCGAGACGGTGCTCGACGCCGTCGATTTTGATCGCCATCTTGAGGGCGCCGATCTCGTGATCACGGGGGAAGGGCGCCTCGATTCGCAAAGTGCCGCCGGGAAGGTCGTGTCCGGCATTGTCCGACGCGCGAAGGCCCGTCGGATCCCTGTGCTGGTTCTTGCGGGCGAAGTCGATCTCGACGGCCCGGCGCTCGACGCGCTTGGCGTCGCCGCCGCCTTTCCCATCAACCGGAAATGCGAGCCCTTCAAAACGGCCCGCCTCCATGCCAGGGAAAGCCTCCGCGCCACGGCGGAGCAGGTGCTTAGGCTGTGGAAAACAGCCCAGTTGCAGGGACAAAAAAAGTAACGGCGACTCCAGGAAACATGGATTTCCAATACTGGAAAGAGGTGAATTAAGTCGGAGAACGCCGTTACGAGATGAGACTATGCCAGAATTGGCGCGGGAAGTCAAGAACTAAAAAATGGGTGAAGCGAATGGAAAATGATCGTCTGGTCAAGAGTTTCTTTGTCAATCTCGCTTATCGGTTAAGCGGTGAGAACGACTTGTCGGATTTCGTATGGGCATTGTGCCAGGGGAATGAGGGTTTCAAGCAGTTCTTTCTCGATTTCTTCTTTCGGGACGAGAAGGGTGAGGAACTGAAGGCATCCGACTTTCGCGTTGACCGCGAGGTGCCGTTGGCCGGCGGCAGACCTGATTTTGTGATCACGGGAACGGATGATGAGAAGAACCGCTACTTTGTCGAGATCAAGAAATGGGATCGCAACCATCACTTCAAGCAATACTTGAAGGAATTGGAAAAGGACGGCCATGATATCCGACGGCTCGGCTATATTACGCAGTATAAGCTTGAGCCGACCAGCTTGACAAAAGAGGACAGGGACGTTGCATTGATTGGCGACAAGTGGGCTTGCCAGGTTAGAACATGGGGCGAGTTTCAGTTGGCATTGCAGCGTTGCATGGACAATCCAGAGGCATATCCCTGGGCGAAAGGAAGCGATGTGGTGGGACTCCATGAGTATTCCCGGGCTGCATGCCCCAATTATGATGCCGTACCGAAATTCACGCTTGATGTTAACCGGATCAAGCGCATTCAGACATTTGCCAAGGCTCTGGAAGCGGTCGTAGAGGAGGAAGTCACTGTCAGTGGTCTGGACAGGAGCGTTCAGTTGGAGGGCTATGACCGCAAGCGCGATGATGAGCATCCGCTTCGTTACATCGGACGCTATTTCAGCGTTTCAGGGCTATTTGATGAGACCGTCTGGGGCTGGCTTGGTGCGTATTTCAGCGAAGACGACGGACCGCCGGGACTGACGCTTGTGTTTGAGAATGTCCATGGGTGGGGGGCACCGGTTTTCAAGCGTCTTGAGTCGAAGAAGTCCGCACTTGATTATTGCGAACCTCTTGAACTGGATGACAACGTAGAGGAGATGAAGGAGAGGATTCGCGCGTCCTTGTCAAGAATGCTTGCGGAGTGCCGGAAATCGGAACCTGTGGACAAGGCAAATTTGAAGTTCCCCGACGAATTTATGGACGCAAGGCGAATCATGCTGTTCCTTGATCAGAATGTGTTGGTGAATCAAGAAGACCTGCCTATTAAGTTCAGCTCCGACTCTGTGCCCAACAATGAGTTTTCCGCGTCGGGCTGGATTGGAAGATATGGTTATGTGTCCTTGGAAGGTGACGCCCCACAATTGATTTGGGTGGGGGTACAATACGATGGCGCGAAGTTGACTAATCGTTTGACCCAAGGAAAGGTCACGGCAGACGGCAGTCAAATGGTTTTGGAGATTGGCGACGACCGATATGTTCTCTACGAGTCAAAAGAGTGGGATGCAGAAGAAATCAGGAGGCGTATCCACGAATTGCTATTAAGCCGCTGATGGTAAAAAATGAAGTCTGATGGCTGTATGACTATTGAAACGGGCGATATCACGACATTGGAAGTCGATGCCATCGTCAATGCGGCGAACACGTCGCTGTTGGGCGGGGGAGGCGTTGACGGCGCGATCCATCGCGCGGCGGGGCCGGATCTTCTCAAGGCGTGCCGAGCGCTTGGCGGTTGCGCCGTGGGCGATGCGAAGATCACGCAGGGATATCGGCTGCCGGCGAAATACGTCATTCACACCGTGGGGCCGATCTGGCAGGGCGGACAGGCCGGCGAGGAAAAGCTCCTCGCCCGTTGCTATCGCCGATCTTTGGAGATTGCCCAAGCCCACGGCGTGCGGTCCATCGCCTTCCCCTGCATCAGCACCGGCGCCTACGGCTATCCCGTCGAAGACGCCGCCCGCGTCGCCGTCTCGACCGTGAAGGCCTTTTTGGAAGCAAGCCAAGCCTCCATCGAGGTGGTCTTCTGCTGCTTTCTGGAGCGGGATCTGGAGGTTTACAAGCGGCTGCTGGGAGGCGGTTGACGCGACTGACCTGCGGGCAAGAGCCTGCCCGCAGGGAGAGTGGAAAAAGCAAAGGCGGGTCCGAAGGGCGGGATTGCAAAGACCAGGTGCCACGAGGTCGATGCGGCTCGCCGAGACGGCGTCGCCCCACCTTCCGAGGTGCCGCGCCTTTGGCGCAGGCGAGTGGTCGCGGGGAGGGCGGGGACGAAGCCCCGCCCGTACGACAGGGGGGGCAGGGCGAGGGTGGCAAAACGCGGCGGGGACGCCGCGTCTACTGCGCTTCGCGTGGGCGTGGGCCAGGCGAGAACCACGAGGTCGATGCGGCTCGCCGGGACGGCGTCGCCCCACCTCGCTTCGCAACAACGCAATTCGTCATTTCAACCGAGGTCTGGGGCGGAAGCCCCAGCCAACACTCCGCTCTCCGCACTCCTCTCTCCTCACTCAATCGGCTGCCGCCGATGGAGCGCGGCGTAGGCGCCGTTGCGGGCGAGGAGTTCGTCGTGGGAGCCGGATTCGACGAGGCGGCCGTTGTCGAGGACGAGGATGACGTCGGCGTCGCGGATGGTCGAGAGGCGGTGGGCGATGATGAGGCTGGTGCGGCCTTTCATGAGGCGCACCATGGCCTGCTGGATGTGCATTTCCGTGCGGGTGTCGACATTGGACGTGGCTTCGTCGAGGATGAGCACGGCGGGGTCGGCGAGCGCGGCGCGGGCGATGGCGAGGAGCTGGCACTGGCCTTGGGAGAGGGCGGTGTCGGCCTGGTTGAGGCGCGTTTCGTAGCCCTCGGGCAGGCGCTCGATGAAGACGTCCGCATTGGCGAACCTGGCGGCGGCGGCGATCTGCTCGGGCGTGGCGTCGGGCGTGCCGAAGCCGATGTTTTCGGCCACGGTGCCGGAGAACAGGTGGGTGTCCTGGAGCACGACGGCCATGCAGCTTCGCAGCGAGCGCTTCGTGATTTCGCGCAGGTTGACGCCGTCGAGGAGGATTCGGCCTTCGTCCGGTTCGTAGAAGCGGGTGAGCAGGTTGATGATCGTCGTCTTGCCGGAGCCGGTTTCGCCGACGAGGGCGATTTTCTGGCCGGGCTTGACGTGGAGCGAGAAGTCGTGGAGCACGGGCGTGTCGGGGCGGTAGCCGAACTTGACGTTCTCGAAGCGGATGTCGCCGCGGACGTCCGCGCGATCGATTTCGAGGGCGCCGCAGTCGGGTTCGGACGGCATGTCGAGCAGCGCGAAGACGCGCTCGGCGCCGGCGATGGCGGACTGGATCATGTTGAACTGCGAGGCGAGCTGGTTGATGGGGCGCCCGAATTGGCGCGAGTACATCATGAAGGAGATGATGACGCCCACGGTGATGCTCCCTTGCAGCGCCAGCCAGCCGCCGGCGGCGACGACGAGCAGGAAGGAGAGGTTGTTGACGAGGTTCATCGAGGGGCCCATCAGACCGCCGAGCGATTCCGCCCGGATGCCGATCCGGCGGAGGTCGCCGGACATGGCGTTGAACGCGGCCTCGACCTGGGATTCGCGGCAGAAGGCCTGCACGACGCGCTGCCCGGTGATCATCTCCTCGACGAGGCCGTTGAGCTCGCCGACGACCTTCTGGCGCTGGCGGAAGAGCTTGCGCGAAATGCGCACGATGAGGCGCCCGATGAGAAAGGTGAGGGGGAGGGTGAGGCATGCCACGAGGGTCATCTTCCAGCTGATCCAGAGCATGAAGCCGAACGTGCCGAGGAGCGTGACGAGCGTGCCGATGAACTGGAGCACGCCGGGGCCGAGCGTGTTGGCCACCATGTCGATGTCGTTGGTGAGGCGGCTCATGAACTCGCCGTGCGCCATCGAGTCGAACCGCGCGACGGGAAGCGACTGCGCATGGCTGAAGAGCATCCGCCGCATGTCGCGGACGGAGTGGTTGGAGAGGATCGTGGTGCCGTAGCCCTGCGCCACGGCCGCAAGCTGGCCGAGGACCTGTGCGCCGAAGCCGATGGCCATGACGATGGCGAGACGGCGGAAGTCGACGGGCTTCTGCGTCATGACATCCGTCGCGAGACCCAGCGCCCGGGGCCAGACGAGGCCGGTGAGCGAGCCGACGGCGAGCGGGATGGCGAGGAGCGCGAGGAAGCGTCGGCGTCCCTTGAGCATGCCGAGGAGGCGCCGCAAGGTGGCCACGGGGTTCTTGGCGTGTTCGACGGTGGCAAAGTTTGCACGGTGACCGCGGCCGCCGCCGCGGTGGAGGCTCTGCTGGCCCTGGGCGCGGGAGGATGATTGTTTACGAGACATGGCCCGCTCCCTCCAAGGCGTTCTGGGAATCGCAGATGTCGCGGTACGACGCGCTCGTCTTGAGCAGCTCCTCATGAGGCCCAAGGGCGGCGATCGTGTTGTTTTCGAGCAGTGCGATGCGGTCGGCATCCGTGACGGAGCTGATTCGCTGGGCGATCTTGATGACCGTCATGCCTTTCATTTCGACGCGCAGGGCGTCCTGGATGCGTGCCTCGGTGATGACGTCGACCGCCGAGGTGCTGTCGTCGAGAATGAGCACCTTGGGTTTTTTGAGCAGTGCTCGCGCGATGGCGATGCGCTGTTTCTGGCCGCCCGAGAGCGACACGCCGCCTTGGGCGATCTCGGTGTCGTAGCCATCCGTGAACGACATGATGAAGCCGTCGGCGCCGGCGATGCGGGCGACATGGCGGACGTCGTCGTCGGAGGCATGGTCGTCGCCCCAGCGGATGTTTTCGGCGATGGTGCCGGTGAAGAGGCGGGTGTCCTGCATGACGAAGCCGATGGCGCCGCGCAGGGCTCCAAGGGAATACTCGCGCACGTTGCGTCCGCCCACGAGCACGTCGCCCTCGATCGCGTCGTAGAATCGCGGGACGAGGTTGGCGAACGATGTCTTGCCGGCGCCGGTGGCGCCCATGATGGCGAGGTGCTCGCCGTCGCGGATGTCGAGGGTGATGCCGTGCAGCACGGGGTCGCCTGCGGCTCCGGGATAGCGGAAGGCGACGTTGCGGAACTCGACCGATCCATCCCGGGGCGGGGTTTCGACACCGCCGCCGCGAATGGAGGGCGTGGTGTCGAAGACTTCGACGATGCGGCGGGCGGAGACGATGGCGCGCGAGAAGTGCATCACGTGGAAGCTCGTGATGATCAGCGACATCATGACTTGCGTGGCGTAGTTGAGGATGGCGGCGACTTCGCCGATTTGGATCAAGTCGCGATCGACGTCGCGTGCGGCGACGAAGATGATCGCGACGACGGTGAGGTGCTGGACGAGGCTGAGCATCGGGCCGAGCGTGACCATGATCTTGCCGGTCGTGACGCTTGTGTCGGTGAGGCGGATGTTGGCGTCGTCGAAGCGTTCGCGCTCCTGGTCCTCGTTGGCGAAGGCCTTGACGACGCGGATGCCGGTGAGGTTCTCCTGCATGACGGCGTTGAGGTCGTCGATGCGTTGCTGCATCCGCTCGAACTGGGGGCGCATCTGGCCGATCTTCCAGACGACGAGGCCGGCGAGCACGGGCGCCGCGAACAGCAGCGGGACGGCGATGCGCGGGTTCGTCGTGATCACGAGGTAGATGCTGCCGAGGAGCAGGAGCGGGGAGCGGATGAGCATGCGCGTGATCATGATGACCACATGCTGCATGACGTGGACGTCGTTGAGGAGGCGGGTGATGAGCGAACCGGTGGTGAACTTGTCGGTCTCGGCGAAGGAAAAGCTCTGGATGTGGCGGAAGAGGCGTCGGCGCAGGTCGTCGCCGAAGGAGAGCGCGGCGCGGCTGGACGCGAGCGTGCAGCCGTAGCCTCCGAGCAGGCCGATGAAGGCGAAGAGGAGCATGCGAAAGCCGTAATGGTAGATCGCGGACTGGTCGGCCAGGGTGATGCCTTCGTCGACGATGCGGCTCATGAGCTTGGGCTGCATGAGGTCCATGGAGACCTCGACCATCATCGCCACTGGCGCGAGGACGAGCCAGAGGGCTTGGGGACGGAGCAGGCGGGCGAGGCGGCGCATGGTCAGGGAATCAAGGCGCCGCTCCAGTTGAGCTTGCGCCGCAGGGTTTCAAAGTCGTTGTGGTCGGGGAGCATGACGAGGAGCGCCTTGCGCCTGGCCAGGCGGATGTCGACGCGGTCGCCGGTGGAAAGGGAGGCGCAGACCTGGCCGTCGGCGCTGAAGCTCAGCGCCGTCTGGGCGCGGAGGATGCGCAGCGTGACGCGCGCCTTGTCCGGCAGCACGAGCGGGCGCGAGGTCAGCGTGTGGGGGCAGATGACGTTGATGCCGATGGCTTCGGCGTCCGGCATGATGATCGGGCCGCCGGCGGAGAGCGAGTAGGCCGTGCTGCCGGTGGGCGTGGAGACGATCAGCCCGTCGCAGAGGAACGTCGTCACGTCGATGTCGTCCACGGCGAGGCCGATGCCGGCGATGCGGCCGGTGTCGCTGCGCATGGCGACGAGGTCGTTGAGGGCGAAGACGGGCGTCCCGACGGGGCGGCCGTCGGAATCGAGGCAACACGCTTCGAGCAGGCTCCGGCGCGTGACCTGGTATTGGTCGTCGAGCAGCGACTGGAGGACGCGTTCGAGGTCGTCGAGACCGGCGCAGGTCAGGTAGCCGAGGGAGCCGATGTTGATGTTGACGAGCGGGACGCGCAAATCCGGCACGGTGTGAACGGCGCGGAGCACCGAGCCGTCGCCGCCGAGCACGAGATGGAAGTCGGGCGTGTCGGCGGCGCCTTCCGGCAGGATGTCGATGCCGAGCTTTTCGCACGTTTGGCGGAGCTTCTGCACGGCGGCTTGCGTCCCGGCGATCGTTTCGTTGGTGATGACGCTGATTTTCATGGTTTAGCCGAACAGTTTGTCCCAAAGCGCCTTGAAATTGAGCGAGCCGACGAGGAAGAACGCGAGGAAGACGAGAATGGCGAAGTAGAGCATCGTGACGAGGTTCATGATGTGTCCGAGCAGCACGCACAGGCCGTCGCGCTGGAGCAGCCCGATGCAGAGCAGCAGCACGGCGATGGCCGGCAATGTGTTGCTGAAGGGGATGAGGCCGAACGGCGCCATGAGCAGCACGGCGCCGAGGACGATGCCGAAGCTGTTGAACAGCTCGACCGGGCCTGACGCCAGAAAGCGCTGATGACGCCCCGGCTTGCTGACCTTTTCCAGGCGATGAAGCCACGAGCTGCCTTGCTTCAAGGCGGCCTTCACCTTGTCGGCGGCGAGTTCGCGGCCTGCCACGGATTTGGGGAGCCACAGCTTGCGCTGGAGGCAGCGGCTGATGCCGCCCAGCAGGATCGCCGCGCCGAAGACGGTGCTGACGCCGGGAATCGACACCGGCACGAGGAAGATGATGCAGAGCAACGCGCTGAGCATCAGGATGCTTTCGTCGCCGATGCGGTCGCGGATGTCGGCCACCGAGACCGAGTCGGTCGGCAGGTCTTCGATGACGGCGTCGAGCTTGTCGGCGATGGTCGCTTCCACGGCGACGACGGGGTCGTCGTCGCGCTTGAGGTTTTCTTGGAGATTGTCGGGATTTTCTGGCATGTTGATTGTCTCGTCATCGCATCAAGAGCGATTGCAGGTAAATGCAAGTCCTATTGTAGCGAAACAAACGCTTGACGACAAGCAGTCGCAATCGATTGCCCGCGATTGCAATTCTCGATTGACAGACTGGCGGATGTTGTGCGATACTTCTGCACTTCCAATCGACTTAACGCCTTAATAACCTTGTATCTATGAAAGAGCTGCTCAAGTGTGTTCTCTGCCCGCGCATGTGCTCGGCCGACAGGCTGGCTGGCGAGCTTGGGCATTGCCGCGCCGGAGCACAGGTCAAGGTCTTTCGCTGGGGGCCGCACCACGGAGAAGAACCGCCACTTTCCGGCGTCAACGGATCTGGGGCGGTTTTTTTTCGCACTGCACGCTGGGTTGCCTTTATTGCCAGAACCATCCTTGGAGCGCCGGGGGCGCGGGCGAGGGGGTGAGCGTGGAGCGGTTGGCGGAAATCCTCGTCGAACTGGCGGAAGCGGGATGCCACAATTGGAATCTGGTCACGCCGGGGCCGTGGCTGCCGTTCATTCGCGCGGCGGCTGCGCAAGCGCGTGCGCGGGGCGTTTCGCTGCCTTTCGTCTACAACACCAGCGGCTACGAGCGCGTCGAGGTTGCCGAGGCGTTTCACGACTTGATCGATGTGGCGCTCGTGGATCTGCGCTATGCGACGTCGGACGTCGCTCGCGAAGGGTCGTCGGCGCCGGACTATCCGGATCAGGCGCGGCGCTTTCTGCGCTGGGCCTGGGACCGCGCCGGGCCGTTGCACGTGGATGACGACGGTGTGGCGACTTGCGGGACGATCGTGCGGATTCTCGTGTTGCCGGGTCATGCCGACGAGGCGATTGCGAACCTCGAATGGATGGCGGACGCGATAGGCACGGATGTGCATTTGAGCGTGATGTCGCAGTACACGCCCGTCCATGCGGCGGCGATGCGCCCCGGGTGGGATCGCGTCATCACGGAGGCGGAGTACGCCGTCGTCGTGGATGCGGTCGACCATCTCGGCTTCGCGAATGGATGGATCCAAGAATTTGGTGCCTGCGCACCTGATGACGGGCTTCTTGGTTGCAACATGCAGCCCGGGGCCGGCGTCGCTGGGGCGGGTCGATGCGCAGAGGCGCGTCTTTTCAAAACAGAAACAACAACAGGAGCGACCTGCCACGCGGCGGGATGAACTCAACGGCGGCCGAGTCCGCCAGACAAGGAAGAACACGATGAGTGGTCATAGCAAATGGGCGACAATCAAGCATAAAAAGGGCGCGGCGGATGCCAAGCGCGGCAAGATGTTCAGCAAGCTTGCCAAGGAAATCACGCTTGCCGCCAAGTCGAACGGCGATCCGGCGACGAACCCGTCGCTTCGCACGCTGGTCCAGAAGGCCAAGGGCATCAACATGCCCAACGACAACATCGACAAGGCGATCAAAAAGGGCACGGGCGAGATCGTGGCCGATCAGCTTGAGGAGATCATGTACGAGGGCTACGCGGCGGGTGGCATCGGCCTGATGGTCAGCGTGCTGACCGACAACAAGAACCGCGCCGCCGCCGAAGTCGGCCATATCTTCCGGCGCAACAATTCGGAATTCGCCGCGCGTGGCGCCGTCTCCCGCAACTTCGAGCGTCGCGGCCAGATCATCGTCGAAAAGGACGCCGCCGAGGAGGACAAGCTCATGGAGATCGTCCTCGAAGCCGGCGCCGACGACATGATCACCGACGAGAACGGCTACGAGATTCTCACCCAGCCTTCGGACTACCAGGCGGTGGAAACGGCGATCGAGAATGCGGAGATCCCCACGGTCAGCTCCGAAATCGCCTTCCTGCCGATGGTGCAGAAGGAAGTCACCGAGCTCGACAAGGTCAAGGCGCTGTTCCGCTTCGTCGAAGCGCTCGAAGACAACGAAGACGTCCAGAACGTCTATCACGATGCGGACATCAGCGACGAGCTGATGGCCCAATACGAAGAAGCGTCCGACAAGTAGTCATTCCGACCGGCGATCGCCCCGGGGCACCCCCGGGGCGACGGAGTCTGTCACCTTCAAAAAGGAGCTCGTACATGAACGAACTGGCGTATGTGCTGATCAATCCCTATTCCATCCGAAAGTCCCGGACGGGCGGCATTCTGACCCGTTATCTGGGTCGGACGGATCTCCGTCTCGTCTCGGCGCGGATGTTTGGTCCGAGTCGCGAGATGGCCGAGCGCTATGCGGACGCCGTGCGCGACCGTTGCGATGGCGTGCCGGAGATCGACAAGCTCATCGCCGACTACGTCATGAAGGAGTATGCGCCGAACAAGCCGACCGGTCGTCCGCACCGCTGCATGTGCTTGCTTTTCGAAGGCGAGGACGCGATCCGCAAGATTTGGGAAGTCACCGGCAGCGTGACGTTGCGGTGGGGTTGCGGCCAGACGGTGCGCGAAACGTATGGCGACTACATCCAGGACGCCTCGGGCACGGTGACGTATTTCGAGCCGGCCGTGCTGGTGGGGCCGACGAAGGAGTTCGTTCAAAAGACGTTGCGCATCATTGGCGAGCACATCCCGACGGATTCCGGGCTGGTCAACACGCATGGCCTGGAGCAGACGCTTGTGATGCTCAAACCCGACAACTTCCAGCGTCCGTCGTTGCGCGTCGGCAACATCATCGACCTCTTGTCGTCGTCGGGGCTTCGGATTGTCGCGGTCAAGAAGTTCTCGATGACCGTTGCGCAGGCCGAACGTTTCTACGGTCCGGTGGTGCAGTCGCTCGAATCGAAGTTCCCGATTTTCGGCGCCTCCCGCGTGGCCAACGCCGTTTCCCGCGAGCTGGGCATCGAGGTGACCGGGGAAGAGGCGGAGTCGTTCTGCCGGGCGATCGCCCCGAAGTTTGCTCGGGATCAGTTTGAGATGATCGTGGAGTTCATGACAGGCTACAAGCCTTCCGCGGTGCTGGAGAGCGAGAAGCCCTTCCGCGCCGGCGCGGACAGCCTCGCGCTGATTTACGAAGGCGAGAACGCCATCGCCAAGATTCGCGACATCCTGGGCGCCACGGATCCGCTCAAGGCGCGTCCTGGCTCCATCCGCCGTGAATTTGGAACGAACGTCATGGTCAACGCCGCCCATGCCTCGGATTCGGCGGAAAACGCCAGGCGGGAGATGACGATCATCGACATCCACGGCGACAACATGACTCCGTACATCAAGAAATACTGCTATGAATAATGTTCTTCAGGACATTCGCCCCTCCGACACCCTCGCCATCACAGCCAAGGCGAAGAAGCTGGCCGCCGAGGGCTTTCGCGTTTGCAACTTCGCCGCTGGCGAGCCGGATTTCGACACGCCTCCGAGCATCAAGGATGCGGCGATCGCTTCGCTCTCGCGCGGCGAGACGAAATACACGCCCGCCCGTGGTCTGCCGGCGCTCTGCAAGGCCATTGCCGAGAAACTGAAGCGGGAGAACGGCCTGGAATACGACGAGGCGAACGTCATTGTCGGCGGCGGCGCCAAAATGTCGCTCTCCACCGCCTTCATGGCGTTGCTCAACCCCGGGGACGAGGTCATCATCCCTGCGCCGTATTGGCTGAGCTACCCCGAGATGGTTCGCCTTGCCGGCGGCGTGCCGGTCTTCGTCAAGGGCGACGACCTCGCCGGCTTCCGAATCACGTCGGCCCAGCTTGAGGCTGCGATCACGCCGCGCACCGTCGCCGTGGTCGTCAACAGCCCGTCGAATCCCACCGGCCTCGTGTACAACGCCGACGAGCTTCGGCAGTTTGCCGAGATTTGCGTGAAGCACGATCTCTGGATCATCTCCGACGAAATCTACGAGCGCCTGGTCTATGGCAACGAGAAGCATGTCAGCGTCGCCTCGCTTTCGCCGGAGATCTTCCGCAAGACGATCACGATCAACGGCGTCTCGAAGGCCTACGCGATGACGGGCTGGCGCATCGGCTACGCCGCGGCCCCCGCCGAGGTCATCCGCGCGATGGAGACGGTGCAGAGCCATTCGGCGTCGGCTCCGGCCACGTTCGCCCAGTACGGCGCGCTCCATGCGCTGAAGGGCGTGGAGGACGAAATAAAGCCCATGCTCGCCGCCTTTGAGGCGCGCAACCAGCGCATTCACGAACTGATGTCCCAGATCGAGGGCGTGGTCTGCCGTCGGCCGATGGGCGCTTTCTACATTTTCCCCAATATCTCTGCGTTCCGCATGGACTCGCGTGAATTTGCCCGGCGCTTGATCGACGAGCGGCATGTCGCCGCCGTGCCGGGCTTCTCCTTCGGCGCGCCCGACAATCTTCGTTTCAGCTATGCCTGCAGCATGGAAGACATCGAAGAGGGGATGCGCCGCTTCACGGCGTTCTGCGAGAGTCTCGGCTAAACGCCGTTCGTTCCCCCAGACACGGACGCCTTCACGGGCGCTCCGCCATCCCAACCCCCTTCGCCATGTCCAAGTTTGTCATCGAGGGTGGCCTTCCGCTTTCCGGTCGCCACTACAGCCCTGGTAACAAGAATGCCGCGCTTCCCATGATCGCGGCGTCTCTGCTTGCCGATTCGCCCGTTGAAATCACGAATGTTCCGCTCATCCGCGACGTCCGCGTCATGCTCGAGCTCGTTTCGGAGATTGGCGCAGGCGTGTCGCTCAATGAACAGGAACGCAAGGTCGTCATCGACCCGACGACGGCGAGCAAGACGTCGCTTTCCGAGAAGCTCTGCAGCCGGATCCGCACGTCCATTCTTTTCGCCGGCCCGCTCCTTGCCAAGGCCGGCGGCGTCGACCTCCCGCCGCCGGGTGGCGACGTGATTGGCCGCCGTCGGCTTGACACGCATTTCGAGGGGCTCCGCAACCTCGGCGCGACCGTTGACCATACGCGGGTGCCTTATCGCTTTAGAACCCCGGCGGGGGGCTTGCATGGCACGAAGATGATTCTCGACGAAGCGAGCGTCACCGCGACCGAAAACATCGTCATGGCCGCCGTCTTGGCCAAGGGTCGCACCGAGATTTTCAATGCGGCATGCGAGCCGCATGTCCAGGACTTGTGCCGCATGCTGTGCAGCATGGGCGCCCGCATTTCCGGCATTGGCACGAATCTGATCGTCATTGATGGCGTCGAGTCGCTCCATGGCGCGTCGATCCGCGTCAGTCCGGATTCGATCGAGGCCGCCAGCTTCATCGCCGCCGCCGCCGCCACGCATGGCAGCATCGTCATCGACGAAACGGTCGAGCAGGACTTTGAAATCCTCAAGCGCCCCTTTGCGCGCCTTGGCGTGGCGTGGACGCGCGATGCCGACGGCGTGCTCACCTTCGATTCGAGCGACGGCGAGCTGCGCATTGCCTCCGAGATGTCGGGCGCGATCGCGAAGATCGAGGACGGCATCTGGCCGCAAACGCCCACCGACTTGCTCAGCGTGCTCATCGTGCTGGCGACGCAGGCCGACGGGATCGTGCTCTTCTTCGAGAAGATGTTCGAGAGCCGCCTGTATTTTGTGGACAACCTCATCAACATGGGGGCGCAGATCGTGCAGTGCGACCCGCATCGCGTCGTTGTCCGCGGCGTCTCCCGCTTGCGCGGATCCAAGCTCCTCAGCCCGGACATCCGCGCCGGCATGGCGTTGCTGGTGGCCGGCCTTTGCGCCGAGGGCGTCACCACGATCGCCAACGCCGAGAGCATCGACCGCGGCTACGAGCCCGTCGAGAAGGCGCTCTCCGCGCTCGGCGCCAAGATCATCCGGCTTCCGGACTAGCCCCCCCTTCGCCCGTCAATTTTAGTCTTGTTTGCAAGTGCCATGTCTGCCTATTCCTCTTCCCGTTCCTTTTCAAGTTCCCCCGATCCCGACGGCATCCTGCTGGTTGACAAGCCGGCGGGGATGACGTCCCACGACGTCGTCAACGCCGTGCGCAAGATGTTCAAGATCAAGAAGGCCGGCCACGGCGGCACGCTCGACCCCTCCGCGACGGGCCTGCTTGTGCTGTTGCTTGGCAAGGGCACGAAGCTGGCTGATCGCGTCATGGGCGGCGACAAGGTCTACGAGGGCGTCATGCGCCTGGGCTTTTCCACGACGACGCAGGACGCCGACGGCGAGCGCGTGTCGGGTTCCGATCCCTCGGGCGTGACGGAGGAGGCCTTGCGCGAGGCGACGGCCTCGCTGACGGGCGACATCTACCAGACGCCCCCGATGGTCTCCGCGTTGAAGAAGGACGGCGTGCCGCTTTACAAACTCGCCCGCAAGGGCGAGGTGGTGGAGCGCGAGCCTCGGCTGGTTCACATCTATCGCTTCGACGTCGTTGAATTCGGGATTCCCGATTGCCGGATCCTTGTCAAATGCACGAAGGGGACTTACGTGCGGACGCTCTGCCACGACGTGGGCGAGAAGCTCGGCTGCGGCGCGCATCTGGCGTCGCTTCGCCGCACGGAATCCGGCAAGTTCACGGTCGACAAGGCCATTGCTTTCGAAGATCTCAAGACCCTGCCACGCGCCGACCTCCCCCGGCATGTGCTGCCGCTGCTTGCGGCGATGAATTGAATCGCCCATTGTGGGCCGTGCCGGTCGTTCACGTACTCGTTCGCGTACCCGTACAACACGAATTTCGTTCCCGTTCCCGATTCCCTGCGGGAAACTCACGCACTCCCGCATTCACGCACTCGCACCTCGTGAACGTGTACCGCTTCGCTGCGAGCGGGCACGGGTACGAGCTTTGTCACAAACGTTCGTAGTGGCGCCGTGAGGCGCTAATTGTGGGCTCCAGTAGGTCTCCGCGGGCGAATGGGCGCAGGCGGCGAAACGCGGCGGGGACGCCGCGTCCACTGCGCTGCGCAGAAATCAATGATCCGTCCGATCCGACTGATCCAATCCCCTGGCTCTAGCCGCTAGCCGCTAGCCGCTGAGATCTACAAAGTTCGCGACAAAGTTGCCGATGGCCTGAACTCCGCCTCCTGGATGCGGGCTAGACTGCGCCGTGGGCGAGCATGGCGTCGGCGACCTTGACGAAGCCGGCGATGTTGGCGCCGACCACGTAGTTGCCTGCGCTGCCGAACGTCTCGGCGTTCTGGTAGGCGTTGTCGTGGATGTCGGTCATGATGCCCTTGAGGCGGGCGTCGACTTCCTCGCCGCTCCAGGAGAGGCGGAGGGAGTTCTGGGACATTTCGAGACCGGACGTCGCGACGCCGCCGGCGTTGACCGCCTTGCCGGGGCCGAAGGGAATGCCGGCGCCGATGAATGCGGCGATGGCTTCCGGACGGCAGCCCATGTTGGAGACTTCGGCCACGGCCTTGACGCCGTTGGCGATGAGCTGCCTGGCATCGGCTTCGTTGAGTTCGTTTTGGCAGGCGCACGGCATGGCGATGTCGACGGGGACTTCCCACGGCTTGCGGCCCGGGATGAACGTGGCGCCGGCGAACTTCTGGGCGTAGGGGGCGACCACGTCGTTGTTCGACGCGCGAAGTTCGAGCATGTAGGCGATTTTCTCGTCGTCGAGGCCATTGGGATCGTGGACGTATCCGTCGGGGCCGGAGAGGGTGACGACCTTGGCGCCGAGCTGCGTGGCCTTCATGGCGGTGCCCCAGGCGACGTTGCCGAATCCCGAAATGGCCAGCGTCATGCCGTCGAGGGCCATGTTCTTCTTTTCAAGCATCTGCGAGAGGAAATAGACGGCGCCGAAGCCGGTCGCCTCCGGGCGGATGCGGGAGCCGCCCCACTGGAGCCCCTTGCCGGTGAGCACGCCGGTGAATTCGTTTTGGATGCGCTTGTACTGGCCGAACATGTAGCCGACTTCGCGGGCGCCCACGCCGATGTCGCCGGCGGGAACGTCGGTGAACTGGCCGATGTACTTGCAAAGCTCCGTCATGAAGCTCTGGCAGAAGGCCATGACTTCGCGTTCGGACTTGCCTTTGGGGTCGAAGTCGGCGCCGCCCTTGCCGCCGCCCATGGGCAGCGTGGTGAGGCTGTTCTTGAAGGTCTGCTCGAAGCCGAGGAACTTCAGGATGCTGAGGTTCACGGAGGGGTGGAAGCGGATGCCGCCCTTGTAGGGGCCGATCGCGCTGTTGAACTGGACGCGGCAGCCGCGGTTGACCTGGATCTTGCCCTTGTCGTCGACCCACGGCACGCGGAAGACGATCACGCGCTCGGGTTCGACGATGCGTTCGAGAATGCTGTTGGCCTGGTATTGGGGCCGGATCTTGAGGACGGGTTCGAGGGTCTCGACGACCTCGGTGACGGCCTGGACGAATTCGGGCTCGTGGCTGTTGCGGGCGGCGACTGCCGCGATGATGTCTTGGGTGTAGCTCATGTGGATGTCCCTTGGAAAAGCGGTTGGATTTGAATTTGCCTTTAGCCGCGAAAGTGTAGCACCCGGCTCCGCAACGTGCAAGGAAATGTTTTTGCAATCGTCCAGTCGGGAACGACTGGACGATTGCCAGTGAGGAGCGAGGAGTTTTCGCTGGGGACGCCCCAGACCCCGCTAGATGTCGATGCGGATGATCTTGCGGATGGAAAGTGCGCCCAAGACGAGCAGAACGGCCACGAGGATCATCACGACGATGCCGGCGACCGAGTGGACGAAGGGCTGCATCATGGCCGGTTGGATGAAGTTGAGGACGAAGCCGAGGGCGATCGGCATGATGCTGAGCACGATGCCTTGCAGGCGCCCTTGCGCGGTGAGGGTGCGGATGCGGTTCTCGATGCGCAGGCGTTCCTGGATCGTGTGGCTGATGTTGGCGAAGATTTCCGTGAGGTTGCCGCCCGTGCGTCGGGCGGTTTCGATCGAGAGGACGACGAGCGTCAGGTCGTCGCTCCCGACGCGCTGGTCGAGGTTGCGCATCGCCTCCTGGAAGCTGACGCCCACGCGCGTCTGGTGCAGCAGGGTGGCGAATTCCTCGGCGATGGGGTTTTCGCCGTTTTCGACGACGTGCTCGATGGCCTGCATGATGCTGAAGCCGGATTTGAGCGCGTTGCCCATGTTGACGAGCGCGTCCACAAGCTGCACGTTGAAGCGTCGCCGGCGGCGGTTGCGGAGGATGACGAGAAGCTGGGCCGGCGCGAGCAGCATCAGCGCGCCGAGCAGGATCGCGATGGCGCCGCGGACGAGAATCGCCACGGCGGAGCCGGAAATGCCGCCAAGGCCGAGGAAGACGAGGATCGCGGTGAAAGCGGCGCAGATCCACCCGATCTCGGCAATGCGGCGCGGGGGGATGAAGAGAAAGATGTCTTCAAACTGGCGCGCCGTCTTCGACGAGTAGGTGCCGCTGTAGGCGTTCGCACCCGCGGCGAACGCCTGCAACGCCACGACCGTCAATCCGGCGAAGCAGATTCCCGTGAAAATTATGATCCAGGGCACAAGACTCATGAGGTTGCCTCTGCAAAGGGTCAGCGGACGATGAACATCGTGCCGCCGCTGGGAAAGGCTTTGACGGACGTGGGGGTGTAGAACAGCTTGATGTTGGAGGGCGCCGCCGAGAACGTTCCTTCGACGCCGTTTTCGGCGGTGAGGACGACGGTGGGCTCCACGAGGCGTCCGGCGATCTGGAATTCGCCGCCGAGCCGGGCCGTCCCCCAGACGGCGAGGGGCAGGGGATTCGTTTCCAGGTCGGAGACGTCGAAACGAACCGCGCCGGCGACGTCGAGGTCGCGCTTCACCACGAGGCCGGAAGTGACGAGCGTGCCGCCCGCCTCGATTTCGACGGAGCTGGGCAGGGCGCCTTGCACGCGGAGCGTCCCGGCTTCGACGACGGTCGGGTATTCGTAGGCGGAGGTGGTGGTGGTGAGCGTCCAGGTGCCTGAACCACGCTTCAGAACCGATCCGAACCGGCCCGGATTGATGCCGCCGTCGATGGCGCCGTTGCCGTCGCCATCGAGAATGAGCCGACAGGAAGCATAGGCGGAGCCGACAGGCCACTCGCCGTTCAGGACAAGCGGGCCGACGCCGGAGGCCTTGAGCGCGCCGTCGCCGTGCAACGTGAAGCGGCGGTTGGAGACGTGGCCTTCGACGTTGGTGCCGATGTATTCATAGGTGCAGCCGCCGCCGCAATGGATTTCGCCGTTGCCGTTTCGGCCTCGGCCGAGTGCGGAAGAGGCGCCCGCATTCGTGATGGATGTGAATTTCACGGTGCCTCCGCCGTAGGCGTGGGGGCCGTAGTAGTAGGAATTGTCGTCGTTCTCGAAAACGGTCGTGCCGGGGCCGACGACCGAGAACTCGTTGTCGTTGGTTTCCTCGAAGCGCACGGAAAGCCGGGTCGTGTAGTTGGTGCTCCAGTTCTGGATCACGATGCCGCCATTGTAATTCTCCGGATTGATGCGGCTGGCGCCGTCGATGACGACGTCGCCGCCCACGTCGGCGGCGATCAGGATGCCGCCAACATTTTCGGCGCCGCATCGTTTGATGTTGACGGGGTCCGAGATCGTGAGCGTGGTCGGGCCTTCCGTTCCGGCGATGCGGATGCCGTTCGGCATGATCCCGTACCAAGGCGCGGTGATTTCCGTTTCGCCGGCGGGGATGTCCCAGATCACGCCCGGATCGAAGGTGGAGGAGAAGAGCGATTCCGGCATGGGGCCGACCGTGCCGTCGCTGTTGAGGTACGCCCAGTTTTGTCCGTGGTTCCACGTGTAGTTGGGGCCGATGCCGCCAAAGGCGGCGTCGTTCGCCATGTTGGTGATGACGATCGAGGCGGTTCCACCGGCAGAGGCGCTGGTGCGGAAGTCGACCATGCGGTGGCGCTCCATGCCCGAGAGGGTTCCGATCCGGAGGGTGGCGTCCGCGCCGGTGGAAAGGGCTTCAAGCACGCTCAGCCCCCCGACGTGGATGTTCAGGGCGATGGAGTCGGGTTGGCATGTGGTTGTCTCGGTCGGATGGCCAAGCAGGCGCAGATGGCAGTCGGTCATGGCGAAGCCGTTGCCGGGGAACTTCGGCTCCATGTTTGTGCGATAGTCGAGATCGACGCTGCCGCCCGTGAACTGGGTGCCTCCGGTCCAGGCGACGTTCGTCGCGGCCAAGGCGAGTCTGCCGGGGCCGGACCAGTGGAAATGCCGTCCGGAAGCATCCTCCGCGATCGCGCCTTCAAACCGGATTGCGCCGGGGCCGCCGAAGAACCTCGTGTTGTAGTCGTACCCGAGGACGACATCGCCGTTGAGCGTCGTTTCGTTTTCGCGGTCCGAGTTGATGAAAATCGGGGCCGTAGCGAAGCCGTATGAATAGTTGGAGAGTTTCGCCGACGTGGAATGGCCGTTGAAGTCGACGACGGACTGCAGCGCGCCATGGACGCCGCGCGTGGAGTCGCCAAAGGCGGTGTCGGACTCCATGATCGCGAGGAGGTAGCCGCCGAAGCGGATGCGGGTGGCATTGAAGTCGGTGCTGTCGAGCGTTTTCGCGGTGCCGCCGAGGTGGATGTGCTTGATGTCGCTGCCGCGGTGCTCGTAATCAACGTACTCGGGAAGCTCGCCGTCGTAGAAGAGCTCGGCGCCGTCGCACAGGATGATCGTGCCACGCGGGATCCGATTGGGGTGCAACATGGTTTGGTGGAGGTTTGCGCCCGGGAGTTTGTCGAGGACGATGGCGCCGAAGTTTTCCTGCAGGTAGCCTTCGGTCGGTTCGGCGGGGGGGGCGCCGAGGCAGCCGTCGTCGCAGAAAAAGACGTTGCCGACGTGGAAGTAAACGCTGCCGACGAAATCGTTGGCGGGATTGCGGAAATGGATGTTGCCGGAGGAGTCGGAGTGAAAACCTCCCGATGCGCTGCCGCCGCTCACGACGCCGTCGAATTGGATGGTCATGGCGCCGTTGTTCATCTGGTTCCTGCCCGTTCCGTTGAAGGTGACGTTGTTCTCGATCGTCACCGTTGCGGATGCGCCGGATTGGGATGAAAGATTCTTGAGCGTGACCGGTGCGCCGGATACTGTGAAATCGCTCGTGCAGTCGGCGCCGAAGCAGAGGTCGTTGATGTTCAGCCCCGCGATGTCGAGGTCGGCGGGCGCATGGCAACCGGACGGTGTGTTGAGGACGATTTTTGCGATCTGGCCCGATGGCGCGATCTCGGTGTCCCAGTTCATGCCGTCGCTCCAGTTGTCGCTGACGAGGCCGAGCCAGGTGATCGTGCTGCCGTCCGGTGTCGTGAAGCTGCCGTTGCCGACGCTGGAGGTCGAACCGAGGTCGTTGATGGCGTAGAACGAATAGGAATAGGCGGTGTCGAGCGCGAGACCGGTCAGCGGGATCTCGAACGAGTCGCCTTGCACGAGCCCGTTGGTGTAGCACGTGGCGGGGGGCAGCGCATTGGTCGATGGGCCATAGGCAAAATAGAAGTCGGCCGTGCTGCCGCCTTCGCCGCAGCTCAGGATGGTCGCCTCCAGCGCCGCCTTTCGCGGTGCGACGTACTTGCGGGCGACAATGGCGCGCACGATGTTGGTCACGGGGCCCAGCGCCTCGATTTCGGCGTAGCCGGTCCCGTTGTTGTCCTGCGGCCCGAACGCAAGCTTGAGGCCGACCACGTCAGTGGCCAGCGCGTTGCCGGTGGAATCAAGCAGAATGGCGGAGAGATGGCTGGACGTAGCGTTGTCCCCGTTTCCATAATTGACTGGCGGGACGTCGTTGAGCGTCTCCCAATTGCCATTCGCCGTGTATTTCACCGCGACGGACGTGATGTTGATGCCATCACGCCCGCCGTCGCACCATCGTGTGAAAATCCGGAGTTCAGAGATGCTGGTTTCAGAACCGAACGTCCATTCCAGGGCGCCGCCCGCGATTCCGAATATTTTGGTGAAGTCCGTCGTTGCGCCCGGGACGACGCCGTCGGTGAGCGTGGCGGGGTCGGTGCTGAGATCCTTGCCGACTTCAGTGTAGATGGACACCGAACCGCCTGCCGTGACCCCGAGGAGGACGTTGTTTGAGGAGGCCGTCCACCGGGTTGGGTCATAGGAGTCGGTCGTCCAGATGGGGGCGGCCCTGGCCGAGGGCGATGCGGCGAGGGCGAGGACGAAGACGGAACACAAGGCGAGCGGGCGGATGGTTGTCATGACGTGGTCTCCTAAGGGATCTGAAAACAGGTTGCCCCCAAAAACAAGGGGGTGTCCTTTGTGGCTGGACTTTTCCACGGATTATAGGAAAAGGCGTTTTGAAAAGCAAGGAAGCATTGCAATCGCCCGGGCGTGAGGGCTGGGCGATTGCTTGTCGCTGGTGGCTTTGGGGGGTGGGCGGGGTGGACGTTGTGGGCAGAGTGGACGATCGTCCACGTTCGCGTACCTGTACCCGTCCACGTCTCGTTCCCGTGCACAATTCCCCGCGTTTACGTTTTACAGGCACTTGAACCGCTTCGCTGCGAACGGGTGCGTGAACGGCATGAACGGCGGTTCGCACCATCCAAACTTCCGCTCGACAGCCTCACCCCAAAAACGGTAACATGAGAGGCGATATGCAAGGCGTGCGGGGCATTGGAGACATCCAGCAGGCGGTTCCCCGAACGAAATCCCCTGCCTTTCGATTCCCTTCCCGATCGGAGCGCCCATGACGCAGACGTCCACAATGAACAACCTCAACTGGATCTGGCTTCCCCCCGACCGTTTTCCCGACCTTCAGGAAACCGACGGCATCGCCTCGCTCGCCGCGTCCGGCCAGCACAAGTTCGCCGTGGCCGAATTCGCGCTCGAAGTCGATCTCCCCGTCCTCTGCGTCGCCGTCCACATCCTCGTCAGCGCCGACACCGCCTACCGCCTCGCCATCAACGGCCGCGACATCTGCTCCGGCCCGGCTCCCGTCGGCGGCGACTGGCTCCCCCTCCCGCGCTGCCCGCGCTACTACGCGGACGAACTCGCGTTCGACCCGCAATCCGCCACCCGGCTCGCCTTCCTCGCCACCGTCCGCCTCGGCCAAATCCGCGGCACCGACAGCTCGCTCGGCCACGGCGGCTTCGCCCTGCGCGCCGTCGCCCGCTGGAGACCGCCGTCCCAGCGGGCAAACACTCGCCCCGCCACCAGCGCCTCACGGCGCCACTACCAACCCTGCCGCCAGCGCCTCACGGCGCCACTACCAACCCTGCCGCCAGCGCCTCACGGCGCCACTACCAACCCTGCCACCAGCGCCTCACGGCGCCACTACCAACCCTGCCGCCAGCGCCTCACGGCGCCACTACCAACCCTGCCGCCAGCGCCTCACGGCGCCACTACCAACCCTGCGCCACCAGCGCACGTTTGCCCGCACATCTCGGCATACGATTTTTTAGACAAGCCCTTCTCCATCAGGCCATGACAAAGATTTTCCCGTGAAAAAGCCGCTGGAGCTTCGGTTTAGACTTCCAAGCGGAACGGGAAGACGGGGAGGCCGTCGCCGAGGCGGCGGAAGTTCGCGTTGGGCGGGAAGGCGGAGTAGGCGTATTCGACGCGGACGGGGTCGGCGATGGCGGGGGAGGAGACGACGAGCGTGTTGTCGGCATCGAGCGTGGCTTCGGCCCAGGCGGTTTTGCCCGTGGCGTCCGCCAGCGCGAAGAGGTGCGCGCCGAAGGCGTCGCCGTCGGCGGCGAGGCCGTCGCCGATGTCGCGGAAGGCGACGCGCAGGGCGTTGCCTTCGCGGCGGACGGAGGCCGCGCGGGGGCCGGGCAGGCAGGAGGCGTCGCCGTAGGCAAGGCGCATGGCCTCGTGGGCGAGGCGCTTGCCGACGTCGCCCTTGTTCGCGGGGTGGATGTCGGAATGGTCGCCGATGTCGATCGTGCAGGCGACGCCGCAGCCCGGTTCGTCGAGGAATTCCTTTTGCATCTCGCGGAACGGCGCATAGCCTAGGCGCTGTCCCGGGAGATCGTTCTTCCAGGCGTCGTCGGACAGGCGGTCGTTGGGGCGGTGCTCGATGAAGGCCGAGAGCTGCACAAGCAGGAAGGGCAGGGACGGATCGCGGAAGACGTCGCGCCACGAGGCGACCAGCAGTTTCTGGAGGATGCGGTAGTCGTCCTTTTCCTCGGCGTTCGAGCATCCCTGGTACCAGAGGAAGCCGGCGACGTTGAGCGATCGCAACGGGTGGATCATCGCGTTGTAGAGGCTTCCGGGGCCGTTGGAGTCGAGGCGCGGGTCTATGGTGCCGAGCACCGGCACGGGCGGGCGGATGCCGATCTTCCCGGTGTCGGCGACGAATTCATCGCGTTCGCGCCAGTCGTCGCCATGCTGCAAGTCGATTTCGGCGCCGTCGCGGTGGCGGCGGAGGACGATGCGCCCTTGGAAGGTGCCTGTGCCGAAGTGGTTGAAATGACGGACGGCGAGAAGATGGCGTCCGCCGGGTGTCGGGGCGATGGTGGCCGTGTAATCGCGCGGGACGGCCCAGTAGTCCGGGGTGTCTGTGGAAGTCTCCCCGATCTTCACGCCGTCGAGGTAGGTTTCGTCGCAATCGTTGACCGTGTCCATGTGCACCGCGACCTCTTCGCCGACCCAGTCCTCCGGCAAGGTGAAGGGGCGGCGGAACCAGGTGGCGCCGATTCGCGAGAGTCCGCCACCGGTGCCGCGCTTGCCGCGGAACCAGGCGGAGTCGTCGTAGTCGGGACGCGCCCAGTTGGCAAGCGCCTCGGCGGTTGCTTCGGGGTCGGTCGGGAAGTATTTCTCGCGCAGCCAGCGGTTCGCCACCGCGATGTTTTCGAGGTAGTTTTGGTACAACCTCTCGCGGTACTCGGACAGCCTGGCGACATCGAAGTCGATGGCTTCCTGAATGCGGCTGAGCTCGTTTTCGCGTCCGCCGGCGGCATAGCCGGATTTGGGGATCCAGGGCTCGATGCGCGAGCCGCCCCAGCTTGCGTTGATCATGCCGATGGGCACGTTTCCGCCGAGGCGGCGGCGGAGTTCGAGGCCGAAGCAATAGCCGACGGCGCTGAACGGGGCGACGGCGTCGAGGGAGTCTGCGACCACCCATGACACGCGACCGGGAAGTGCGTCGCAAGGCGCCGTTGCGGAGAGGGCGCGCGGTACGTTGAGGAGGCGCAGCCCGGTGTCGCGATTTGCCGCCACGAGCTTCTTGCCTTCGGGCAAGTTGTAGGGAGACGCATCCGGTTCGCGTTCGCCTTCGATCCAGACGTGGAACTCCATGTTGGACTGCCCGGAGCAGAGCCAGACGTCGCCGACGAGGATGTCGCGAAATCGAACCGTCGTGTCGGCTGGTGCGTTCCTGATGTGCATCTCGAAGGGGCCGCCGGCTTCGCCGGCCGGGAAGGCGAGCGCCCAGGTGCCGTCTTCGGCGACGGGCGTGGAGGTCTCGGCGCCTCGGAAGCAACCGACGACTGTTGTGCCGAGGGCGCCGCGCCCGATGACCTGCACGGGCTTGCGCCGCTGCAGCACCATGTGGTCGGTGAATGCGCTGTCGATGGAAAAGGCGAACGAAGGCGAGTTCGGGGCGCTCGGGTTTTTCGCAGGGGTTGAAGATGTCGTCATCATGGGATCACTTTCTTTTCATGTGGTTGAGCCGGAACCACCCGGCTCGGTTGAAAATTTTCGGGCATTGTACCAAAAGCAGCGGCTGGCGGCTAGCGATTAGCGCTCGGGTGTGTGTGTCAAAAAAGCAACAGGCAAATCCGGCATTGCCCATGTCATGCGCATTGAAAGGGAATTTGGCGCAGTGCCTTCACCGCAATCGAGCCGTGCCTTGCATCGTCGCCGTCCCTTTCTGATTTTGGAAGCGTGTTTTCATTGCCATGCCCCTCCCTGCACGCCTCTGTGCCTCCGTGTCTCTGGTAAAAATGAAATGAAAAAGAAAC
>JBMNOD010000117.1:0-7840 GCA_050942875.1 Kiritimatiellia bacterium
CGCGGGCAAACGGCAAAGGGGCACGGGTTTTCCAACCCGTGGGCGCAACCACGAACAGGAATGTCCGTGCCCCTGGTTCCGAGGCGCCCTTCACGGCGTTCAGGGCGAATGGCGGCCCGCCGGGACCGCGGTCTCCGCAGGCAAACGGCAAAGGGGCATGGGTTTTCCAACCCGTGGGCGCAACCACGGACAGGAATGTCCGTGCCCCTGGTTCCGAGGCGCCCTTCCAGGGCGAGCGGGCAACCCGTCGCAACCGGGTTGGCACTTTGCCACGCACTCGGGAAGAACGGCCTTCCTTGGCGGAGATTCGTGGAAGCTAAAAGCCTTTGTCGCGATCTTTGTCGCGATCTTTGTCGTGATCTTTGTCGAAAACCCAACACTCCTCACTCCTCTCTTCTCACTCCTCTCTGCAATCGGCCATGAGTCCATGGCCGATTGCACTAGCCGATTGCACAATTCCCTTGTGCCATTCAAGGCTTTTTGTTTTAATTTCATTGCACCTCCAGCCGTAGGAACTCCGGCGCGACGGCGCCCCCTCCGCCGCATGGCGCCTCTTCCCTGAAACGCATTCTCGCAACTTCTCAAACTTATGTCGTCTGAAACCCCCAACGTCCTGATTCTCATCCCCTGCTATCGCGAGCAAGGGCGCATCGGCGACGTCGTGCGCGACGCCGTCGCCCTCGGCCACCCGGTCGTCGTCATCGACGACGGCTCGGACGACGACACCGCCGCCGAGGCGGAAGCCGCCGGCGCCCGCGTCATCCGCCACGACGTCAACCAGGGCAAGGGCAAGGCCGTCGCCACGGGCCTGACCCACGCCCAGGCGGGCGACTGGGACGCCATCGTCATGCTCGATGGCGACGGGCAGCACCTGCCCGGCGAAATCGGGCGCTTCATCGACAAGTTCAAGGAATCGAAGCCCGACCTCATCGTCGGCACGCGCATGGCCGACACCGCGACGATGCCGTTTGTGCGGCGTTGCACAAACCGCTTCATGAGCTGGCTCATCAGCCGCCAGCTCGGCTGCCGGATCTCCGACACGCAATGCGGCTACCGCCTCATCGCCCGCCGCGCGTTCCCCGTGGCGCTCGCCTGCACCTCGGGAGGGTTCTCGGCCGAATCCGAAATCCTCCTGCAGCTCGCGCTCCAGGGCTACACGCTGGGCGAAGTCCCCATCTCAACTGTTTACGGCACCGAGCGGAGCAGCATCCGCCCCGTCCGAGACACCCTGAAATTCATCAAGATGCTGGCGCACTTCCGGAAGCAGCGCCGCCGCTTCCGCGCCGACGCCAGGCGTTCAGCATCCCAACCCGACTCCGATACGGATCCCACGGCATGATGTCGTTCCTCTCCCGCAAAAAAATCGACCAGAAAATCCCCATCAAAGCCATCGACCCGGACGCCGTTGCCGTCCTGCGCCGTCTCAACAAGGCCGGCTACACCGCCTACCTCGTCGGCGGCGGCGTCCGCGACCTGCTCCTCGGGCGCACGCCCAAGGACTTCGACATCGCCACGGACGCGCGCCCGAACCAGATCCGCCGCCTCTTCCGCAACGCGTTCATCATCGGCCGCCGCTTCCGCCTCGCGCTGATCCGCTTCGGCGACAAGCAGATCGAAACGGCCACGTTCCGCCGCTCGCCCGTCCCGGACGAAATCGACTCCGCCGACGTCGGCACCCCGGGCGCCCTCTACCAGAGCGAAGACAACGCGTTCGGCACGCCCGAAGAGGACGCCATGCGCCGCGACTTCACCGTCAACGCGCTCTTCTACGACATCACCGACGGGAAGGTCATCGACTACGTCGGCGGTCTGCGCGACCTCGCCAAGAAGACCCTGCGCTCCATCGGCGACCCCAACATCCGCTTCCGCGAAGACCCCGTCCGCATGCTCCGCGCCGTGCGCCTCTCCACGCGCCTCGACTTCACCATCCACTCCGACAGCGCCAAGGCCATCACCCGCCACTGCGGCGAGATCATGCAGGCATCCAAGCCGCGCCTCTTCGAGGAAATCGTCCGCCTCTTCAACTTTGGCAATTCCGAATCCGCATTCCAGAGCCTCTGGCGATCCAAGCTGATGGCGGAGCTGCTGCCCGCCATCGCCGACTACATCGCCCGCTCCGGAAAAGCCAAGTCTCCCCTCTGGAAGCACCTCGCCGCGCTCGACGCCGCCGAGCCCCAGCTCGTCGTCGACGACCGCCGCGACCCGCACTACGTTTACGAGACGCCGCTGCGTCTCGCCGTGCTGCTCGCCCCGCTCTTCCTGGAGCGCTGCAAGGACGAAGGCGCGAAAGGTGCGGACCATGCGCGGGAAGTTGCCGAAACGCTTCTCGACGAGGTGCTGGTGGCGCCGTTTTCGACTCCGTCCTGGCGCATCCCGCGCCTCATGTGCCAGGACACCGTCAACATCCTCCGCTCGCTCTCCTTCCACTTCGATGCGAACATCCGCCGCAACCGCTACTTCCGGCAGCCCTGGTTCCACACCGCCCTCGTCTTCTGGCGCCTCCATGCGATGGCGACCGACAACAAGACCGCGCTCCCCGTCATCGACTCGTGGTCCGCCGCCTACGAGCAATTCATCGTCTCCAATGCAGGCCGACGCCAGAAGAAAGGCAAACGCGCGGACGGAGACGCCAAGGACGAAGGCGAGGACGAAGACTCGCAGCGCGACAACCTCTTCCCGGAGAGGAAAAACAAGCGGCGCCGCAGCCGCCGCAGCCGCCGCGCCCCCAAATCGTCGGGCGACGCCGCGGCGCAATCCTAATCCCCAGCAGACAATGCACAGGTCAAAGCAAATGAAAATCCTTGTCATCGGAAACGGCGGCCGCGAACACGCCATCGCCTGGAAACTCCACGCCGACGCCCCCAAGGCGAAGATCTTCTGCGCCCCCGGCAACGCCGGCACCGCCGCCATCGCCAAGAACATCGCCATCGCCGCGAACGACGCGCCCGCCATCGTCGACTGGGCGCAGGCCAACAAGCCCGACCTCGTCGTCGTCGGCCCCGAAGCCCCGCTCTGCCTCGGCCTCGTCGACGCGCTTGAGGCCGTCGGCATCCGCGCCTTCGGCCCCTGCCAGGCCGCCGCCCAACTGGAAGGCAGCAAGAAATTCGCCAAGGAAGTCATGGAAGCCGCCCAGGTTCCCACGGCGCGCTACACCGTCGCCCGCACGGCGGAAGCGGCGCACCAGGCCGTGGCCGAGTTCGGCATCCCCGTCGTGCTCAAGGCCGACGGCCTCGCCGCCGGCAAGGGCGTCTCGGTCTGCATGACGGAGGCCGACGCCGAAGCCGCCATCCAGGCGATGTTCCTCGACCAGGTCTTCGGCAGCGCCGCCGCCGAAGTGCTCGTCGAGGAATTCCTCCTCGGCGAAGAAGCCTCCGTGCTCGCCTTCATCGACGGCGAGACCGTCGTCCCCCTCGCCTCCTCGCAGGATCACAAGCGCCTCCTCGATGGCGACCAGGGCCCGAACACGGGCGGCATGGGCGCGTATTCGCCCGCCCCGTGCATGACCGACGACATGCTCGCCGTCGTCCAAAGCCAGGTCTTCAAACCCGTCGTCGCCGAGCTCAAGGCGCGCGGCATCGCCTACAAAGGCATCCTCTACGCCGGCATGATGCTCACGGACAACGGCCCTCGCGTGCTGGAGTTCAACTGCCGCTTCGGCGACCCCGAAACCCAGTGCGTCCTCCCCCGCCTCGCCTCGCCGCTCGCCGACGCCATGCTCGCCTGCATCGACGGGAATCTCGCGTCCTGCGACATCCGCTGGAGCCCCGACCCCTGCGCCTGCGTCGTCATGGCCTCGGGCGGCTACCCGGGCGACTACGAAAAAGGCAAGCCCATCGAAGGTCTCGCCGAAGCCGCCAAAATGCCGGGCGTCCAGATCTTCCACGCCGGCACCGCCCTGGCCAACGGCGGCGTCGTCACCGCCGGCGGCCGCGTCCTCAGCGTCGGCGCCACGGCGCCGACGCTGGAAAAGACGCTCAAGCGCGCCTACGCCGCCATCCTCAAAATCAAGTTTGAAAACGCGCAATACCGCACCGACATTGCGAACCGCGCACTCAAGAGAAAGGAATGAACGCCATGGAAAAACCACGCGTCGGCATCGTGATGGGCAGCGACTCCGACTGGCCGCAGATCGGCAAGGCCCATGAAATCCTCAACGAACTCGACATCCCGCACGAAGTCCGCGTCATCTCCGCGCACCGCTCGCCGGACATCGCCTTCGACTACGCCGCCACCGCGCGCGACCGCGGCCTGCGCGTCATCATCGCCGCCGCCGGCGGCGCCGCGCACCTCGCCGGCGTCCTCGCCGCGCACACCATCCTGCCCGTCATCGGCATCCCCGTCCAGGGCGGCGCCCTCAACGGCATGGACGCCCTGCTCGCCACCGTCCAGATGCCCGCCGGCATCCCCGTCGCCACCGTAGCCGTCGGCTCCTCGGGCGGCGCCAACGCCGCCCTGCTCGCCGCCGAAATCCTCGCCGTCTCGGACGACCGCCTCGCCGACGCGCTGCTTGCCCGCAAGCGCACCCTGCGCGACAAGGTGACGGCCGCCAACGACCGCATCCAGTCGCAGCTCAACCGCTAGCCATGCGGCGCTTCGCCACGCCACTCGACGCCGACGCCCTCGCCGCCATCGCGGACTGCCTCCGCGACGGCGGCGTGGCACTCATGCCCACCGACACCGTCTACGGCATCGCCGCCCACCCCGACCGCCCCGACGCCCTGGCGCGCCTCTTCGCGCTCAAGGGGCGCGACGCCTCGAAGCCCGTCCCCCTCCTCGCCGACTCCCTCGCCTCCGTCCTCCGCAGCGGCCTGCGCCTCTCCCCCGCCGCCCGCCGCGCCGCCGCGCGCTTCTGGCCCGGCGCCCTCACGCTCGTCCTCGACCGCCCCGACGGCGGCACCGACGGCGTCCGCGTCCCCGCCCACGCCACCGCCCGCGCCCTCTGCGCCGCCGCCGGCGGCCTGCTCCGCTGCACCAGCGCCAACGCCAGCGGCCAGCCCCCCGCCCACACCGCCGCCGCCGCCGCCGCCGCCCTCCCCGAAGCCGACATCCTCGTCGACGGCGGCTCCGCCGACGGCGACGCCAGCACCGTCGCCCAGCTCACCGCCACCACCCTCCGCCTCTTCCGCCCCGGCCCCGTCTCCGAAGACGCGCTGAAGGAATGCCTGGATGAGTCGCTAGTCGCTAGGGGCTAGGGGCTAGCGGCTAGCGGCTAGCGGCTAGTAGCCGAAAGGCGAAACACTTGCTCCCACACTTGCTCGCTCTACACTTGCTCTCACACTTACTCGCCTACACTTGCTCGCTCTACCCTTGCTCCCACACTTGCTCTTTCCCTCCCCTCCGATTCAGGATGATGGACCATGGTCTATGGACTATCGGAGGATGCGTAAGGGCGAGAGACGCGAGACAAGAGACAAGACCGGAGACTATCAGCCCCGCAGACCAAAAACCCCTTTCGCGTATTTCGTGTATTTCGTAGTTCAAAATCCCACTCGGCGAAGCCGCACCAGCCAAATTTCAAGTTTCAAATTTCAAGTTTCAAGTTTCCAGAAACTCATCACTCATCATTCATCACTCATCACTAAACGAAATGAACCTCCAAGGCAAAATCCTCACCGCCGCGGACATGCGCGCCGAACGCGACCGACTCCACGCCGCCGGGCGGAAGCTCGTCTTCACCAACGGCTGCTTCGACATCCTCCACGCCGGCCATGTGACGTACCTCGCGTTCGCCCGCCGACAAGGCGACGCCCTGTGCGTGGGGCTCAATTCCGACGCCTCCGTCCAGCGCAATAAAGGCCCGCTCCGCCCCGTCGTCGACGAACGCAACCGCGCCGCCCTGCTCGCCTCGCTGCGCGCCGTGGACTACGTCGTGATCTTCGACGAAGAGGAACCCAAGGATCTCGTCGGCAAGATCCTCCCCGACGTCCTTGTGAAAGGCCGCGACTGGGCGCACTACGTCAGCGGCCGCGACATCGTCGAAGCGCACGGCGGCCGCGTCGTCCTCGCCGACATGGTCGAAGGCCTCTCCACCACCAACGTCATCGCCAAGATCGTCGCCGCCTACGGCCCGGGCAAGGGTCAGTAAAGCAAGCCGACAACATGGCACCGAGCCTCCAACCACTAACGATTTGCGGAAATTTGCGAATCTCTCACAATTTTTGATGCAAAAACACAAGCAATATGGCATAATCAACTTGTTTTTGTGACATTTAAACAAAAGGAACAGCCATGTTGATTGATTTTGAAGTCGGCAACTATCTATCGTTCAAAGATCCGGTTCGGCTCAGCATGATCGCCGTGCCTTCATACAAAGAACACCTTGAAGCCAACACCATTGAGACAGAGTATCTCCGCCTGCTTAAAAGCGCCGCCATTTACGGAGCCAACGCCAGCGGAAAGTCGAACCTGATCGCCGCCCTGAAGTTCATGCGGCGCTTCGTCCTCTCCTCCTCCAAGGACACGCAAGTCAAGGATGAAATACCGGTCACCCCCTTCTTGCTGGACACCGGAACCGAAAGCGCTCCGAGCCATTTCGAGATCGATTTCATCCAAAATGGCACCCGCTACTGTTACGGCTTTGATGTCGATAGAAAGGCAGTCCGCAAAGAGTGGCTGTTCCGTGTGGGAAAGACCAAGGGGACGATCCTCTTCCTGCGTGAGGACGACGGCATTGATGTGCGCGAAGAGTTCAGAGAAGGAGCCGGTCTGGAAGAAAGGACCCGCGACAACGCCCTCTTCCTCTCGGTCGTGGCGCAATTCAATGGAAAGATTTCCGCAGAGCTTCTAAAATGGTTCGCCGACTTCGGAACCATGCATGGGTTAAATGATCAAGCGCTGGGGCCTTACACGGCAGAATGCCTGCAGGACGCCGACAAGCGAACGCAACTGATCCGACTCATCAAGAACGCCGATGTCGGCATTACGGATTTAGTCGTAAACGAAGTGCCTTTCGATGTTGATGACGAGATGCTTAAATTCCTCCTTCCAGATTTGACAAAGGAACTACGTAGCAAAATGGAGTTGAAAATTTCAACTGTGCATCAAAAGTATCACCAAGGTGAAGCCGTTGGCTTGATTCCGTTTGATTTCGATAAAACCGAATCTGCCGGAACCAAAAAATTCCTGCACATGGCCGCCCCGTTGCTCGACTGCCTCGACAACGGCTATGTGGTGGCCATCGATGAATTGGACGCCAAGCTGCATCCGCTCCTGACCAAGGCCATCGTGGGGCTTTTCAACTCCCAAAAGCAGAATCCCAAAGGAGCCCAGTTGATTTTCGTCACGCACGACACAAACCTGCTGGAGCATGGCAAACTGCGCCGAGACCAAATCTGGTTCACGGAAAAAGACCGCCTTGCCGCCACGGCGCTCTACTCGCTGGCGGAATTCAAACTCCCGAACGGCAGCAAGATACGGAAGGACGCAGCACTCGAAGCCAATTACATCCGCGGTCGCTACGGCGCAATCCCCTACCTGGGGGACTTCGGAAACCTTCTGAAAGAGGCGAATCATGGCGAAGCCGATCAAAATTAGCGACCGGAACAAACCGTGGCGCCGCAGAGGCGAGCGATCAAAGCGCAGCCGTATCGAAATACTTCCCAACCGAGAGCGCTTCCTGATCGTCTGCGAGGGCGAGAAAACCGAACCCAACTACTTCCGGGCGATTCAAAAAGAACTCCCCCAGCATGTCGTTGAAGTGGAAATCCACGGCGAGGGCGACAACACCTTGTCGCTACTAACCCGGCCACAAATAGCGTTGCGCACGGAGATTGAGGCATGGGATCTGGAATTTGGCGTTGGGAAAGGGGCACGGACATTCCTGTCCGTGTTCGTCCACGGG
>JBMNOD010000042.1:0-27470 GCA_050942875.1 Kiritimatiellia bacterium
ATGGGATCTGGAATTTGGCGTTGGGAAAGGGGCACGGACATTCCTGTCCGTGTTCGTCCACGGGTTGGAAAACCCGTGCCCCTGATTTGCAGCATGAATTATGGCCGGGTTAGTAACGACGGTCGGAGACCGGGAAAAACTGCCTTTCATTCGCGGAGATTCGTGGGAAGAAAAACGCCCGCCTACGCCTACCCACCTACGTTTCTGTGTCTTTCTGTTCCTTCCGTGGACAAAACCCCATTCGGCGAAGCCGCCACGCCATCCAATGTAATCTTGTCAATCTTGTAATCCTGTCTTTCTGTTCCTTCCGTGGACTAAACCCATTCGGCGAAGCCGCCACGCCATCCAATGTAATCTTGTCAATCTTGTAATCCTGTCTTTCTGTTCCTTCCGTGGACAAAACCCACTCGGCGAAGCCGCCACGCCAAGTTTCAAGCCTCCAGTGTCAAGTGTCAAAATCATATGTGCGCCGCCGTCGCAACGACCGAAACGCCCGTATTGCAGACGTCCGGGAGAACGACGTCGCCGATGGCGACGGGCGGGACGACGCGCACCGCGCGGATTGCCGCCAGGACGTCGAAGTAGCGCGCCTTCGGGATCGGACGCTCCGTCTTCACCGGAAGCGGACGCGTGGAGCCCTCGACAGGCGCCAGCGCCGTGACGGTCCGCTCGGGAGCCGTGGCTTCCTGCTTGCCATAGGCGCGCCCTCGACCGCAGAGCCAGCCCTCGACCTCGACCTCGCCATCAGGCCCCGTCTTCACCGTAAGCTCGCAGCCCATTGGACAATTGATGCACGTCAACGTCATTTCGCCTCCTCCGTCACGACCTCGACGACCGCCTCGTCCACGCCGGCAAACGCCACGCGCGGAATTTCCACGCTCTGGCTCTCGCCGGGCGTGAGAATCAGCGCCTTGCGCGAAAAAAGCACGCGATCTCCTGCGCGGATGCGCCAGGCCGCCTTTTTGAAGACGCCGCTCGGGCGGAAGGACAGCGCGATCATTTCCTCCGCGCCTTCCGCGCGCACCTTGTGCGGCACGCAGCCCCGCACGCCGTTCCCATCAACGATCGTCGTCGCCTCCTCTTCAATCTTCGATTGGATGCCTTCAAGCTCGGTCATTGCGCTTTCCGCTTGCGCCGCTGCCCATCGTGCCGCGGCGCGCCCCGCAATCTCCGCCTCGTCGCTTACGTGATCGACGAGATCGTGGACATGCAGGACATTGCCACACGCAAAAATGCCAGAGACCTCGGTTTCAAGCGCATCATCGACAACGGCGCCGCCCGTCACAGGCGAGAGCGGCACGCCCGCACGGAGCGAAAGCTCGTTTTCGGGAAGCAATCCGCAGGAGAGCAGCAACGTATCGCACTCGAACAGGCGTTCCGTTCCCGGAATCGGCGTGCAATCCGAGCCGACGGCGGAGACGATCACGCCCTCCACGCGTTCGCGTCCGTCGATGCGCGTCACCGTATGGGAAAGCAACAACGGAATGTCGAAGTCATCAAGGCACTGCACAATGTTGCGCTTGAGTCCGCTCGAATACGGCATGAGCTCAACGCAGGCGAGCACCTTCGCGCCTTGGCACGTCATCCGCCGCGCCATGATGAGGCCGATGTCCCCGGAGCCAAGAATCACGATCCGGCGTCCCGGCATCAGGCCTTCCAGATTGACAAGCCGCTGCGCGGTGCCGGCGCTGTAAACCCCCGCCGGGCGCGCACCGGGAATCATCAACGCGCCACGGGCGCGTTCGCGGCACCCCATCGCAAGGATGATCGCGTCGGCGTCGAGAATCTCGACGCCGCGGTCGGCGCTCAGCATCGTCACGCGGCGTCCGCGCGTGACGTCGAGCACCATCGTGCGGCAACGAACGGGGATCTCAAGCTCGCGCGCCTGTTCGATGAACCGCGCGGCGTATTCGGGCCCCGTGAGCTCCTCGCGGAAGCGATGGAGCCCAAAGCCCGGATGGATGCACTGCTGCAAGATGCCGCCGGGCGCGTCGTCGCGCTCCAGCACCAGAACATCGTCGCACCCCGCTTCGCGGGCGGCGATGGCCGCCGCGAGGCCTGCCGGCCCGGCGCCGATGACGAGTACGCCAACCTTCTCGATCTTCACGTCGCTCATCGTCCGGCCTCCGGTTCGCCGGCTTCGAAAAGCGGCCCCACGACAACGTTCGAGGCGCCGCCGCACTTCGTGACCTCGTCGATGCGGATGCCGAGTTCCTCGGCAAGGATCTCCAGCAGACGCGGCGTGCAGAAGCCGCCTTGGCACCGCCCCATCGTGGCGCGTGTACGACGCTTGATGCCGTCGACCGTGCGCGCCCCGACGCGGGCGCGGATGCTCGCGCGGATCTCGCCCTCGCTCACCGTCTCGCAGCGGCAGACGACGCGTCCATACGCAGGATCGCGGCGAACGACGTCCGCAAGCGCCGCGGGCGACAGGTCGCGGATGTGCGGCCATTGGCTCGTGTCGGTGGAAATCGCCGCCGCCGGCTTGTCCTCAAGCCCGAGCTTTGCGGCGATGTCCGCAACGAGCGTCTCGGCGATCGACGGCGAGGCGACAAGCCCGGGGGACTCGATGCCAAGCGCATTGAAGAACAGCGGTGCGTCCGGAGCTTCGCCGATCACGAAATCCCCGCCCGTTTCCTCGTGCGCCCGGATGCCGGAAAACGCGGCAATGACCTTGCGCATCGGGAGCGTCGGCCAGAGGCGCCGCGCCGTGGCCTGAAGCTTCGCAAGGCCGGCCGCCGTCGTGGCCTTGTCCGTCGCGTCTGGGATCGGATCGTTCGTCGGCCCGACAATGAGCGTGTTGTCAACGGTCGGCGAGACAAGCACCCCCTTTCCGACGGACGTCGGCACCATGAAGAGCGTCGATTGAAACGTGCCTGCCTCGCTCTTGTCGATCATGAGGTATTCGCCGCGACGCGGCTCGATTTCGTAATGGCGCGCACTCACGAGGTTGTTGAGCTTTGCGGACTGCGAACCTGCCGCGTTCACCACGGCGCGGGCAAAAAAGACGCCGCCATCGCGCGTTTCGATGCGCCAGGACCCGTCCTCGCGGGTCAGCCCCGTGACCGGCGTCTCGAAGCGGAATGCCGCGCCGTTCGCGGCGGCGTTCTCCGCGAGGCGGAACGTCAATTCGTAGGGGCAGCAAATGCCGCCGGTGGGCGCCCAGAGCGCCGCGACCGCCTCGGGCGAAAGGTTTGGCTCGCGCGCCAGAAGCGCCTCGCGATCGAGGATTTCGAGACCCGGCACGCCGTTCACCCGGCCACGTTCGACATACGTGGCCAGCGTGGCCTTTTCCTCCTCGGAAAACGCGACGACGAGCGAACCGTTGCGACGGAACGGCACGCCAAGCTCCCGGCAAAGCGGCTCGAAGAGCGCATTGCCGCGGACGTTGTGGAACGCCTTCTGCGTGCCGCTCTTGGCATCGTGGCCCGAGTGGATGATGGCGCTGTTGGCTTTCGAAGCGCCGTTCGCGACATCCTCGCCGGCCTCCAGCACGATCACGCGCGCCTGCTTGTGCGACAGCGCCCGCGCCACGGCGCAGCCCACCACGCCTGCGCCGATGACGAGCACATCGCAGGGGGCGGCTTTTTCAGGGGAAACATTCAGATTCATGATCAACAATCACCGATTCAAGTCCATGCGAACCAGGAAGCGTTCAACAGCAAAGGCGCCCGCCATCGGCGGGTAATCGGCGGAGGCTGTGACGGCTATCCGCGCAGGAGCGCGGGCTGCCACGGCGCCAAGGGCGGAAGGTCGAGCACGATTTCGCCGGGCGTTCGGGAAACGACATCACAGACGGCTGGAGGCTGGAGCGGTCGTTCGAGCACGAAATCCGCACTGGCCGGATTTCGCAGTGCCAAGCGCAGGCGGGGCGTCGGGCCAATGCTGAGGTTGAGAAGAAAGGCGGATTTCGTTCTCCCCTTCTCATCGATGCGTCCCAAAACGGCAACCGCGAAGCCGCCCGTCAGGAGGCGCACGGCCAGCGGCTTCGCCGCGGCGCCGTCAAGAGCGTCAAGGACGGCGGCTCGGCGAGCGGTCGTCCAGGCGTAAAAATCGGGGGCGATGACGACCGCGCCGCCGAACTCGGTCGGAACGGTGCGAACATCGAACGCACCAGACGCAGCTTCGTCCAAAGAGGCGAAGCGGGGAAAGCGCTCGACAAGACGATGGACGGCGTCCGCGTCCATCAGCACGGGGCCTGAGAAGACGATCGGGATTTCCTCCTGGGCCAGCTCCTCCACCGTCTCCTTCGTGAAGGCCAGAACCTCGGGGGCGGCCTCTTGCACGGCAACCGGCAACGCATTTCGCTGAAACGGCAGTTCCGCATCACGCGGCAGAACACGCCACGTCTCCCCACGATAACGATCGGCGCCTCGGTGCAGGGCGATGCCGGCAAGGCTTGTGCCGGCGGTCGCATCGCGAATCGTCTCGAAAAACGGACGGTGGGCGGCGACGGCATCCATGTAAAAGCGGTAGTTTTCGTCCGGCTCGCGCTTCGTCGAATCGTGCCAGTAGATCGCGAGCGAATCGCAGCCCGAAAAGAGCGCGAGCGCGCATTCCGTCATCTGCGCGCCCGGCGTCTTGAGGCTGGAAACGTGCGGGTAGTTTTCGGCCTCGTAGCAGATGGGGCCGACGACGCCCGCCCGGCGGACGCGCGCCGCTTCGCGCGCGACGTCCACGCACTTGCCCAGCATGTCGGTAGGCGTCACGTCGGAGTAGTATTCCGACCCGGGGCGAATGCCGACAGGGCGCCCTTCCGATCCTGAAAAGACCTTGAGAACAGGCAGCAGCCCGTCCGCGCCATTGTAGACATCGCGCGAAGAAACGGCCTGGATGCCGAGGAGGCAGTCGGGGTTCGTCGCGTCGGCGGCACGACGGAAAGCCGCCGCGCAGGCGCCCAGGGAGTCTGCAACAAATGTCGTCCAGTCGCGGCGGAGCGCGGCGGTGGCAGCGTCCGCGCCTTCCCCGTAGAGTCGAGCCACAAGGTCTTCGCGGTCTGCAGGAGGCGGGACGCCCGGCGCCTGGCAGGCGGAGTCGGCCGATGCGAGAAATTCGCGGAAGCGCGCGAGGCAGCGGGGGCAGAAACATCCCTCGGGCTTGCTGTAGCCAAGCCGGAAGTCGTCGTCGGGCCAGTAGGACGCAGGCCGAAGCGCAGCCATGAACAGCTCCGCCTCTTTCTGCAGGAAATCGCGCGCGACGGGTGAATTCGGGCAGAAGAGCCCGCGGGCGAGCCCGCCGTCGTTGAGCACGCACCAGGCATCGTCGGGAAAAGTCGCCTCGCCTGCCGCGGCGAGGTCGCCGGTCATCGCGTGGCCGAGCGTCACGCCCTGTTGAAGCGCGAAGCGGATGCCGCGTTTGCGGCACGCCTCTGCGATGCGCTGAAGCGGGGCGATCTCGGCCTGCATGGCCTCGTCGGTTCCGCGACGAGCATTGCTGCAGAACCAGATTTCATCGACGGTTCCAGGATGCTCGTCAAGCGTTTCAAACAAAATGCGCAGGAAGTCCGCGTCATGGTGCGCGGAAGACATCTGACGAAGCAGGATGAACGGTTCGGACATCTGAACGGTCATAAGAAATTGAAAAGGATTGTGAAAACGGTCGCTAAGCGAGTTCGCATTAAATTAGCGATTTTCGCGGAATCCGTCAAGCAGCGCCTTTTTGCGCGGGTTGTCCTCCGACGGCGCAAACACGGCGCTCTGGACGCAGTCGCCCGACACGACCTCGTGCTCGACGCTCCAGCCCGGCCATTCGCGAAAGGCATGGTAGCACCAATCCCACTCGTATTCGTTCAGGAGCGAGACGACATCCGCAATCCATTCCGCGGCGCCTTCGCCATAGGCGATGGTCGAGAACTCGCCCACGAAGATGCGGGCGCCGTGCTTCTTCTCGAAGGCGCGCACGGGCTCGAGAATCTTCCGCAGGCCCTCCTTGTCCCAGCCCCTGGCCGGGTCGGGATACGCCGCGACGACGTCCATGAACTGCGGGAGCACCTTCTGGTGCGTGTATTCGAACGGCTCGTAGAAGTGGAACTGGTAGAAAATGTTGTGCTCGGCGATGGGACGCAGCGACCGGAACGCGGAGGGCGCGCACCAGGCAATGTCGGCATTGCAGGAGACGATGACGGGCGTCTCGGGGTCGATGGCGCGAATGGCATGGGCCGCTCGGCGCTGGATCTCCAGGTAGTCGCAATGACGCGGCTTCCTGAACTGCGTGGGCTCGTTGATGAGGTCGTAGGCGTAGATGCCGGTCTCGCCCTGCAGGCGGCGCGCGATCTTCTCCCATGCGGAGACGAAGCAGCCCGCCCAGCGCGGGTTGTCCAGCATCTTCATGTGGGGGTCGCGGCCACCCGGCGGGACGTGCAGATCGACGACGACTTCGAGCCCGTGCTTGCGCGCGAGCGGGAGCACATGGCTCGTGAGCTCGTCGAGCTTCCAGTCGAGCCAGGCGTCGAACCCTTCCGGGGTGTTCGTCGGCGCCGTCCACTGCACGCGGGTGGGGAGCATCTGGTAGCGGATGATCGTGGCGCCCCAGCTTCGGAGGCCGCCGAGATCCTCCTCGCTCACGCGCCCCTGCGTGATCATCGCGCCGCGCTGCTGCGGACGGTTGCGCACGGCGTCGGAGTAGCCGGCGCGGAAGTCGTCGCCCATCGGCGCTTCCTCCAGGCGGAAGGGCTGCGTCCACGCCGTCTTGACGGGCGGACGGAGGTGGCCGGGACGGTAGTAGACGGCCTTCTCGTCCGACTCGACGCGGGCGCGGACGTAGAGGTCGTCCGCCGCCAGCGTGCAGGAGGCGCGGACGCCCTCGCCCGGCTTGCCTTCGACGACCTTGACGGTGGCGCCGATGCCGTCCGAATACACGGGCAGGCGCCGCACCGGGCGATCCCCCTCGGCGGGGATCGTCACCGTGCGAAGCGGATGGGTCGGGACGCCGCGCTTCGTCGTGATGAAGCGCACGGTGTAGCGCACCCCCTCCTTCGCCGGGACGGCGACGGCGAGCGCGCCCGTGGCGGGGTCGAAGGAGACGTCCTCGAAATCGACGCCGCCCGACGCGTAGAAGTCGCCGCGGTCCATCGCCTCGAAGAGATCCTTCGCCGTGAGGGAGGCGGCGCGAACGCGAATCCACGCATCGCCGAAATAGAGGGGCGTCTTCGTCGTCCCGCTGCCGGGATACCTGTGCGTGTCCTCGGTCGCGAGTCCGTAGAGGAGCGGTTCGCCCCGGTTGCATCGGGCGGCGTTCACGGCGTCCCAGAAGCGGTCGTTGTCGAAGTCGTCGCGCGGGAGCGGATCGACGGACGGCCAATCGGAGCCGCTGTTGCAGACCTCGAAGAAGCGGACGTCGGGGTTCGCAATGATGTCCTCGGGCAAGACGTCGTAGAAGCGCCAGTGCGGATGATCGACGAAGAAAAGGCTCGGGGGCTTTCCCTCGGCTTCCCACAGGGCGTCCACCTCGTCCTTCGTCGCCCGAAGCGTGTCGGCGACCGTGCTGTCGTACACCCATTCGATGAGCCCCGTTTTCGACGCGCGGGGGATGAGCCCCTTGATCCCCACGTAGTTCATGTGGATGTCGCGACGGACCTTGTTTTCATCGTGAACGGCGATCGTCGCCTCGACACCAGGAAGGAGGAGGAACTTCCCCGGTTCCTCGAATTTTGCATGCACTTCCGAAAATGGAGGCACCCGCACCTCAAGGCCTCCGTCGCGCTCGCGCCAGCGGGCGTCCGGGAACGCATTCGTGTACGACTCGAACACGCTCGTCTCGATCGACGTCGGCGGCCAGACGCCCTTTTTCGGCTCGCCGACGGCGAACCAGAAATCTGGATTCGAACCGTTGCGGTTGTGATCCGTCAGCGAGAAGAAGTCGTACCCGGCGTCCTTGTAGGCCTTGACGGCCTGTTCCGGCAGCGCACGACCGTCGGACCAGAGGGAGTGGGCGTGAATCATGCCTTTGTACCAGGTCGCGCCCGCCGGCGCCGTGGCCGACGCCAGCGCCGCCGTGCAAGCGAGTGTCTTCATATAAGGGGGGGCCATGCTGCTTTTTGTTTTAGCGAACGACGAAAAGGAGTCCGCTGGGGACTTCGGTCCGATCGTTGGGTTGAAGAAAGGAAAGGTCGGGCGTCGGGAGCGCCCCCGCGCTCACGCGGACGTCGTCGAGGTAGCACCCGCTCGCGGCGGACGAGCCGGCGAACGAACCGATCGTGAACGCGCCGGACGACGCCATCGCGAAGCGCGTGGTCGAGCGACCGCCCAGATCGGCGCGAACGTAGTCCACATAGAGGCGCGCGCGGTCGATGTCCTTGCGGGGCGTCTGATCGACGACAAACGCGACATGGTGCCAGCTCTTGGGATCGAAGCCGGAGATGTCGGCCGACCCGCCCACGACCGCGCCGGCATACGGCACGGCGGAGGCGACGAGGCGGCCGCCCTCGATCTTCAGGATGAAGGATCCCGGCGCGTCCTTGTCGCCATACGCGAGGATCGTGCCGTCCGCCGGATTCTGGAAGCGGACGAACGCCTCGACCGTGACCTGCGAGAACGGCGCGAGGTCGAGCGCCGTCGCCGGACTCGTCTCGAAATGCGTGGATGCGTCGAGACGAAGCGACTGGTTCAAGTAGCTGTCGCCGCTTGCCGAAAGCGTGTGCCCATTCCCGGAGGCATCCGTCCCCTGCGTCTTGAACGGCCAGTAGGCCAGAACCTCGGACGCGCAGGCGAGCGGCGGAAGGTTGGAGCTCACGCTGTCTCGCAGGTCGAGCACGACATCCGAGATCGCCACCGTGATGAACTTGCCTTTCAGATAGTTGCTTGAGCTGTATCCCGGCGAGTGTCCGATGCAGAACACCTGGTCGGTGAGGTTTGAGATGGTGCCGGAATTCCCCATCTTTTCGTCTGCTTCGACGCCATCCACATGGAGAACCGACTGGTCGGAGCCCGACGCCGTGGCGTCGAGCGCGAGCGTGAGGTAATGATGGCCGTTGGAAATCCCTCGCCTTTCCTGTTGCCACGTGCCGGGTACGGTTCGGAACTGCGAAATAATATTCGTGCCGGGATTGTACATCACGAACGAACCGACGGGGGTGGTGCTGTAATTCGCGACAAGAACCCAATTGGCTCCACCAGACCATCCTGAAAAATACTCGCATTCAATCGTGGCCGTCTTGGTGTACGTGAGATCAAGCGTATTCAACGTGTGGAGCCACTGCTGGGCGCCAGTCTGATTGACGAGAACGCCGATGCCGGACGCAGGATTCCCCGCATCGCCAAAGGTCGCGGGCCCGTTTTCATAGACGAGCTCGTGCCCGTTGCCGGAGAAGTCGTCAAGCGTTTCCGAGTTGAACCGCCAGAGCGCAACGAGGTTGTCGGATCGTTGCGGCAGGAATTGCCCGGGCGCGAGCGCCCCGGCCGTGATCCGCACGTCGTCGAGCGAACCGTAGAAGGGGAGATTCTGCGTATCGGCACGACGGGTGAAATAGAGGATGCCGTCCTTCAGGACGATCGGGGAAGCCGAGCTGGCGACGCCGGGCGCGCGCACGCCGTCCAGATACAAGCGGATCATGTTTTCGCCGGGTGTCGCAGGGTCATAGACAACCGCCACATGGTGCCACCGGCCGTCATTCGGCGAAGGATGCGTGGTTTCCGTCGAGGTGCCAATGCCTCCGCTCGGATCTCGAAACGTCGTCTGGAGGTGCGTATAGCCATTCTCGGGGTATCCCACGGAGAAGGAACCGACATTGTTCCAGTAGCTTTCGGTCAATTCCAAGAGCATGGGCTGCTTTGTTGACGACGTGTCGGACTTCACATAGCATTCAAGCGTAAAGCCGACGCGTGAAAAAGCGGAGAACGGCAGAGGGGACAGCGTCGAGAACGCCTTTTGGGTTTGCAATGTCGCCCAAGACGGGCTCGGTGTTCCCGACACGATCGGCACGCCGTCCATCTTGAGGTTGAAGCCATTGCCCGAGACGTCCTCGGCCCCCTTCGGGCCGAAGGGCCAGTAGGCCAGCACGGGCTGCGCGTTCGCGCCGGCCCGCATCGCCGGCCCCACCGAGGGGAAGGACAGGAAGTCTTCGGGGGCCAATGCCGCGTTGCTGATGCGCACGTCGTCGATCAAGCCCGAGAAGAAGTTGTTGCCCGACACATACGCCGCGCCGCCGCCGATGTGGAACACCTCGTTGAAGAACGCGGGGAGCTCGCCCGTGCGGCTGGACGCATTCGACTGCTCGACGCCATCGATGTACAGACGGGTGGCTTGATGGTCTGTCCTTGTGCGATCGAGGACATAGGCCACATGGTGCCACGCGCCGTCGCTGAGCGGGTTGGCGGCAGCGGACGTGTCGATCTGCCAGGGATTGTCGCCCGTCGTCAACATGCGATATTGGGATTGGAGCTTGGAATCGAGGTAAAGCACAAAGCCCCCGGCCGTCGTCGGCTCGGCGCTCGACATCAGGAGGCCGACTTGAGACTTCTTTTCCGAGGGCTTGGCCCAGCACTCGAACGTGACCTGGTCGAGAGCCGACAGGTCCAGGCTCGACGACGTCTTCAGGTAGGCGTTCGTGCCGTTCAGCGTCACGTAGCCCGCGCCGTCGGCCGTCACGTTGACGCCGGCGAGGGCGTGGTTGTTTCCGGAAGCGTCCTGGAAGCCGCTCGTGCCGAACGGCCAGTAGGCAATGACGTCGCCCCACGCCGGGGACGAGCTGAGCGCCAGTGCCATCAAACTGCAGAGAAGACCAAGTTTCTTGTTCATCGTGATGACCTCGTTATTGTGGGTTTAGAGCCGATTCGTGGGTTCCTTTGAGGAACAGGCGGCGCACGCGCGCAGCCTTCCTTCAGGATTCTGCCTGATATCTTATCAAATCGCCCCCTTCAAAGCAAGGAAGACCATAGGAAAAACGAAACAAAAACCTTTGTTTTTACGAAAAACATCCCTCTTTTTTATTCAATCACATTTTCATTACAGTCGCTTAACAAAAGGCTAACGTCAGCATGGCAGGGTTCAGGGTTCATCTGCTTCGAAAGACAATTCTCGGAAACGCGCTTCAGTTCGAATTGTCGATGATTTTCCGAACCCTGAACCCTTTTAAAATGTCAATTTCTCTAATCCCCCGAAAGCGCCCGGTGCCGACGGCGGAACTCGCGCATCGAACAGCCGTGCCGCCGACGGAAAAGCGTGGTCATGTGGACGGGAGACTCAAACGCGCAACGAGCGGCGATTTCCGCGATCGAAAGCGAGGACGACGCGAGCAGCAAGCTGGCGTGGGCGAGCCGCTCGGCGATGATGCAGGCGACGATCGTTCGTCCCAGCGGCTTGAAGAGCATCTGGGCCCGACGGAGCGTGACGCCCATCACCCGGGCCACATCCTCCGGGCGGATGCCCGAACAGGCATGGATGCGGATGAACTCAAGCGCCCGCCCGACGCGGACGTCGCACCAGGTCGGCAGGATGCGCGTCGAACCGCGTTCGACGAGCTGGGCCGCGCCATAGCGCAAACTGGGGGTCTCGCCCGATTGCGCGACCTTGCCCGCGATCACATCCGCAAGCAGATCGACCGCGAGCCGCCCGCCGGCCTCGAAGCCCGGCTGGACGCTCGTCAAGGTCGGCGTCAGGCTCTCGCAGAGCAGCGAATCGTTGTCCACGCCGACGAGCGCGATGTCGCTCGGCACCGTCAGCCGCGCGAGGCGGCACGCCGCTCGGACGTCCTTGGCGCGCAGATCCATCGCCACGAGGACGCCGCACGGCAGCGGACGCCGGCGGAGCCAGTCGGCGAGCGCGCGGCGATCCGCCTCGCGGGCGGCGTCCGCCCCCGCCCGGGCTCCACGGGCGTTTGATGACGGCGCACCGGGAAAGACCTCGCACGCAAACCCCGCCTCGCGGACGGTCTCGACAAATGCCTCGCCGCGCCGGATCGACCACTCGGCCGACGGCAAGGCGGGCACGTAGGCATAGGAAGCCAGCTCGAATCCAAGCAGATGCTCGGCGGCGAGCCGACCGGCGGAGGCGGAATCATGAAGCAGCTCGGGATGGCGCCCCAGAAACGGCTTTTCAGGATCGAGAATCACGAACGGAACTGGAAACCGGGAAAAGTCCGTGTCGGGATGCATGGCGGCCCCATCGACGATGACGCCATCGCATCGCCCGATCGCCTGCGGCGCATCGGCGGAGAAGCCGAACGGGTTGTCGTCCGCGACCTCGACGAGCCATCCCTTCTTGGCGGCCCGGTCGTAAATGCCCTGCAATTTGTCCCGATGCGACTTGTGGGCCTGCGCGACCATCGCGAAGACCGTCAGCGGCCGGTTCGGATCCAGACGCGCATGAGGAAAAGCATTTGTGGAAGGAATCGCCGTCCGCAACGGCTTCCGCCCCGCCCCATCGGCCAGACCCGGCCGGACGGCACGGGTTTTTTGACGTTTTGCGCTCAGCATGCCTCTGATTCTATCAAAACCAACATGAAGGATGAAGCGTTTTCAGCGCCAGGCTCGCAAGCGGGGTGTGCGTCGACATCGTTGCTGCACGCCAGGGGATCAGGAGCCAGGGCTCAGGGTGCGAGTGCGTCCACGCCGCCCTGCGGCAACGCACGCAATCACGCACGCCCAACTCGCACCTTGCAGCCCGAGGCGTGAAAAAAACAGGGTTCAGGGTTCAGCTGCCTTCGCATACCCTAGGCAAGGCAATTCGCACCACTCGAATTTTTTTGAACCCTGAACCCTAAAAATCACTCGCTCATCACGTTGTCCTCATCCCAGCGTCTTCTCCTGGCCAAGGTGCTCGGGCGAGACCTCGAACCAGGCGCGGGGGTGCATCAGGAAAAAATGACATGCACGATTGGACATTGACTGAATTTCCTCGCGCAACGCAAGATCAACGCCATTCATGACGCAGACCAGCATCTCATTGGCGATGAATCCAAATGGCAGCACGCCCTTGACCTTCAGATAGTCCTCGGGCAGCGTGCGCACCGCATCCGGCGCGACCTCGAAAAGCTCCAGAGGCAGCGGCGGCATCTTGCTGCGCTTCTGCATCGACTCGAAGCCGACGTCGGCCAGTTCCGGGTGCCGCTCCTGGAGCAGCCCCAGCGCGGAAACCAGCGACGGCTCGCTCACGACCACCGGATGGTCCATGAAGACGTGCAGCATGTCCATGCACACGTCCTTGGGAATGACGCCGCCATCATTCCACTGCCAGACGATCTCCATCTCCGCCTTCGCGGCGTCGCTCGTCCAAGCCGGGATGCCGCCGGACTGCCAGGCGGGCGGCGCAACCGGCTCGGCAGGCGGCTGGCTTTCGTCGATGAACAGCTCGTTGGAGAAAATGTCCTGGGCGCTTCGGGATGCGATCGGCCCTTTGGCGACGATCTTCTCCACGACCATCGCGGCGCCCATCGCCTCGGGCGAATCGGAAAAGCTCTTCAGCTTTTCGGCGATCAGGCTTGCGCGCTCCATGTCGCCTTCCTTGAGGAGCGTCTCCGAAAGCTTGACGAGCGCGGAAATCTGCTTGTCGCGCTCGCCGGTCTGCTCATAGGCCACCGAGAGGAACTCCAGCCCCGTGCGGTCGCCGGGCATCGTCAGGAGCATCTTCTCAAAGAAGCCAATGGCCTCCAGAAGCTTTGGATCGACGGTCTGGCTCATGGTTGCTGGCGTCTCCTCACTCGTCGCGATAGGGCTTTTGGTTTTCGAACAGGGTCGTCCGGCTCTTCATCGTGGCGGCCTTGATCGCGTCGCCATTTTCGACGTAGAGCGTCATGGCGCGCTTGGCGATGTCGATGGCGCGGCGGAAGTTGCCGAGTTCGGCGTAGGCGACGGCAACCACGGCCAGATAGTCGGGATCCTTGTCGCGGAACGCCTTGCTCGCCTGCTCCGAAAGACGGAGCGCGAGCTTGCCGTCGCGCAGTTCCTTGAAGGGCGACGTCGCCAGCAGCCAGGCAAGCGCCATTTGATATTCCGGGTTCTTCGGATCCGCGTTATGGGCGTCCCGCGTCTCCTTGAGCACCTCGCCCGCCCGCTTCAGGGCGCGCTCGTACGATTCGGCTTCCTCGCGCTTCTTGAAGTCGAGGGAGATGCCGGCGATCCCGAACTTCGTCTCGATCTCGGCCTTGTCCACCGCCTTGCGGTAGGCCTCCTCGGGCGAAACGATGCCCTTTGAAACAAGACGCACCAGCTCGTCGGCGAACGTCTGCATGCCGAGGGAGCGGCTCGTCTGGATGATCGAAGGGAGCATGTGCGTCTTGCCCTCGCGGATCAGCGCGGCGGCAGCGGTGGTGACGACAAGCACCTCGAAGACGGCGATGCGCCCGGTGGTGTCCTCGCGGCGGCAGAGCGTCTGCGCGACCACGCCGCGAAGCGTGTCCGCGAGCATGGAGCGAATCTGGTTCTGACGGGCGGCGGGGAACTTGTCGATGATGCGATCGACCGTCGTGGCGGCGGTGTTCGTATGCAACGTGGCGAAGACGAGATGGCCCGTCTCCGCCGTCTCGATGGCGATCTCCATCGTCTCCAAGTCGCGCATTTCGCCGACGAGCACGACGTCGGGGTCCTCGCGGAGCGCCGCGCGCAGGGCGATGGCAAAGCTCCGCGTGTCGCGATGGACTTCCCGCTGGTTGATCACGCACCGGACCGGCTTGTGGACGAACTCGACGGGATCCTCGATCGTGATGATATGCTCGGCGCGGGATCGATTGATGTGGTCGATCATCGCCGCAAGCGTCGTGGACTTGCCGCTGCCCGTCGGCCCTGTGATGACGACCAACCCCTTGGAGAGATTGCAGAAGTCGCGCATGACCGACGGAAGGGCGAGCTCCTCGAACGAGGGGATGCGTTCGGGGATGACGCGCAGGGCGCAGCCGAAGCCGTTGATGTCGCGGAAGCCATTGACGCGGAACCGGGCGACCCCGGGAATCTCGTAGGCGCAGTCGGTGTCCCAATCCTGGACGAGCTGCTTGTAGTTGGCCTCGGGGACGATCTCCTTCAGTATCGCAAGAATCTCGTCGCTCGAATAGGCGGGCTCGCCCTCGATCGGGCAGAGCACGCCATGGATGCGCACGTAGGGCGGCCGAGTCGCGGACATGTGCAGGTCGCTGCCATGTCCGCTGACGAGTGCTTCGAGATACCGGTCGATCTTGGCCATGGAGGGAGCCTACTTGATCCGGAAGCCCTTCGGCTTCGACTCGAGGTTGAACATCTCGGCGTCCGTCCGGTCGCCGGGCTCCTTCACCGAGCCGTCCATCAATCCACGCCCGAGCACGGCGTTCTTCGGCATGCCGACACTCTGCTCGATCGTCTCGCCATCGACGATGCCGACGGTGACGAGGATGATGATCTCGTCCTGGATCTTCTCGCGGGACTTCCAGCCGAAGAGCTTCGGGCCGACCCACGGAATATGCCGTAGCAGGGGGACTCCGGAATCAACATTTTCCTCGGAGGTCTGCGTCAAGCCGCCGATGACGGCCGTCTTGCCGTCGGCCATCGTGAAAATCGTGTCAAGCCGCTGCACATTGATCACCGGGTAGCTCACGCGGGCCGCATCGACGCCGACATCCATTGATCCAATCCTGCTGCTGATCGACGGGACGATCTCCACCGTGATCAGTCCACTCGGGCTGATGCGAGGCGTGACCTCGAGAGCGATGCCGTAGCTGAAGAACGCCTCGCCGACCCAAGGCTCTTCCTGGCCGGGAATCGTGACGAGCTTGGAGGAGATGGAGTCGCGCTGCCCCATCTGCGTGGCGGCCTGGTAGTCGATCTCGATGTTCGGATATTTCTCCGTCATGTCGATCTTTGCCGTCGTCTCGTTCTCCACAATGATTTTCGGGTTGGAAAACAGCTGGACGCCGTCCATCTTCTCAAACGCGCTCAGCGCCAGCCTCAGAGAGTCCACCGAAAGCTGCCCGCCAAAGCCGGAGGCCTTTTTCCACGTCATGCTCTCGGCCGAACGACCCGCGGCGGGCGCCTCGACGATCGTGTTCGCCGCCAGCGGAAGTTGAGTCGTATGCCCAAACGATGCCGTGGACGAGAATGAACCGTCCGACATTCGCGTGACCTCTCTGCTCCTGGGCGAAAATCTGCCAGAGTAACTCGCCGTGTTGTCCTCGGAGGACGTTCGCATCGGGTAGGTCCGGATTTCCCCGTCGTTGATCTCGAAGCCGCCTCTGACGTTGTCGAGCGACACGCCCCATTCCGCGAGAGAATCCCACCGCATGCCGAGCTTCTTGCTGGCGGAGGCGTTGAGGCGGACGAAACGCGCCTCGATATACACCTGGGGTTTGGGGACGTCGAGCTTCGCGATGATTTTACGGCACTCTTCAATCTGCTCTTCGGTGGCCTTCACCACGACGAGATTGCCGGACGGATACGGAACCGTCACCGATTTGGGATCGGTCACGTAGGTCTTGCCTTTGGCTCTCGAGCTCCGGTTGGTCGCCTCGTAGGCAGGCGCGGAGAATCCAAACGAGTACTGGAGGATGCTGGAGATCTCCTCGGCTTTCGAATGCTTGAGCTCGAACGTCTCCACGTAACGGGGCAGCTCGGTTTCGGTGGTGACTTTGTCCCGCACGACATAGATGCCGGAATCCCGCGGCTCTTCTTTGAGCTCAAGTCCGTATGACCCGACAAGGGTGCTCAGCCCCTGCTTCCACTCCACGTTGTTCAAGCCCATGTTGACCATCCGCAGGGTCTCGTTCGTCCACCCGGAGATGATGTTGGCTCCGGTTGCTTCACGAAATGCGCGAATGACATCCGGGAGCGGCGCATCCTCGAATTGCATCGAAACCAGGATCTCGCCGTTGCCGGCGCCGATGCCGATGCCATTCGCGGCAGGCGCGGGAGCCGCCGGCGCGGGGGCGGGCGCAGGATCTGCGGCAACGGGCGCCGGGACGGGCGCAGGCGTAGGAGCGGGCGCGGGAGCTTCGACGACAGGCGCGGGCTCCAGAGGGGGCGCGACCTCCACTGGCGCAACGGGCTCGGCAGTCGGTGCCGACGGATTGAGAATCGCCTGGATTGACGCGTCGACGTCGTCCACGCCGCCTTGCGCGGCGGCTCTCGGCTGATGAAGCAACGCGGCCATCAGCAGCGCAGCGACGAACATGAATGGAATTCTCTTGATCATGGTATTATCCCCTGGGTTGTGTTTTGACAAATTGAACATCGATGAACTTGCGTTGCGAATCATCTGCCTCTTCCGCGAGCGCGTCCACCGGGAATCCGCCGGGCAGAAACCTGCAAAAGCCGATAGTCCCTTTCCTTGTAGGAAACATAGTCCACCTTCCACGTAAACGCAACCGCATTGTTCGTGGTCGTGAATTCCTGGCCAGCCACGAAAACCCGCCCCATCAGCATCATCTTGTCGACGCGCTCGCGTGTTTCGGGGTGCGGGCCGATGAACATGCCGCCGGGTTTCGGCAAGGCCTCCAGCGCCGCCGCCCATTCCTCCGCCCCGATCGGGGTGCGGAGCCAATCCTCTTCGTCGGAAAGCGGCGCCACGATCTCCACTTCCTGCTCGCCTGCGGCCGCCGGCACATGGCCCACGGGCCAAAAAGGATTGCGTCGAGCGGGCGCTGCATCAAGCGCTGTCGTTTCGACCGCGGCGGCTTCGGACGCATCGGCATCGACAACGGCGGAAGCATCGGCCGTTGTCGCTTCATCCGCGGCGGAAGCATCGGCCGTTGTCGCTTCATCCGCGGCGGCTGCACCGCAGAAGCCCAGCAGCACGACCACGGCGAAAGCCGCCGTGCCTTGGACTCCATTCCGAATCCAGCACGGCGCCTTGACGAGCCGGGCTCTGCCTCGACCGCGTGGCGATTGAAATGTGATTGGCTGCGTACCCATCGTCTATTTCCCCCTCCCCTTCTTCTTCTCGGGCGCAGGCGGCGGCGGGGCGACCACCGGCCACTCGATGCCGATCGTCATCGCCTGCACGTCGGGATCGCGCGGCTGCGCGACGATGTGCAGCGACGACACCGTCGCCATCGGATGCTCGCGCTCGACATCGCGGATGAATGCGGCAAGCTGGTCGTAGGCGCCTGTGGCCGTGAACTCGAGCGGCTGGCGGGCGTAGTACCGCCCCTCGGCGGGCGCAGCCTCGGTGATGGGCAGCTGTGGCAGACGCCGCACGCTGCCGCCCATGAGCGCCACGCCGTGGCGCTCGGCAAGGGGATTCAGCAACGACATGCCGCGCATCTCGAACGATCCGAGCAACGGCTCAAGCACGCCGGAGCGGCAAAGCGCGTCGAGCTCCGCCTCAAGCGATTCCGCTTCGGCCCGGCGCACGGCGGTCTGGCGGATCCTCGCCTGTTGCGCGTCGAGATCGGCAGTCCCCGCGGCGACCTTCGCCGCGAGCTCGCGGCTCTCCTGCCGGGCAGGCAGCAACAGCAGAAAAACGACGCCCAACGACAGCGCCAGCAACGCGACCGACACCCAAACGGCACGACGAGTCGCAAAACCGAGATTCTGCCAAGCTGACGATTTCGCGGCGGCGCTCATTTGAAACTCCTTTCCGTGCATTGGCAACTGATCTCAAAGAGAAACTGGCCGGATCCATCGGCGCTCATCTTGAAGGCGCCATCGGGAATGTCGGCGGATTTCACGAGACCGGAGAAATCCGACCCCGTCATCGCCGCCTTGAGTCGAGCCGCCGTCTGGGCGGAATCAACGAGACCGGCAATGCTGAGCGAAACCTTCTCGGAGACAGGCTCGACCGGCGGCTTGACAGCTTTCCCGGCCTTTGCAGCCGCTTTTCGAGAGCGGGTCGCAGGCCTCTCTTCCTTCTTCGCCGGGGGACGCGCCGGCGGCGGGATCGTCACCGCGGTGAACTGGACCGTCGACGGCACGACGTCGGGCAGCTTCACCAGCACGTCGCCGAAGACGATGCGGCTGCCATTGTAACACGTGAGCTGGCCGATTTCGGCGCGGGCGGCCGCGACGCGCTGAACAAGCGCGTCGAACGATGCAACGGCGGGCTTGAGGTCGGCGGCGGCGGCGGCAATGCGTTCCACCTCGCGCTCCTGCCCGGCATTCGCCGCGGCGACGAACCGCCACCAGCCGAGCAGCGAAGCCAGAACAATCCCGCACAAGACCGGAATCATGATGCGCAGACGGACGGGGTTGCTGCTGACCCGTTCGTCATCGCGGAGAAAATTGATGTGGATGGTACGTCTCATGCGCCCTCCATGGCGGCGGCCGCCGCGCCGATGGCGGGGATGAACACCCCCGCGAGGTTTTCAAAATCTTCGGGAAGGACCGCACCGGGGGCGCGCGCCATCTCCAGCGCAGGATTGCAGGGGACGATCGTCGCACCGGTCCGCTGCTTGAAAACGTCCGCCCAATAGCGAACGCCCGTTTTCAATCCGCAGAGGAAGAAGTGCTCGACGAAGCAGCCCTTCATGCGCACGGCGTAGTCCGCAGACATCTCGGCCTGGCGGAACAACGGCGCCAAGATCGGCTCAATCACCGACGTGGGATCAATGAGCGTGTCGTTGAGGATGTCGCGAGCCGTGCCTTGGTCGAGATTCATCTTGCGGCAAACAGCATCAAGCACATCTTGGGCGCCAATCGAATGCTTGCGGTAGAGGATCGGCTCGAAGTCGTGGAAAATCGCCAGCGCCGTCGACGAAGCGCCGGCGACAAGCAGCAGCGCCGTGCCGGTTGTCTTGGAAAAGGTGGAGGAAACGGCGAACGCATTGAGCCAAGCCAAGTCGGAGACCTGGATGGAAACCGCCGTCGGCCGACGGCCTTCAGGAAGCAGACGGGCGGCCCAAGCCGCCACGGCATCAGGCAGAGCGGCCACAAAGGGGAACGATTCCGCATCCCCGCCATGGCTCAGCGTCCGGAAGCGCACCTCCTCCTTGTCCGACATGGCCTCGTCGATGCCAGAGGCCTGGCGCAAGAACGCATCGTCCGACGTGATGGCAAAAGCCGCGTCCGGGGCTTGAAACGCCCTGGGGAGCACCCATCCGCCGTTCTTGGACGCCTCGGCATCAAGGGCGGGCAAGGTCGAGTCCAGCGGGAGCAGCGCCGCCGCCGTCAGCTCAAGCGCACCGGCCGAGTCGCGCCGGAGCCTCGCAGCGGGGGTCCCGGCGGGGTTTCCAGAGCCCAGCTCAATGCCCACCATGTCAGTCGCCGGCTTCGATTCCGGCCGTCGCTTGTTCTTCGCGTTGTCCTTGGCGTCGTTCATGTCCAGAGATGTGATGTTGCAGGAATTTGCCCCACTGTAAAGCAAAATGCATGCCAAATTTAGGGTTTGGCGGCTGGCGGCCGAAATCGACACCGCCCGCGACAACGTTTCCGAAAGGCCCTTTTTCGGGGCTGTCCCCCGGCCCCGCCCCCCGGACCCCCTACTGGTTTTTGCACCAGTTCCAGGCCGATTGGTTCAACTCGGCCGATGTCGAGAAGCCGAGCTTCTTCTTGATGTGCTCGCGGTGCGTCTGCACCGTCTTGGGACTGATCTTGAGGCTTTCAGCGATTTCTCGGGCCTTAAACCCCTCGCCGATAAGCGTATAAACCTGAAGTTCGCGTTCTGTCAGCGCACCCGCTCCGCCCGGAGCGCCCGAGCGGCTGCGCATGGACGAAAGCCGGGCGAGGATCTTCGACAAAACCCTGGGGCTCGCATAGATGCCGCCCTCCAAGACGTGCTGGACGGCCTCGACGATCTTGTCCGACGACGCCGCCTTCATGATGTACCCTTTCGCACCCAGACGCACAACGTGCTCGGCATAAACCGACTCGTCGTGCATTGAGACGACGAGAATCTTCATCTCAGGATAGTGGATCCGCAAATCCTTCAGCACATCCAGCCCGTTGGCCCTCGGCAGCGAAATGTCAAGCAGGAGCAGATCCGGCAACTGCTCTCGCAACGCGCGCTGGGCGTCCGGAACGGTGTGGCTCACCGCCACAACCTCAAGCCCCTCATCTTGCTGGATCAGTGCGGCAAGCCCCTCGCAGACGAGAGGATGATCGTCGACGATCATGATGCGCTTCCGCACACCCCGGGAAGCCGACGGCGAATCATGCCGCCCACCCGTCTCCCGTTCGCCATTCATGCACGTCTTCATGGTCGATCTCCGCATTCACACAATTTTTATTGCATCCAGTCCGGGAATCGGGTCGGGGACTTTGGGGTTCATCTTCTTCAGCGTCTCGCACAGAATCTGCGAAACAGCGAAGTTGCGGAACCATTTCCTGTCGGACGGGATGATGTACCAGGGGGCGGCGGGACGGTCGCACTTTCGAATGGCCGCCTCGTACGCCCGCATGTAGTCGTCCCAGTATTCTCGCTCCTTGATGTCGCCCATCTGGAACTTCCAGTTCTTGTCCGGATCGTCGATCCGCGCCTGCAGGCGTTCGGCCTGCACCTGCTTCGAAATGTGCAGGAAGATCTTGACGATCGCCGTGCCGTTCTCGGCGAGCAGCGCCTCGAATTCCACGATCTGGCCGTAACGCTGGCTCCACACCTTTTTCGGCACCATTTTCTTGACCCGCTGTATCAGCACGTCCTCGTAATGGGAACGGTTGAAGACGGCGATTTCGCCTTGGCCGGGCACGGCGGGATGGATGCGCCAAAGAAAATCGTGGGAAAGCTCGATTGGCGTAGGGGCCTTGAACGACGTGACGCGCACGCCCTGGGGATTGAGCCCGGTCATGACGTGGCGTATGACGCCGTCCTTGCCCGCCGTGTCCATCGCCTGCAACACGACGAGCAACGACCGCCTGCCCTCGGCATGCAATCGATACCCCAACTTGCCCAGCAGCGCCTTGTTCTTTTCAAGCATGGCCTCGGCGGCGGACTCGTCCAGCCCAAGCGTTTCATCTGTGCTGATTTCGTCCAGCTTCGGGTTCTTCGGCGTTCGGAAGATTTTTCGAAAGTCTTTCATTCGCATTTTTCTTTCTTGCTTGGGAGGGAACTGGAAGTTCGCCTGGAATTATACGAAGTCCACCTCCCTTTTTAAAGCGGAAACTCGCAGCAAACCGTCGTGCCGCCGGCTTCGCGCCGCTCGACGGCCAAGGTGCCGCCCAGCGCGCTGGCGCGGGTGCGCATGATTTGAAGCCCCATGCCGGAACGCACCGCCTCGATGTCGAACCCGCCTCCATCGTCGTCGATGCGCAGCACGCCGAACTCGCCCCGGCCCGCAAGCTCGATCGCAATGTGCCGCGCACCACCGTGCCGGATCGCATTTGCCGCGGCCTCCTGCGCAATGCAGCAGAGGTGCGCCGCGCGTTGCGGCACCATCATCTCCAAGGCCAGTTTGTTTTTCACGTCGCAAGCGACGCCGCTTCGCTCGCGGAGGTTGGCGGCCAGGCGCTCCAGCGCGGCGCCGAGGGATTCGTCTGCACCCAAGGGAAGCAGACCGCCCACAACCCTCCGGAGATCTGCATGCGCAGAGAGGCAGACCGCGCGCGCACGCGCCGCCAACTGCTTCATTTCTGCTTTCTCCCGGGCATGCAGGTTCTCCAGCACCTTGAGCATGCAGGCCAGGCCGACCAGCTCCTGGCCAACGGAATCATGGAGATCCTGTCCAATGCGCAACCGCTCCCACTCCTCGATCTGCAACACCTGCGCCTCAAGGCGCCGGCGCTCGGCGAGATCCCGGATCGCGTAGACAAACGCCCGCCGCCCCTGCCACAACGTTGTCTTGACCGAGACCTCGACGGGAAGCCGTCCGCCATTCTTTTGCAGGAGCGTCATCTCGTAGGTGGCGGGCTCGCCACCGCCTTCCAGCCGATCTCGAAACCGCCTCTCAGTCCTCTCGAACTCTTCTTCAGGAAGCGCCTCCGAAAAATGACGCCCCACCAGCTCGGCTCCCGAATAGCCAAACACCTGCTCCGCCCGCGTGTTGACGAAGAGAAAACGCCCTTCTTCGTCAAGCAGGCAGATCACATCGAAAACGCCCTCCGCCACGCGCCGGAACAGCACCTCGCTCTCCCGGAGCTTCCCGATCATGTCGAACCGGGAAAGAACACCCCCCAGACGCACGGCCAACGATTCGAGCGTCGTCTGCACTTCTCGTGAAAACGCATCCAGTTGGCGCGACCCAACGTGAAGCGCCGCCACAACCGACGAACCGCAGGCGACCGGCACGATCAACGCGCTGCGCAGCCCGGTGCGCCGCATCGTCTCGCACAACGGAGGCAAAACGTCTTCGGGCGTGACATGCACGGTGCGCCCGACCTGCAAATCCGCAAGAACGAACTTGTCTGCATCATAGTAGGATTGCAACGCGCGGATGAAGTCGTCGCCCAAGCCAAGACAAACACGCATTTTGAAGTCGCCGGTCTTCTTGTCGCGCAGATAGACGGCGCTGCAATCGACGCCGGGAATCTGCAGCACAAGGCCCGCAAGACGGTTCAGGCACTCCGGGAGCGACGACGCCAGCAATGAGGATGCGGCGAAGTCGCGTCCCAGCCGCAGGAGCAATTCCGCTTCTTCCAGTTTCGACTTTTCACTGACGAGACGCTCGTCTGCGCCTCCCTTCCTCCGGGTCTTCCGTCGAGCCGAAGCGCGCAACGTCAACGCCGCCAAGGCCAGCAACACGACCGCACACAACGCCGCCAGCAGCAAAATGAGCGTCAGGCCCGCCCACCACTGCATCGAATGCGTGGCATTGTCCGTAACGACCGCCATGTAATGTATGTTGCTCATGCCCAGTAAGAAAACGCCACCCGCCGCATCTCCGTGCCTCCTGGTTGCCACAAAGGCCAGTTGTCAAGAGGTGCGGGGATTTTAGCAGGTGCTTGATTGCTTGTCCATTGAGAATTGAAAACCAGGGGCGATCGGGCTGCCGGCAGTCGCTCGTGGACACTTGCTCGACGCTCGCCTCCCACCTCCCACCTCCCACTTCTCGCCTCTCGCTTCCCCGGCCGCTGGCCGCTGTTTTTGGGGCGGCCCCAAAAACCCTCGACATCCCCTCGCGTCTCCGAGTATCATGTTCCCGCAAAAAACAGGAACGACTCATGACGACATCTTCGGCGATCACCCCTCATGCCATGGCGGCGCATCTCGGCAAGCCTCCGGCTCAGTTCACCAAGGCGGACGTCGTCCGCTTCATCCAGGAAAAGGGCGTCCAGATGGTGAACTTCATGTACCCGGGCGGCGATGGACGGCTGAAGACGCTCAACTTCGTCATCAACGACCTCGCCTGCCTCGACGCCATTCTCACCTGCGGCGAACGCGTGGATGGTTCCAGCCTCTTCCCCTTCATCGAAGCCAGCGGCAGCGATCTGTATGTCGTGCCGCGGTTCCGGACGGCCTTTCTCGACCCATTCGCCGAAATCCCGACGCTGACCCTGCTCTGCTCCTTCTTCGACAAGGAGGGCGAGCCGCTTGAGAGCTCGCCCGAGCGCACGCTGCACAAAGCCTGCAAGGCGTTCACCGAAGTCACCGGCATGGAGTTCCAGGCCATGGGCGAGCTGGAGTACTACGTGCTGGCAGACGACCCGGGGATCTTCCATGCCGCCGATCAGCGCGGCTACCATGAATCCGGCCCGTTCGCCAAGTTCAACGCCTTCCGCGCCCGCTGCATGCTGGCGATCGCCCAATGCGGCGGCCTCGTGAAGTACGCCCACAGCGAAGTGGGCAATTTCGCCCAGGACGGCAAGATCTACGAGCAAAACGAAATCGAGTTCCTTCCCACCCGCACCGAAGACGCCGCCGACCAGCTCCTGCTCGCCAAGTGGATCATTCGCAACCTCGGACGCCACCACGGGCTCAACATCACGTTCGCGCCCAAGATCACGGTGGGCAAGGCGGGGTCGGGACTCCACGTCCACATGCGCATCATGAAGGACGGGCGCAACCAAATGCTCGCCAACGGCGAACTGTCCGACACCGCCCGCAAGGCGATCGCCGGCCTGATGACGCTGGCGCCCTCCATCACCGCCTTCGGCAACAAAAACCCCACCTCCTACTTCCGCCTCGTCCCCCGCCAGGAAGCGCCCACGCAAATCTGCTGGGGCGACCAAAACCGTTCCGTGCTCGTCCGCGTGCCGCTCGGCTGGACCGCAAAAAGCGACATGTGCGCCACGGCGAACCCCCTCGAATCCGCTTCGGCCCGGGACACCTCGGACAGGCAGACGGTGGAAATGCGCTCGCCCGACGGCTCGGCGGACGTCCATCAGCTTCTGGCCAGCCTCGCCGTGGCCGCGCGCCATGGCTTTGAAATGCCCGACGCCCTCGACGTCGCCGAAAAGACCTGCGTCAATGTGGACATCCACAAGAAGGGCAACGAGTCCATCGCCGCATCCCTGGAGCAGCTCCCCGGATGCTGCGTCGACTCGGCCGCGGCGCTTGAGCGCCAACGCGCCATCTTCGAGGCATACGACGTCTTCACCCCCGGCATGATCGATGGCGTGGTGGCTGCGCTCCGCGCCTTCGACGACAAGAACCTCCGCGCCCAGCTCATCCGCTCCCCCGAACGCCTCGCGGAACTCGTCGAAGAGCATTTCCATTGCGGGTAGCCCGCCCACCAAAAACGCCCTCCCGCGGATGGCGCCACGTGACCCTCCATCCTTTTTACAGCCACTGATTTACGCCACCAAAGCAAAAATAGGGGACAGACCCCATTGTTCCGAAACGAAACGCCATGTCCGACAACACTTCTCGCCCCTCCGTCTTTATGCCCCGGCTTGCGCCCCTGAACGAACCTGAAAAGATCGCCGACTTCCTGCGCGCCGAATCCGTGCTCCGCGCCGAGGCAGTCGGCGCGGGAATCGCCCCCGCCGATGTCGAGGCGATCGCCCAGGCCGCCCGCGAACTGCTCAACCGCCCGGATCGGCTTGCCGATCTCGTCCGGGTGGCCGTCGCCTTGGCGCGGCCCGAGCATTGGAATCCGGCGCTCTGGCGCGACACGCCTCGGGACGATTCGCGCGGCGAGCAGTTCTTCCTCCTGCTGCCCGTGTTGCAGCGGCTGGCGGCGATGCGCGCCGAATACGCCGCCCGGGGCATGCCGGACGACGTCCTGCGCGCCACGCTCGCCGACATCCCGATCTGGATCGACACGCACCAGGCGCGCACGGGGCGCCGCGGCTTCCATGAGATCGGCTGGCTCCGCGAACACATTTTCTGCCGCGTGATCCGCCTCGGGCGGCTCCAGTTCCAGCCCTCGACGTTCAACCCGCCCTTTGTCGCGCTCGTCCATCGCGCCAGCGGGGAACGCTGCGTCGTCGCCTGCGGCGGCCTCCGTTTTGCCGAGTCCGGCGTCTTCGCCAACAGCGAAGGCGCGGCCGGCGGCGTTTTCGAGACGCGCCTGCGCGTGGAGGCGGGCGACATCCGCGAGGCGCATCGGGTGCAGGCAAACGGTCGGGTGGCCCAAGCGCCCTCGACGTTCGAACCCGGCGCCTGGGAGGTGCGCCTGGCGCCGGGCGATCCGGCGCTGGCGGTCCACATCCCCGCCGGCGAGCCGCTCGACGCCGAGGCCTGCCGGGCCTCCTTTGCCATGGCGGCCGGTTTCCATTCGCGCCATTTCCCCGACCGCGCCGCGCCGCGCGGCCTGCAATGCGTCAGCTGGCTTCTTTACCCGGGCTTGGCGGACATCCTGCCGCCGTCGTCGAACATCGTGCAATTCCAGCGAGCGTTCCTTCGCTTCCCCGCATCCGGCGCCAGCGCGGATCAGGCCTACGAGCGCGTTTTCTCGCCGCACAAACGCAACGTCGCCCGCGACCATCTCACGACATCGTTGCAGCGCAGGCTTTTCGACCACATCGAGGCGGGACACGTTCCACAGAGCACGGGCGGGGTGGTTTTGGATTTGAAATTTGAAATTTGAAACTGGAAATTGGGCGGGACGCGAGAGGGCGAGAGACCTGGCACTCGCCTCCACCATGAAATTCAGGTGAAATTTAGGGGACAGACCCCATTGAATCTTGGAAGGTGGGGCGACGCCGTCCCGGCGAGCCGCCTTGGCTGCGTGGCGACTGATCAGCGCAGCGCCAGCCCCTCCCCGGTCGTTCCCGTACCCGCACCCGGCGAAGCGGCACTCGTTCGCGTTCGCGTTCACGCCCCCTCGCACACTCTGCCACGCGCCAAGGCGCGTGGAACGACACGCGGCGGGGACGCCGCGTCCACATTGAGCACAAGGTTCGTAGTGGCGCCGTGAGGCGCTGGAAGCATCGGGAGAAAAAATGGCTTGACGCATGAAAAATCGAAGGAACTTCATTCGTCATCCTTGCGCAAGAAGCCCTTACGGGCCCACTACAAACGTTTTGCGGGCTCCAGCGTCGCGGTGCCTGGTTCGCCCGTCGTGGGAGGTGTTGGCACCCTGCCACCACTGTGATTGAAGTTTAGGGGACAGACCCCATTGAATCTTGGAAGGTGGGGCGACGCCGTCCCGGCGAGCCGCCTTGGCTGCGTGGCGACTGATCAGCGCAGCGCCAGCCCGCCGGTCGTTCCCGTACCCGCACCCGGCGAAGCGGCACTCGTTCGCGTTCGCGTTCACGCCCCCTCGCACACTCTGCCACGCGCCAAGGCGCGTGGAACGACACGCGGCGGGGACGCCGCGTCCACAT
>JBMNOD010000116.1:0-8180 GCA_050942875.1 Kiritimatiellia bacterium
TCCAGCGTCGCGGTGCCTGGTTCGCCCGTCGTGGGAGGTGTTGGCACCCTGCCACCACTGTGATTGAAGTTTAGGGGACAGACCCCATTGAATCTTGGAAGGTGGGGCGACGCCGTCCCGGCGAGCCACCTTGGCTGCGTGGCGACTGATCAGCGCAGCGCCAGCCCCTCCCCGGTCGTTCCCGTACCCGTTCGCGGCGAAGCGGCACCCGTTCAAATGGCTGCAGGATGGCATCGCAAGGCGGCGGAGCAAGGGAATGCCGACGCTCAAAAGGCATTGACGAGAGTGAAATAGCAGCGGACGGCAACATCCGGATAGCCTGAGGTGCAGGAAGAAGAGGCGGAGCGTCCTGAAGATGGTGGTTGACGAAAATCGCCCTCCCGTCGCCTGCCCGATTGAGTCGGTTTAATCCGCCGTGTAGACGATGTCGTCGAGGTAGAAGGCGATGGGGCGCCCGGGATTGGCCACGACCCAGCCGAAACCGGTCTTGATGCGGCTCATGTCGCGCCCGTCGAGCGGGATGCGGTAGCGAGTCCACTCCGGCTTGAGCACGATGTCCTTGAGTTCGGCGAAGGCGGTGTCGGGATGCTTCGCCTTCTCGATGGCGCCGACTTTGAACGAGACCTTCTCGCCGCCTTCCGCGCCGCGCGCCCAGAAGACGAGCATGGTGGCGCCTTCGAGATTGAAGCCGCCGTCTCGCTCGCCCCAGTCGTCCGCCGGATGCTGCCAGAGCACGCCGCCCCAGTTCCCGGAGGCGTTGTACGAGACCTTGAGGCACGTGTCGCCGCTGCGCGGGTCGTCGCGACTCGCCAAATCCATCTTGATCGCGCCCGTGTTGCCCATGTAGCCCGAAGGATGCCAAAGCGCGGGCTCGCCGTCCGCGTAGACCACGCACGGGAGCTTTCGCGCCATCCTTGGCGCCGAAGCCTCGGCGCCCGTCCCCTGCACCGGGAGGTTCGCGTAGCCCGCCGAGCCGCGACCGTCGAACACATAGGCATAAAGCCGGAACTTGCCGCCGCCGGGGAGCTTGACCTCCACGCGGGGCGTGCCCTGCCCCTTCACGATCGCCTCGGGGAACCCCGGGGGCAGCGGCTCGCCCGTGCCGGTCACGGCATACGTCGCGGCCTCCTTGACGAGGACCCACGTCCACGTCAGCGGATCGCCGTCGGGGTCGGAGGCCGCAGCCTCCGCAGTGAACGTGCCGCCGGGTTCGCGGACGTCGTCGCGCGAGGCCGTGATCTTCGAGACTTCGGGCGCGCGGTTCGCCGGGGGCTTGCCGGTCCAGCACACTTGCAGCGCGTCGGTCGCCGCGAGGCGCGTGTTGTCGGGCAGCAGGAGTCCGTACCACGTCGGCGTGGCCTCGACCTTGTAGCCCCAGGTGAAGGCGTAGGAGCCGAGGCAAAGCCTGCCGCGCTCCGCTTCAATGCCCGTGCGATAGACGCTGGCATACCATTTGGCCTTCTCGGCGCTCGTCATTTCCAAAGGACAGCCAAAGGCGCTCTTCCCCGTTTCCCACTGGCCCGGGGGGCCGAATTCGGTGACGATGTACGGCTTGACGCCGCCCGCCTTGCGGTAGCGCTCGCCGACCGAACCGCTTCCGCCATACGTGTTGATGCCGAGGATGTCCACGTCGGGGCAGAAGCGGTTGAACTCCTCGACGTTGGCCCGGGGGATTTCCGCCACGACGGTCATGACGGGGTGGTTCGGGTCGATGGCCTTGACGGCCAAGGCCACGTCGTTGATGTGCCGCCACATCGCCTCGCGGTGCGCGTTGCCGATCTCCATTTCGTTGCCGAGCGCCCAGATCAGCAATGCCGGATGATCCTTCAGCCTTCGCACCACCTCGAGGACGTCCTGCTTCTGCCGTTCCAGCGCCTGCGGATTCGAATAGTCGAAGCCGTGCTGCTGGTGTCCGAACCAGAAGCCGATGGTCGCGGCGAGCCCATGCTTTTGCGCTTCGTCGAGCTCGGCCCGCGCCGTTCCGGCGCCCCAGGTGCGGAAGCTGTTGCCGCCGATCGCGGCAAGCAGATCCTTCGGGCCGCCTCCGCCGGCGCCCTTGACGAAAAACGGCTTGCCCTCGCGCAGCAGCTTGAAGCCGCTTCCATCTTCTTCCAGCGAGACAACGCCGCCGAACGCGCTCATGGCAAGCATCTGCACCCCCAGAACCATCAAAGAAAACGGAACCAATATGCGCTTCATGCCCACGTCCTTTTATTTCAAGCAAATCAAGGTCGCCCGGCCTTGCACGATCACGCTGCCGGAATCCGACACCCATCCCGCCGGGAAGTCCCCGGCTTGATAGGCGCCTGGCGGATAGTGCTCGCCGTCGATTTCCAGCGCCTTCACCATGAGGGTGGAGCCATTCAGGAAGAGCACGGGGTTGACCGCGTTGCCCGAGACGGCGGGGAGCATGGCCAGCGAATTGATCGAGACGTTTTTCGTGACGCGCACATGGGCGTTGTCGCCAAGAACCCAGTCGGTGTACGACAGCGACGCGTCCGTCAACTGGGTTGGCGGCAGGTGCGTCGAGGGGAAGAACCGACTGACGGCATTCGTCTGGGCGCGCCAGTTGTCGTGGTTGCGCACGATCACCCGCGTCATCTGCGCGCCCGTGTCCGGCGTTTGAAGCGCAATCGTCCCGGCGGCGGCGCCGGCGGAGTCGTATTGCGCGGAAGCGCCGGGGGCCCCGCCGGTTCCGCCATGGGCCGTGAGCGCGCCCGTGAAGTCGGCAAACCGGGCGTCGGCGTCTGTCAGCTTGATGCGGATGCGTCCGCCTGATCCTGATCCGTAATACGTGTCGTTCCCGCCATTCGCCGTGATGTCTCCGCCCCCGACGAGCTTCCCGGCCTCCAGATTGAGCGTGCCGCCCGTTCCGCCGCCGCCGTTGTTGGCATAGCCATAGCCGTCCGCCGCGATCTTCCCGGACACGGCCAGCGTGCCGCCAACCCGAAGGCGAACCAACCCGCCGCCGGCGTACTTGAGCAGCGCGTTGGCGCCGCCACTGCCATGCGCGCTGGATCCGTAGCTCAAAGGATTGACCACCGAACCATACGTGACGGCGTTGGTGAAGCCTTCGCCGCCATAGGACGACCCGGTTCCTTGCAAATAGCCGGGCCCTGCGCGGTGGAAGCCGCGCGCCACGCCCGTCGGGTCAATCCCCGAAACGTCCCTCCCGACGTTGATCGCCGCATTGGCGCCGACGCTCAGGTCGCCGTCGACATCGACCGCGACCGCATGGGCCGGCGCATTCGAGGGGCCGACATGCGTCCACACGCCGCCGTGCAGCTCGGCGTTGCCCAGAATGCGGAGCGGCGCGTCCAGCGTCGTCTCGAAGAACACCGTGTTCGTGATGCCGGCGGGCTGGTTCCACGAGGCGACCGTCCTCGGGGCCGCGGCGTCCCAAGTCAAGTTGCGCAGCGCATACGACGGCGAAAACAGGATGTCGTCCGCGGCGGCCGGCACGCGCCCCAGCGACCAATTGCCGGCCGTGGACGCCAAGTCCGACACCGCTCCGATGAAGGCGTTGGTGGGCGCGGCGGGCAGCGGCGCATTCACGATCGTCAAAAGCCCCGTTGCCGCCGTCGAGGCGGCATACGCGCCCGGCTCCACGACGAGGGCCACCGTGACGTCGTCTTCCGAGACGAAGTCGGGTTTCGGCTGGATGAAGACGGACGCGTTGCTCGACGCGGCGGGGATGACGACCGAGCCGCTGCTCGACGCCGTGTAGTGCACGCCCGGCCGGGCCGTTCCGCCGAGCGTGAAGTTCACCAGCAAGTCCGCCGTGCAGGCGGCATCCGCATCAGGACGCGAAATGACAAAGGACGCAGGGGCAAGCGCATTCTCGGCCACCGGCGCCGGCGAAGCGACGGCCAGCGGCGCCGTCAGAAACGCCGCCGGCTCCGGCACCCCCCAAATCGTCTGCGCAGGCGTGACGGCGGCGAGACGGTAGAACACCATCGAATCGCGCGGCAACGCGGTCACATTCGTGCTGAACGTCGCCGCCGCGGCCTGCGCCACAAACCCGGTGTTCGCCCACGTCGCCAAATCGGACGCGCCGCCGTCCGCCAGGCCCCAGTACAAATAGAGATCGGCGACGGGGTCGCCGGGATCGCTCAACGTGCCGGAAATCGTGGCGGATCCAAAACCGCCGCCAACGGCGATGTCGCCGACCGACGTGCTTTCCGAAAACACGGCGGGCTCCATGCCCGCGACGCCCGCCACGTCCTGGAACGTCGTTCCGATGCGAACCTCGTCGAAGAGAAAGCAGTTGACCGTGCTGTTGGCGCCATAGCCGCCGATGCACATCTTGTCGATGGTCTTGCTGCGAACCGGGGTTGTGACCGACACATCCCAGGTCTCCGGCTCTTCCGGCCCGGCGATGACGCCGGCCTGCACGACATGCGCCGCGCCGGGGTTGTTGACGTACTTGACCGCCACCATGTACGTGGTTTCCGCGGCCGCGTTGGGGACGAGATTGTGCGTGGCCGTGTCGGTCTTGAACACAAGATTGACCGTGCCGGCGTCTTGCCGCACAAACGCCACCACGAACCCGTTGGTTCCGAACCAATCAAGCTGGGCCGATGTCGTGCCGCTCCATCCCACCGTGTCAAACGCGACGTAGTCCCACGTCAGCGCAGACGGGAAGGCCCCCTTGTAACGCACCAGGAAACTGTAGTAGGTGGTGCCGGACAAGGCCGGCGACACGATGTTTCGGAATCCGCTCCGCGGGCTCCCGCTGCCCTCGCCCACGGAAAAGCAGCCGTCCTGCGTGGCCAGCTTCACATCCGCCGGCGGCACGAGGTTGTTCGCGCTGATGCGGATGGCGGTCGAGCCGGTCCGCCACGTGTTGGCGGCATCGTCCTTGAACCCAACAATGGACGAATGCTGCGGATTGCTTCCGTTGGCCACCCGATCGACGGCGTAGGCGTCGGCGCCCGAAGTCGGAAAGCCGTCGTAGTACAACAGCGTCGAAAACGCGGAGACGGGCGCCCAGGCGAGCAAGGCGGCGAACCACGGAAGCGACATGCGTTTCATTTTCATTTCTCTTTTGTTCTCCAAAGACGCGGCAATGCCGCATCGCTTTCACCACATCACCGAACAGTCAGCAGCAAACCCGGCGACTGGACGACCACCGTTCCATCCTCCTTCAGCAACGCGGGGAAATCCGCTGCCGTGTAGGCGCCCGCCTTGACCTCGACGTCGTCGATGATGAACGTCTTCGTCGTCAGCGTGCAGCCGTTCAGGAAAATGCGCGCGTTGGCGCCCTCGACCTTGATCGCCTCCACCGCCACGTTCTTCGTGACGCGCACCGAGGCGTGGCGCCTCAGCACCCACCGGGTCGCCGAAAACGAGGCGTCGGTGTCCTGCTTCGGCGGCAGGTGGGTGCACATCGCGCGCGGCGGCACGTTCGTCGTGTCGGCATAGGCGTTGTTGTCCACGACCACGAGGCCGGAGAGCGCCGTGTCCGCGGCGGTCTGCCAGGCGACCGTCCCCGCCGCGCTGCCCAGGGAGCTGGCGTAGGCGCCGTTGCCGCAGGCCGTCGCGACGCCGGTGAAATCCTCGATTGCGGAAGCCGCGTCCGTCAGCTTCACGCGGATGCGTCCGCCGGAGCCTGAGCCGTAGCTGGGGTCGGGGCCGCCGTCAACGGACATCGTGCCGCCGCCGACCAGCTTCGCCGTGGTGAGGTTGATCGAGCCGCCGGTGGAGCCACCTCGACCGGAGCCGGTGTAGCCGAAGCCCATCGAATGGATGGCGCCGTCGAGCGTGGTGGTGCCGCCGACGTTCAGCAGGATCAACCCGCCGCCGGAAAAGCCGTCGTTGTCGCCGCGGCCCGACGAGCCATAGCTCAACGGATTGAGGACGCTGCCGTAGGTGACGTCGTTGGTGGCGCCTTCGCCGCCGTAGGACGAGCCGGTGCCGTCCTCGCCGGAGGAGGGCCGGTAGCCGGGCCCCGCGAGGTAGTAGCCGCGCGGCTTGCCGTTGGCCTGGTTCACGCCGCCGTTGCCGGCGTTGATCTGCGCGCCGGCGCCGATCGTCAAGTCGCCGCCGATGTTCACGGCCACCGCCGTCGTGGGCGTCTCGGAAGGGCCTTCATGAACCCAGTAGCCGCCATTGAGCAGGCAGTCGCCGACGATGTTCAGCGGCGCGGCGGGGGTGGTGTGGAAAAGCACCCGGCTGTCCGCCACCGGAAAAGCGTGGGGCTGTCTCCACTCCGCCACCGTGTCCGTGGTGCCCGCAACCCAGTCGAGCTGACGCCGGGCGTATTCCGGGGAGAAGACGACGACATGACCGCTGTTGGGCACGACGCCGAGCGACCAATTGTCCGGATCGAGCGAGGACTCCGACACGACGCCGAGAAAGGCGTTCGTGGGCGCGACGGGCATGACGGCGTCGGTCAGCGTGATTGTCGCGCTGTTCGCGGCGCCGAGCAGGTAGGCCGGCGACGGGGCGAGCGTGAAGGCCACCGTGCGATTCGTGTCGCTCCCCCAGTCCGACTTCGGCATGAGGGCCACCGTGACGGAAGCGGCGCCAATGGGGATTTTGGCGGGGCTCGGGGTCGAGAGCGTGTAGTGGACGCCCGCCTCGGCCGTGCCGCCGAGGGTGAACGGGACGGGCAGCTCGATCGCCGTGCAGTTGTTTTCAGCGGGACGCGAGATGACGATGTTGGCGGGGACCGCGCTGTTCTCGGGCAACGAGGCGGGAGCCTCGAGGGCGACTTCCCCGGTCATGAAATACGTCGGCGAAGGCGTGGCGAAGGCCACGCCGCTGGAATTGGTGGCGGCCAGGCGGTAGTAATGCAGGGTGTTCGAGGCGAGGGTCGCCGGATGGGCGTAGGCCGTCGCATCGACCGCCGTGCCGAGCGACACGCGTTCCTGCCAGTTGGCGAAGATGCCCGCGCCATTGGCGGTGCCGTGGCAGGCGAACACCTCCGCGGCGGGGGAGCCGGCGTCTTCGATCGTGGCGTAAAACGTCGCGCCCGTGGCGGTGAAATTGCTCTTCACGCAGGCATTGTCCACAAAGGCGGCCACGCCGTCCTCCTGCTGCGGCACGAGATGGATGTCCGCGCCGCCGGGATAGGTCGCGCTGGCCTCGGCCACGAACAGCGTCGCGAAATCGCCGGGGGCGACGGGCTCGCCGTCGTAGCGGAGGCGCGGGAGCGCGCCGTCGAAATAGCGCGCATGGACGTCGCCCGGCGGGCAGTTGGTGACGGTGAAGACGCCATCGGAGCCGGGCGTGAAGTTGACGTAGTCGTAGCCGGGATGCCAGTAGCCGTAGTGCTGGTCGGAATAGAGCAGGATCTGGCCGCCGTTGAAGTTGAGCACGCCGGAGTTGCCGCTGCCTTGCGGGGCGAGGATGCGCGCGCGCAGGATTCCGACAAAGTCGACCTCGGAATTGGTGAATTGGAATTCGCCGCTCCCGATGTCGAGCGTTCCGCCGTTGAACACCCACTGGTCCGCCAGATCCGCCGTGATCGAAAGGGTGTGGTCGCGATAGTGGAAGACGCCGCCATCGTTGATGACGACGCGGCCCGTGCCGTTGTTGAGGTTGAGCTGCCCCGACGACCCCGTGTCGAAGACGCCGCCGTCCTCCACGACGACATCCCCGCTGATTTGCATCCACGCGATGCCGCCGGTTTGGACGAACGACCCGCCGGCGCCGACGGTCAGCGTCGTGCCGGCGTTGCGCACGAGATCGCCGCCGGGCACGTAGGCGACGGCTCCATTTGTGACGACAACATCGTCCGCCGCCGTCGGCACGCCGTTGTCGGACCAGTTCGCCGCCGTGAACCACAGGCCGTCCCCGCCGTCGCCGGTCCACGCGACCACGGCCGCCGTTGCCGAAGCCGCTGCAAACGCCATGAGCGCCGCCGCCATCGCTTTTTTGATCGCCTTCATGTCCATCTTCCTTGGTTTGGGTTGACGTTTCCCGACGGAGCCCCCGCCGGGCCGATGATCGACGGCCCGCCCCTCCATCGACTCGATTGCCTCGGCGGCCACATCATCGTTCATCGTCACCACTTTAGCAAACGTCCGCGCCATGGACAAGCTCAATTTAAACCGAAGTTCCAGCGGCTTTTTCACGGGAAAATCTTTGCAAAGGCCTGATGGAGAAGGATTTATGCCCCCCAAGGCGCAGCATTTTCGTTCCAATGTGCCCATGTAAACGAAATTATTTAAACT
>JBMNOD010000118.1:0-7621 GCA_050942875.1 Kiritimatiellia bacterium
GGGCGACCTCGAAGGCGTCGTCGAAGCCGTCGCCGTCCGTGTCCGCCGTGCGCGGGTCGGTCTGGTTGAAAAACTCCTCGAGGTCGGTCAGCCCGTCCCCGTCGCGGTCGATGCCGCCGTCCGCGACGTGCCGGTTGCCGTGCGTCCACTTCTCCCACAGGTCGGGGATGCCGTCGCCGTCGGTGTCCGTCGGGTCGTCCGCCCACCACGAGGGGAGAGAGGAGTGAGGAGAGAGGAGAGAGGAGTTTTTGGCAGGCGCGGCGGCTGGGGGCCGGGGCGAACTGGAAGGCGCGTTCGTGCCGCCCGGCTTCGTGCCGCCGACGATGACGGCGACGAGCAGGCACAGCGCCGCCGCCGCCTGGATGGCGGGCGGCTGGCGTCGCACACGGCTGACGAGACGCCGGAACGGCGTCGCCTTCAACAGGAAGACGAAGCCCAGAAAGCCCCACAAGAAAATGATCCATGCGCTTTTCATGTCACCTATGATACCGTTTTCACTGTGGTGGAGGCGAGTGTTTTTTTGGTGTTGGAAACTCGAAGCTGGAAATTGGGCCGGGGCGGCTTCGCCGGGTGGGGAATGGCCACGAAAAACACCAAAAACCACAAAAAGTTTCCGGGATCTGGACAGGATTACAAGATTGACAAGATTGAAACAACACTAGCCCCTAGCCCCTAGCGACTAGCCCCTGCAGCGAAGCGGCTTTAGACAAGATTGCCTTGGAGAATGGAATCCTGAAAATCCTGTCATCCTGTCATTACCTGACCACGAAGACCGGGGTGAAGAGGCCGCACGAATCGACGCCCATTGCCGCCAACGTGCCGACGATGCCGCCGTCGGATTCCGTCGGCACGGCGAGGTCGTGCTTGAGCGCAAGGTAGCGCCTCAGGGCGTTGAGCTGGTCGTCGGTCGGCGCGTCGACGAGCAGGATCAGCTCGGCGACGCCCCCGCGCCAGCCTTGCCCCCAGGCGGCGGTGGCGGGCGTCCCGCCGATGTTAATAAACGCCAGCGGCTTCGTCGCTTTGTCGAATCAACAAGATCCGTCCAATCCGTCGGATCAGACCGATCACCGGGACATCGACTCTGACGCCTGAAAAACCTGGCCGCTCGCCGCCAACACCTAAGCCAATCCCTCGACCATCTTTTCAAGACGATCGATCTCGGCCAGCAGCTCTTCGCGGCGGGCGCGCTGCTGCTCGAGGATCGCGGGGGGGGCCTTCTCCAGGAAGCGCTCGTTCGAGAGCTTGGCCTCGACCGTCTTGAGGAAGCCGCGCTGGCGCTCGATTTCCCCGGCCAGGCGCCGGCGCTCGGCCTCGACGTCAACCAGGCCCTCGATGCGCATGCCGATGGCGCCGATCGCGGCGGTCGCCGTGGGCATGCCGATGATCGGCGTGTCAACGTGGATGTCGAGTTTGCCGGCGCGCAGCGCGGCGCGGATCGAATCCGCATCGGCGGCAAGGCGCTCGGCGCTGGCGGCGTCGATGGCGTTGACGACGTAGTCGATCGCCTTCGACGGGGCGATGCCGGCCTCGCTGCGCAAGGCGCGGCCCGCCGTGATCAGCTCGCGCTTGGCGTTCACATGGCCGCGGACGTCCTCGGCGAGCCCCCACGCCTGGTTCTCCGCGGCGGAGTAGGCACCCGGCCACGGCGCTTCCATGATGGATTCGTCGGCGTTCGCATAGCCCATCTGATGCCACAGCTCCTCGGTGAGGAAGGGCATGAACGGGTGGAGCATCCGCAGCAGGCGGCCGAAGACGTCCGCCATGATGGCGAGCACCTGGCGGCGGCGCGCGACGTCGTCGCCGTAGAGGTCGGCCTTGGCATATTCAAGGTACCAGTCGCAGAACTGCGTCCAGGCGAAGTCGTAGAGCGCCAGCGCGGCGTCCTGGAAGCGGTATTTGCCGAGCGTGTCGTCGACCGCGGCCGCCGTGAGCTGGCAGGTGGCGAGCAGGTGGCGGTCGTCGTCCCGAAGCAGGGCGGGGTCGAGCCGCAGGCCGTCGCGGGCGATCGCGCGCCAGTCCACTTCGGGCGTCTTCTCGGCGTGCTGGCGCATGAAGCGCGCGGCGTTCCAGATCTTGGTGCCGAAGTTGCGGCCGATTTCGAACTTGTCGAGGTTGACGTAGACGTCCATGCCCGGCGACGTGATCTGCATCAGGCTGAAGCGCAGCGCGTCGGCGCTGAACTGGTCGATGATGTCGAGCGGGTCGATGGAGTTGCCGAGCGACTTGGACATCTTGCGGCCCTGGTCGTCGCGCACGACGCCGTGGATGACGACGTTGGAAAACGGCTCGCGCCCCATGAACTTGCAGCCGGCCATGATCATGCGGGCGACCCAGAAGAAGATGATGTCCGGGGCGGTGACGAGATCGGCGGTGGGATAGTAGAAGGCGAGGTCGCGGCTGTCCTGGTCGGGCCAGCCGAGCGTGCTGAAGGGCCAGAGCCAGGAGGAGAACCACGTGTCGAGCACGTCGGGATCCTGCTGGATCGCCTCGGCGCCGGCGCCGCACGCGGGGCACGCCGCCGGGGTGTCGGGCGACGCCCATTCATGGCCGCAGGCGCACGTGTAGACGGGAATGCGGTGGCCCCACCAGATTTGGCGGGAGATGCACCAGTCGCGAATCCCCTCCATCCACGAGAAGTAGATGTTTTCGTAGCGCTTCGGCGTGAACGCGACGCGGCCGGATCGCACGGCCTCGATGGCGGGCTCGGCGAGCGGCTTCATGCGCACGAACCACTGCTTCGAGAGGCGCGACTCGACGACGGTGTCGCACCGGTAGCAGTGGCCGATCGTGTTCTGGTAGGGCTCGACCTTGACGAGGAAGCCGCCCTTGTCGAGATCTTCGACGATGCGCTTGCGGCACGCGAAGCGATCGAGCCCCTCGTAGCCGGAAAGCGCGTTCATCGTGCCGTCGCCGTTCATGATGTTCACGGCGGGCAGGCCGTGGCGCTGCGCGACGGCGAAGTCGTTCGCGTCGTGCGCCGGGGTGATCTTGACGACGCCCGTGCCGAACTCGCGTTCGACGTAGTCGTCCGCCACCACGGGGATGGCCTTGCCGGAAAGCGGCAGGATGACGGTCGCGCCGTGCAGGTGGGCGTAGCGCTCGTCCTTGGGGTTGACGGCGACGGCCGTGTCGCCGGGAAGCGTCTCGGGGCGCGTCGTGGCGACCTGGACGCACTCGCCCGGGCGGCCGGCCACGGGGTAGCGCACATGCCAGAGGAAGCCGTCGTGGGGCTGATGCTCGCTCTCGTCGTCCGCGAGCGCCGTGCCGCAGCGCGGGCACCAGTTGACGATGTAGTTGCCGCGATAGACGAGGTCTTCGTCGTAGAGGCGGCAGAAGACTTCGGCGACGGCGCGGCTGAGGCCGTCGTCCATCGTGAAGCGCTCGTGCTCCCAGTCGCAACTGCAGCCGAGACGGCGAAGCTGGCCGACGATCGTGCCGCCATACTCGCGGCGCCACTCCCAGACGCGTTCGATGAACGCCTCGCGCCCCAGGTCGCGGCGGCTCCTGCCTTCCTTCTGGAGGGCCTTCTCGACGACATTCTGCGTGGCGATGCCGGCGTGGTCGGTGCCGGGCACCCACAGGACGTTGCAACCCTGCATCCGACGCCAGCGCACCAGCACGTCCTGGATGCTGTTGTTGAGCGCGTGGCCCATGTGCAGGATGCCGGTGACGTTGGGCGGCGGGATGACGACGCAGTAGGGCTTGCCGCCCTTGCTGGAATCGCCTTTGAAACGACCGGTGCGTTCCCACCAGCCGTACCACTTTTCCTCGATCGCTCTGGGGTCGAAATGTTTGTCCATAGGTCATCCCGCCGCGACCGGAATCCGGCCGCAGCGCCTCCATCAAAGAAACAACCGGGCCCGTTGTGGACCCGGCCAGGTCTCAAAAAAACGCAATGTGGCTGTGGCTGACTAGAAGCGCACGCCGACCATGCCGTAAGCCACGGTGTCGTCGTCGAAGAGATCGGCGCCGCCGACGGCATAGACCTTGCGGTTGAAGATCACGTCAAGGCCGACTGTGAGGCCGAACAGGTTGTCGGAATCAGAGTCGTAGCCTTCAAGATCGACATACGAGAACACGGGACCCGCGAAAACGCCGATCATCTCCGGGAAAATATGGCTGAACGCATGCAGCTCGTTCATGATCCCGAAGGTGAGATGGCCATCCACCTGGAGCCAGGCGCCTTCATCGAAGTCCGAGAAGGAAGCCTCAAGCCCGCTCGTGAGGCGGAAGCTCGTCATCGTGTCCATCGGCGGCAGCAGCTCGGTCTGGATGAGGTTGGCCCAGAGGCCCGCGCCCCAGACCGCCACCGTGTCGTCGTTGTCACCCCAGGGGGTGTCCTCGCTCAGCTTCGCGACGCCCGCGAGGCCGTACAAGGAGATCCAGCGCGAGATGTCGTAGCCGACGATCACGTTGAAACGTGTGTGGTCCATTTCGACAACGGCACCGCTCTTGCTCTCAAGATTGCGCGTTGCTCCTGCGCCATAGACGGCCAAGTGCCAGCGACTCAGATCTTGTTCGAAAAGACCGAAGTCGAGGTTGCCCGTGGCGCGCGAAGAAGGCGTGACCGCGAAAGAGACCGATGTCATGATGGCCGCGATGCCCGCGGCGGCGATCCAGGTTGACTTGCTCATGTGTTTTTCCGTGCTTGGGGGTTGATAAAGATGTGGAGGGTGTTCTATAATGTCGGCTCAACAAACTGATACGACTTCAGTTAACCTTATATGCTACCGGATTTCTGCCGAAACTCAAGGATTTTATTTTGAAAAAGTTGTCGCCCCCCTTTTTTGCCCCTTTTTTGCTGTCTCTAAGCCTCGTCTCCGGGTGCTTCCAGCAGGCGGCTCCCGACAGGCTCGTGACGGCCACCTCGCTCGACGAAGCCGCCCGGCTCGGTCAAACGGTCGAGTGCATCGACCTCTCCGCCGCGCCAAAGCTCGCCGCGTTTCCGGAAGGCCTCGCCTCCTGCCCCGCCCTGCGCAAGCTCTCCCTGCGCGGCCAGACTGCCATCGCCGAGCTTCCTGACGCCATCGGCTCGCTCAGCACGCTCGAAGTCCTGGATCTCGCCGAAACAGGGCTCCAGACGCTCCCCGACTCCTTCGCAGCGCTCGCCTCGCTCCGCCACCTCTACCTCTCCGACAACGGCATCGCCGACCTGCCGCCCCAGCTCGGCGCGCTCAAGGACTTGACCTACCTCAACCTCGACCGCAACGCCCTCACCAACCTCCCGCCCGAGATCGGCGGCCTCGCAGGGATCAAATGGCTTCGCCTCAACGACAACCAGCTCGTCGACCTCCCGCCCGAGGCCGCCCGGCTCAAGAACGTCAAACGTCTCTACCTGCGCGGCAACCGCCTCGACAAACTCCCCGACGCCGTCCTCGGCATGACCGCCCTCGAAGAAATCGACATCGGCGGCAACCGGATCACCGAACTCCCCGAGGCGATCGTCGACATGCCCAATCTCCGCCGCATCGATCTCGACGGCAATCCGCTCGTCAAGCTCCCCGAGGACATCGGCAAGATGCAGCAGCTCCGCTGGCTGATCGTCAACAACTGCAAGCTCCCCGTCGAAGAACAGAAGCGCGTCCGCGAACTCTTCCCGAACAAAGTCAAAGTCCACATCGCATTCTAGTCGCCAGTCGCCAGCTCGATTTCCAGATCGATGAACCCGCGCCGCAAACACCCCTCGCCTACACGCACGACTCGCTCTCGACAGAGCGGGCAGGCGATGGTCGAGTTTGTCATCGCCATCATCGGCGTGCTCGTCGTCGCCGCCGGCATCCTTCTGCTTGCCGAGCTTCACCGCGCCGATGCCGACACGTTTGTCGAAGCCTCCGCCGAAGCGATTTCCGACTCGATGGATCTTTCCATCGCGTCGTCCTTCACGCCCATCCGGGACTGGAGCCCCGGAGCGGACGGACTTCGCCACACGAAAGACGACCAGGTCGAGCGCGGAAGCTTCTCCAGCGCCCGTACCCGCATTGCCTCCCGCTCCGCACCCGCCGGCGATTGGTCCGGCCTCGAACGCCTCGACGGCGAGAGCGCGCACTACAACGACATCCGGCGATTCAGCGACGGCGAGATGGACACGACCACCTTCCGCTTCCACCGCGGCGCCAACCAGCAGACGGTGGAGACGCCCCTCGTCCTGCGCAGTCTCCTCGGCCTCCCCGAAACCATGACGCTGCGCAACGAAGCCTGGATGCCCTCAACCGGCGGACTGTACGACTAGCGCGAAGGCGGGTGGCTGCGCTTCATGATCAGCAGGCTGCTGCCGCTGTCGCGCGGCACTGCACAGACAAGCGCGACCTCGTCGCCTCGGGCAAAGAGCGCAGCGGAGACTTTGTCGGCCGCCGGCGTGGCCGGCGCCCAGCCCGCGCGACGGAGTTGGCCCGCGGCGACCTGCATCGCGGCGCCCGCCTGAAGCTCATGCCGGCCTGTGCAGATGGAAAGCCCCGTGGCACGCGATGTGGCCGAAAAGTCCAGCGCGAGACCGGGCGTCTGGGCGATGTCCGAAAAAGGCCAGTGCGGCGAACCAGACGCAAGATCGCCCTCCGCCTTCACAAGCACGGCCAAGGCGACGTCGGCAGTCATGCCCGGCAGCATGAGCAGCCAGACTTGTCCGTATTGAGCGGGAAGACGCACCAACGCCTTGTCTGCCACAGTCTCGGGCTCAAGCCCGAACCGCCGAAGCAACGAAGGTGCCAGATCGGGTTGAGCCTCCTTGAATGCAAACACCTCCACGCGCGCCTCGACACCGTTGACCCGGTAGTCGCCCGCATGGGCGACCGCCCCGCCGGCGGCCTCGAGCACGACCGGCGCGCGCGCGCCCATGCGCAGCGACACACGCGCCTCGGTCAACACGGGCATGATTAGAACAAAAAAAAAGATGGAAAACAGGATTCTCATGCGGAGCCTGTCATGCCCCATGCCCGTGCATTCCTGCGCGACACAGTCGACTGCAAATCCTGTCGTTGATTTTCTCTGAGGTTCTTCCATGACGCCCTTCGTGCTGAATCCGCTGTCAGTGTACCATTTTCAACAGTTCGGAAGCGAGGAAAAACCACTTGCATTCCCTTTGAAATCCATGCAAATCAAGGCATACTAGGGGACAGACCCCAAAATCATACTAGGGGACAGACCCCAAAATCACGAACGACGTAAACGAGAGGGACGCGAACGTGTACGGGTACGTGAACGTGAACGATCGACACGGCCCACCATGGGCGAACCAGACGCCGCAACGCTGGTGCCCGCCATCTCGGCGGGCGTTCGCCAACCCGTGGGGTCTGTCCCCCAAAAACCTCGTACACGTACCCGTACACAGCGAAGCGGTTCGCGTTCACGAAGTGGGAGGCGTCTCGTTGGGGACAGCCCCCCTTCTGCTGCGTTGCCTCTGCCTGGTGCGCAGCAGGTAGGGCGACGCCGTCCCGGCGAGCCGCATTGCCTCCGCCGCGTTGCCTCTGCTGCATTGCCTCCGCCGCGTTGCCTCTGCTGCATTGCCTCCGCCGCGTTGCCTCTGCTGCATTGCCCGGGGTGGATGGGCGAGGCGTCCCGCGCCGGGGGCGCGGACGAGTGGCGGCTCGCCGGGACGGCGTCGCCCCACCTTCCGAGGCACCGAGGC
>JBMNOD010000036.1:0-34186 GCA_050942875.1 Kiritimatiellia bacterium
TGTGATGGAGATCGTCAAGCGCCTTGCGGCGGGGAAGGACACCAAACGGAAATGTGCCGGATGTGATGACTTGGATCTCTACACGGCACGCCCGTTGCGCGGCGGCGGTGAGCTGAGCGTGTCCAAAAGCCACATCGCTTAGCTCAAAACGCCCACAGCCTAACCAGACGATCGAAAAATTCATCGGCAATAGCTTCGAACTGAGACCATAGACATGGGCTCTATTACTGATTGTGCAAAATTGTGTCTGAAGCCTGCCGAAGTCTGCCTGAAAGTCTCCAAAAAAGCTAACAATGTCTTGATGCCTTGATTTCAGTAGCAGAACATCTCAAAACTTCAATTTTGATTCGTCGAGGTATTTGCTGCCGAGCGCAAAACAACGGGGTTCTTATCTTTCCATACAGGTATTTTGGTTCTTTTGGTGTACGGTGCTCAAAAATTGGGGACAGACCCCCCAAAAAAACCTGTGATGGGAGCGGAGGCGGCGACAGGCGCGCGCCCCGGGGTGGTTGCGCGGGCGGAAAGGGTTGCGGAGGCGGCGATGCGGACACGCCCGGCGATGGAGGGGTGCCCGCTCCGGGAGCGCGAGGCTCCCAAGTCCCTTCTTTGCGAGCTTTGCGAACTTGCGGATGTCGACCGGCATCAACTGTCCGGCAGGTGCGGGGCGAAGCCCTCCCCGTTTCCTCCGCGGCTCGTCTCGCGATCCTCCTCACCGATTGCGGGGCATGGTGATTTTCAGCGCCGGGCTCCTGTAACTCCCACACCGCTCCTCCGTTCCATTGTCAGGTCTTTGTAAAACTGGATGCTTTGAAAGGGCATACCCGATAGACCTTTTATCCATATCGTCCCTTTCCTTCCTGTCATGTACCACGGTATATGTGCATCCAAAGACGAGATCCCGGTAGTCCTGTCTGCCAAAGCCGTCGGACTCCACCGCGGCGGTGATCTTGACGTCCTTGATCTTGCTGGTGTCTACGGTGAAATTGTCAATGCTGAAGTAGGTGACGCTCGGACTGGCCGTGGCCTCGAATGTGCCGGAGGTCATTTTCGAGTTCATCTTGCCGGTAAACGTCACGCTTGAGATGCTTGCCTTGCGATCGCCCTGGCTGCCTTCAAATTCGTATGCCGGAATGGTGAACGAATATTGATCGCCCTTGAGGCGCGTCATTTCAATCCTGCCCGTCGATTTTATCGAACCAAGCACCAGGAAGGGCACGATGCTTCCGTAGGAAAAGCTCGCGTCCTGCATGATGTCGGACACTTCGAAAGCGATGTTCCCTCCCTTTTGCTTCAATTCAAGGGAGATCTTGTCCTCGGCCAGCTTCTTTTCGTTCAGGTCGTACAAGGTCACGCGAGGACGATAGGCCTTGAAACCCGCATACTTGTGCTTGACGGTGGAAGTCCAACCGCTTGTTCTCTGCGGCGGCGTCCCGTCGCCATAGTCCCATTCGAAACGGTAGTCGCCTCGGGGGGTCGCCTCGGCCTTGAACGTGTGCTCGACCGACGCCTCGCCTGCCGCCAGTTCATAGACCACGTTTCTCGGTTTCTCGATGTAGACGTTGACAACCTCCGGCAAGTCAACGGAACGGTATTCATGCACAAGCCGATGGTCCCTGAATATCTTTATGCCGACGGTCACTTTGGAAGGCGGCAGGATTGAATCCGCACGCATGGGCGGATCCACCTCGAAGATCTTCCCGTTTTCCACCTTGTCGATCTCCGTGGCAAAATCCGCGTTGTCGTTCAGGACGACCTTGGCCGTGAAGGGGGGCTCGCCCGGCTTTTGCCGGGGCAGCGCCGGCTTGAATTTAAGCTTGTCCCCGAAGGCAAGGGTGGTGTTCTTCACCTTCCTTTGCACGTCCTCCTGGTTTTCCCACCGGATGGACGTGGCATGGGCGTTGATTTTGAGGCTGCCGGCTTTTTGCGAAAGCCCCGTGAAGAAGGCGACCAATGCGTAGGCGTCCCCCTTCTTGTAGGGCACCAGCGCTTCTTTCAGGATCTTGTCGTCCTTGGTGTTGACATAGCCCAAAGGCTTCAGCTCCGCCGTCGAACGGTCGGACATCGCCAGTCCCGGAAGCCGATATATTTCTCCAATCATGTCGGCGCTTGATGTTTCAAACCACAACGACCGGTGTTGCGCCGTCTCGTCGGCGAACATGGATTTCTCGTTGATGTCGAAACGGAAAATGCCAAAGCCATCGGCCTTGACGTCCATTTGGTTGAACTTCGACATGTTTTTCAAGTTGAGGACGTCCCTCATGCCGCCGCCCCCCTGGGGGATGGCGGGCATGAAGGAACGTGTCGAGGCGTCCCGCCAGAAGCTTTCGTAAAGCGTTTGCAACTTGGCCTGGCAAGTCTCCTGGACGTAGCCGTCCAGGGCCGAGTTGACATCTGAAAGCATGCTGTAGTTTTCGACGACCGCATTCCACATGTCCTTGAACTTCCGCCCCCGGTCTTTTGTGTCGGTGTGTCTTTCCGTGACGATGTAGTCAAGGAACGCCGACATGCCATATTCATGGGAATTGTTCGAGGCGTAGTAGGGGAGTGCGCATTCGGTGCCGTCGTGAAGGGTTTCAATGCCGACGCGGGTTCCGATGAACCGCGCCGCATATTCCGCGGTCGCCTCCAGATACCACTTGTTGTTGGCCAGGAATCGATGGGCCTCGCCGTCGGATTGAAGGTTCCGGGAAAGATCCTTGAGGCCATTGGCCATGTAGAACTGCTTCTTGCCGAGCTGGCGGTGCTGCACGGCATGGAACAATTCATGGGCGCAGGTCACGGCCATGTTGCCCTTGGGATACTCGCTGGGCATGGAGATGTTGCCGGAAACAATGCTGTAGTTCGCCCCTTTGGCATTGTAGTTGGGGTCGATGTAAACCTTGATGGGGTCGGGTTTCAGTTCATATTTTTCAATCCTGCGAGGCATCGGTGGCAGCCCCAGACCCCCTCCTGCACGAGGAAGCCGCGAATAGGCTTTTAAGTCTTCTTCCTCATGGATTACAGCTTTATAGGTGATCGGCATGTTGCCTTCCCCGAAGAGGGCCGAATACTCCCGAAAAGCGATGGAAAACGCCGCGGCCATCTCGTTGGCCTTGTCCGGCAGGCCGGCGTCCTTCTTCGCGTCGGAAACACGGTAGTAGACAACGACGTGCTGTTGATCCCCCACGCCGATGAACTCCTCGTTCAGCAAATCGTTGACGTAGATGTGGATGCCCAAGTCGACGATTTTGTCTTTGACATACTTCCTGGCCTGACGAGGATAGTTGAGAACCTTTTTTGTGGAATCCCAGGCTTCGCCCACTTGTTTTGATACTTTCCTCCTGACATGGTCCCTCAGCCTTCGCCATCCGCTGAAATGCGTCGTCTTCACGTACAACCTTCCATCGCCAAGGTTGTACCCCGTCTCCGCCAGGGCCCAGACCCCGAGAGCGTCGTCAAAATACTGGATCCGGGTGCGATCGGCCTCCTCCTCGTCTCCGACGTCAATGCCGAACAACACCGGCTTTTCGAAAAACACATGCCGTCCGTCCGCGCCGGTGATTTCAAATTCATCCACAATGGAGTAATGCGGGCTGTCCTCGAGACAAGGCGCATCGTATTGATAGACTCTGATCTCCTGTTCCCGCGCCACGCTTCCCGACGGGATGAACATTTTAAACCCGGCGCCCTCGATCGTCTCGTCCCTGTCCCGCGAAACCGTTCGCCTTGCAAGCTCCGTTCTCTTGTTCTCCACGAAATCGGCCTTGATGCCTTTCCTCTTGTAAAGCGGCGGATTTTCAACGACGATCTTCCTTGAACCTCCTTTCGTCTCCCGGGGCACGACGACGGTGATGGCGGACGCCCCCCAGGCCGTGATCCTGGCCGGACGTCCGTCAATGCTGACGGCGCTGTTGTCCATGTCGTAGGCTCCGAAGCCCCGGCCCGTGATTTCGATCGCCCTTCCGGCATGGAACTGGCCCGTCACGCCTTCAATTTCCGTTGCGGGCAATCCACCGGGATTCCGAGGCCGCGGTTTCATGGATTCCACAAGCCGCGGAAAAAGGAAAAGCAACAGCGTCCCCGTGCACAGGATGGCCATGCCGGCTGCAGCGGCCCTCGGCAACCTCGCCGGGCTTCCCTTCCTGGGGAGCCGCCCCTGTGATGGGAGCGGCGGCGGCGACAGGCGAGCGCCCCGCGATGGAGGAGCGGCGGGCGACGTTGCGGACGCGCCCTTCCCTGGTTTCGCGGGCGGAGAGGGTTGCGGCGGCGGCGATGCGGACACGCCCGGCGATGGGAGCGGCGGCGGCGACAGGCGAGCGCCCCGCGATGGAGGAGCGGCGGGCGACGTTGCGGACGCGCCCTTCCCTGGTTTCGCGGGCGGAGAGGGTTGCGGAGGCGGCGATGCGGACACGCCCGGCGATGGGAGCGGCGGCGGTGACGAGCGCACACCCTTCGCCGGTCGCGGGGGCGTGGGCTTCGTGGGTCGCTGGGGCGGCGTCGAAGCAGATCCCACCGCCGGAGCCGCCTTCAGGGCTTCGGTCCGGCGCGCGCCGCATCGGCGGCAGAATCTTGCTTTCTCCGACAGGGTTGCACCGCACTGTGAACAATCCATAAAACCCCTCGCTTTTTCGCTGGACTGCCCTTGTGATGATCTTGGAACGGCAGCCGGGCAGAGTGGCGAACCGAACGATCAGGATGATAAGGCATCTACGGCAACGACAATTCTATCATTGCATGCTGCGAATGCAAGGATAAAAAAATTGTGTCCGGTCAGTTTCTGGGGTAGTGCGAGTTGGTGCGTCTTGGTGAGATGCGTTCAGCCGACTTTTCTTGGGCGTTTCAAGGCATTTTGAGGGGCGCATTTTTTTGCTTGCGCCGTCGTTGCATTGTGTTATACATACCCGAATGAAACGGAAATCCATGCCGCAAACGCCCGGCTTGAAAGAGGCGTTCCTCAAGGAAGTCGCCGAGCTTTGGCCCGTGGCCAAGGACTCGGTTTCGGAAGTCCGCAAGCCCTGCGTGCGCAAAGGGTGCAAGGCTTGCGCCGAGGGGCGCGGCCACCCGGGAAAACGAGCATCGGCCCTACCACTGGACCCGCGACCGCGACATCCCCGCCGAGAACAAACTCGCCGAGCGGGAGCTTCGATCATTGGCGATCGCCCGCAAGATCAGCTTCGGATCCCAGTCGGAGAAGGGGGCGGAAACACGCGGCATCCTCATGAGCGTGCTCCACACCTTCGCCAAACGCCGCGTCAACGCGCTTGAAGCCTCCGCCGACATGCTCGACGCGCTTGTCGACAACCCGAAACTGGGCGTGGCGGAATGCCTCTTTGGCGGGAACGCCGCCGCCGCGGCGCCCAGTTGACGCATCCAGGCGTTGGCAAGTTCAACTTTCCATGCGAACCGAGCCCAAGGGTTTTCGGCTGGCTTCGGCTTGCCCAGACGCTAAAACTCGCCCCCCCAGAAACCGAGGCATTACCTGCCGTCAACATCACCGGGGTCAATCCCAACAAGGTGGAGGCATTCGTGCTGGCCCGCAACCTGACCGGCTCGATCGATCCACGCGTCTTCGCCCACAAGGTCATGGCCGGGAAGAACGGCATCGCGTTGGACGACTACACGCAGATCGGCTTCGCCGATGTCGAAGCCTGCGATTTTTCCGTTCGGCCTGGAAGCCCGGCCGTGGGCAAGGCCATGGACGTGCCGGGCGTGAGCTTCCGCTTCAAGGACCTGGGCGCCGTGCGGCAGGGCGATACGTGGTATCCTCCGGTTGTCGGGCCGCAATGACGAACAAGCCCCACGACGGAACAGACGCCGGCCGCTGGGGGGGATGGGCGCAGGCGGCGAAACGCGGCGGGGACGCCGCGTCCACTTTGGGCGCAGGGTTGGTAGTGGGCGCAGGCGGCGAAACGCGGCGGGGACGCCGCGTCCAGTGTGCCCAGCATGGGCATGTGCTAATCGACTGAAAGGAGTTGATCGTGAAGCAGTGACGGCAAACGTAGCGAACGGCAAGGCCGCGACCGCAAGGAAGCGAGCTGAAAGAAGCCGGTGGCAAAGGCACGACCGTAGGAACACGAACAGGCGGCGAGGCAGGGTGCGGGCGATGAGTGCGCTGGGAAGCACGAAATCCGACAGTCACCGAAAGACGCACCATGCAGAGCCTGACGGCGCGGCGTCGAGGGCGCCGGCGGCGCGGGAAGGGCCGGCTTTGCGGCCGGTGAAATCGCGGAGGAAGGGGCCGTCGAACTCCCAGGCGAAGAGCTCTTCGATGGTGGTCTTGGAATCGGCGAGCGTGCCGAGGGCGATGCGCAGGAACTCGAGGCTGCCGGAGAAGGCCGTGGCAGGGTCCGCGCCTCGCCCCACGCGCAGGTCGCCGTCGTGGCGGGCGGAGCCGCGCAGCGCGGCGGGCGCTTCGGCGACGCGCCTGCCGTCGAGATGGAGGCGGAGCGCGTCGCCCGCGCGGTCGCACTCGGCGACGACGTGGTGCCAGCGTCCGTCGGCGACGGCGGCGGGCGAGGCCACGCGCGCCTCGTTGTCGGCTTTGACGCGGAACTGGATTGCGCCGGCGGCGTCGAGGCCGAGTTCGTAGCCGCGCTCGCCGAGGCAGGAGACGAGGACGGAGCCGCGCGCGCCCGCGTCGGCGCGGAAGAAGGCTTCGACGAGGAAATTGGCGTTCTCCGTGTCATGCGGCCCCGGGAAGCTCGAAGGCGGCGGCGCGGCGGGCTTGCCGGCGGGCACGCGCATCGTGACGTTGCGCACATTCTCTTCCCATCTTCCGGTGGGCGACAGCGCGACGAGCAGCGAGTAGGCGTCGAGCTCGCCATGGGCGCCCGGCGTGAGCGTGAAGCGGAACGTGCCGCCGGACGTCGCATCCGGCGTCGAGCGCGCGAGGGTGTCGAAGCCGCCCCAGCCCTGCTTCTTGAGCCAGTGCAGGTGGACCATGAGCTTCTGGCCCGCCGGCACGTCCTTCAGGCGGACGTCGATCGTGGCGTCCTGGCCGGCGACGAACGCGGCGGGGGTGGCGACTTCGAGCCAGTCCGCCGGCGTGTGGGTCAGGGTCTCGTCTGCCGTCTCCGGCGGTTCCGTCCCGGCGGTTTTCGGCGCGGGCAGGGTGAGGACCGTGCCACGGCCGGGGGCGAAGCGGAGGGCGCCGGCGCACCAGTCCTCGAGCGGGCCGTCCTCGTAGTCGGCGGCCGTCAGTCCTTCGCCGCGCAGGTCGTGGCGGGGGAGGCTGTGGTAGTCGTCGCGGTTGAGCACGAGCGGCGACATGTACCAGTGTTCGTCGAGGACGGCGGCGGGGTCGGCGTTGTTGCGGCGGAAGTGCCATTCGCCGACGGTGCGGCTGAGCGCCCAGGGGACGAAGAAGCGGACGCCCTTGCCGAGCGCGGGGGAATTGGGCGCGGGGCGGAAGTCGCCTTTGGCGGGGTCGGCCAGGACGCGCGATTGCGCGGCGAGTCCGATGTCGGACGCCAGCAGGCGATTGTCTTCGGCGGCTTTGCGGAAGCCAGCCAGGTCGGTGTCGCCGGAGCCGGAGCCTTCGAGGTTGCCGAAGGTCGCCGGCGTCTTTTCGAAGATGTTGCGCGAGTAGGCGATGGAGTCGAGCTGGTAGTGGTCGTACTGCGCCCCTTCGTCCTCCTTCTGCTTGCCGTGGGCGAAGACGATTGCGCTGATGTCGATCCAGACGTTGCCGAGGTAGAGCTGCCGGCCGCCGACGGGCGACCAGCCGGAGCCTTCGGCGAAGCGGTAGGCGGTGTTGTTGAAGAAGGCGTTCAGGATGGTCGGGACGGCCTGGTAGAAGGCGCAGCGGTTGCAGTACTTGCTGGAGAGGTCGTTGTTCGCGCCCCAGGCGATGTTGTTGAAGTGGTAGTTCTTGAACGCGCCGTCGAGATAGTACGCGAAGCCGAGGCGCGCGTTGCCGGGCCTGTTCGCCGCCCAGTTCCAATAGCCGCCGGGATTGCCGGAAATGTTGTTGTAGACGTAGACGGGGCCGCCCTGCCACGTCTCGATGCCGCCCCAGTCGTTGGCGGCGAGAAGCGGCTGGACCACTTTGTTGTGGTGGACGAGTCCGCGGGCAAGCGGAACGTCCTTGGTGGTTTCGTTGCGTTTGCCCATGAAGATGAAGAGCCCGGCGCCGTAGGTGCGTTCGAGGATGTTGCCGGCGACTTCCAGCGTCTGCGGGAAGCCGATGTGGACGGCGTGGGCGCTGTCGCTGCGGAACGGGCGGCGGCCGATTTCGTAAAGACGGTTGCGGAGCAGCTTCGCATCGCCGAAGAAGGCGAACGGCGGATCGGTCTTGCCCCAGCGTTCGCTGCCTTCCAGTTCAATGGCGCCGTGGTCGGTGAAGCGGACGTCGTTGTCGCAGACGACGACGCGGTCGAGGCTGTCGGCGTCGTCGACCGCCTTGAGGCGGATGGCCTTGTTGACGTGGGCGAAGCGGCAATGCGAGATCTGGATGTCGTCGCCGCTGCCGTGGAGGCGGATCGCGGCGGACTGGACGTCTTCATGGACGAACTGGCGCGCCGTCAGGTCCCAGAAGACGTTGGAGAAGCGGAAGGCGAGGCCGCTGATGCGCACGTGGCGGAGCTCGTCGAAGTCCATGAGGTTGATGCGGCGCGCGACTTCGATGCGGGCGGCGTTGGGGTTGGCGTCGCCGGGCAGGCGCAGGTGGAGGCGGCCGCCGTCGCCTTTCCTCTCGAACCAGAATTCGCCGGGGGCGTCGAGGAAGTTGGGCTTGTCTTCGAGGAAGTAGCGGTTGCCGGTGATGATCTTGCCGCTGTCGTTGTACCAGAAGCCCTGGAAGCCGATCCCCTTCTTCCCGGCGTCGTACGATTCGATTTTCGAGGCGAACGGCGTGCCCATGACGATGCCCCATTCGCTCCAGACGATGCCGCCGACGTAGTCCTCGGCCTTGCCGGCGAGGCGCTTGGAATCAATGCCCAGGTGCATGACGGTGTTGCCGACTGTCGTCTTGTTCTTGTCGGTCCACCACTCAGGCTGCTCCCATTCGTACCAGCTGCCCATCACGTCCTCGGGGTCGGTGATGGTCCAATTGGGGGTGCGGGCGAGGGGGATGCGCGTGACTTTGCCGTCGTTGGCGACGGTCCAGACGGCGCGCGGGGCGAAGTCGAGGTCGGCGACCCAGACCTTGTCGCGGTCGGGGATGGCGTCGTGGTCGGCGCCGAGCTTCCAGGCGGTCACGCGTTCCGAGCCGACGATGACGGCGTCGCCGACGCCCCAGGACGGGTCGATGGTGAGCCGGATCGGCCGCTCGGGGGTTCCGACGAGCTTGCCGCGCAGCGCGCCGCGGTAGGTGACGCCCCGCTTGAAGAGGAAGGTGTCGGCGTCCGCGCCGTTTCGAGCCTGGCCGATGGCGGCGGGATCGAGCGGATGGTGCTTCCAGGCGGCGGCGGGGGAACGGCCGTCGCGGGCGTCGTCGCCGTTCTCGAAGTCGATGTAGCGGGCGTCGCCGCCTTTTTCCGGTCTGAACGGCTGGGGCGCCCATTGGAGGTCGCCGGCGGGCAGGACTTTCGCATGGGGCTGCTGCCAGGAGTAGCCCGGCTCGGCCCGGGCGTTGTCGGCGCAAGCGGCGAGGAGGATCGCCACGGTTGCGGCCATCCAGGCAAACGACGTCTTCAGGTGGTTGTGTGTCATGGTTGTTCCTTTTTGTTCAATGATGATGATGATAATACCAGTTGTGGATTTGGTTTTGCGATTTAAAACGGATTAACCTGTTAACTTCAGAAACAGATTTGCAGGGGGCAATCGGGAATGACCGATTGCCCGTCTGCCGACAAACTTGGGCGTGGTTCAACAGTGCTGCCACACACCAAGGGGCCAGGAGGCAGGGTTCAGGCTTGAATTACGAATTACAAAATTACGAATTACCGATTTGCGCCTTTCAGAAACTTTGTCGCTTCGTCGTGAGATAGAATGAAAAGGCATTGATTGAGAGATGACCGATCTCCTCTTAGAGATGAAACAATTGAATTTCCCCGATTCTTGACTACGAATGACTTGGGGCAGTTGGCGCTGAAAACATCTCCAAGTCTCATCCAGAAATACGCCGAGGCAAGCGATTTCAAGAGCAACCATCTCGACAAGGTGTCGGCGACCGATGCCTTTGTGGACTTCCTGTCCTCGCCCGAGTTCGCCAACGTGACGTCAAACGAAGTGTCGAACTTCATTCTCTACAAGGACGTATCGTCAGCGGATTATGTGTTGAACTGCGAAGAAATTTTGATGGATTTCTCGATCATGAAATTCTCCCGTCCTAGGCGGCCATGTCGGCAAGCTTCCCCGAGTTTGCTCTGAGCCTGTCGAGGGACTTGGCGAAGGGGTGTGTCGGAAGGCTGCTTTTCCGCAGGCGTTCTCCGCGAGAATGGGAGCCTGAGCGGACGGTTTCACAGAGGGCTCCACGAACGAATGGGCTCGCTACCGCAAGATGATCATTGTCCCGTAGGGGAAGACAGAAAAACGGATTTCCCTGCCGTCGGCGCTCTGCGCCACTTTGACGGAACCCTCCGGCTCCAGGATCATGTTGTCGGCGTCGATCATCATGTTGATCGGATTGACATTGCGCAAGAGGACGTAGGTCCGGGGTGTTGCAAGCTTCCGATGAAGGGCGCTGGCATCAATCAAAAGCCGTGTGGATTCGTCGAAATTGACGACGCCGGAACCCGTGATGAATGGCGCGTCCGTGGATCGGCCTTCTTCGGGAAGAACGACGTGGATGCCTCCGCCGTTTTTCACGGACAGATCGGTTTGGGCCGACAGCGTGCCGTTCGTGCCTTCGAAGACGAGCCGGTTGTCCGCGATTATGCTGCCGCCGATGTTGCCCACCAGACAGGCCGTGCCGACCGTGGCGGAGGCGTTGCGCAACGTCAGGCGACCGCCGTCTCCGCCGTTGTTTCCGAGGCGGAGCGACCACCCTGTTTCCAGCGTCGCGCCGTCGCTGATGATCGCCTGGTTTCCAAACGAGTTCGTCGTTCCGCCGATGTACAGGTCTCGTTTGACGACGCATCGGCTGGAATCGACCCAGAGCGTGTTGTTTGTGGAGGGACCTGTGCCGATGTACATGTATTGCTCCACATAGAGCAATCCGTTGTTCGTCACGTTCACCTGGTTGTACGAGCCGACGTTGCTGAAATTGTTCTGGCCGCCGAGATGGAACGACACCGTGTTGGTCATGATGCCGCCGGAGGAGATGCTCAGCGAGTTGTTGTTGACATTGGTGCTGTTGCCCAGAATCGTGGAGGGCGTGATGCAGACGGCGTGGTCGTCGATGGTCATCCAATTGTTGCCGCTGAAGGCCATGTGGCCAATCTTCAGGGCGTCCGCGCCAACTTGAATCATGGAGCCGGGGCCTGACAGGATCACGTAGTTGTTGGATGAGATGGCTCCCGTTGCGTTGCCGATGGGCAGGGCGTTGCCGATCACCGAGAATTTGCCCCCGTTGGTCACGATCAAGCCGTTGAAGCTTCTTCCGCTTCCTTGCCCGACCAACACGCCTTTTGTGGTGAACGTCGCAGTCGGCGAGGCGATGACCAGCCGGCTGCCGTGGTAGCCCGCATTGCCAATGTAAAGCCCTCGCGAGGTCACGACGTTGATCGTTCCGCTGACGAGCGTCAACGAAGACGAACGTTTGTTGCTGTCGTTGCCGCCGACGATGTACATGCCGTAGTTGCCCTCGCCCACGGAAAGCGTGTGGCTGCCAAAGTCCGCCGTCACAGGGCCGCCCCCGTTGAAGTTGAGCGAACGTAAGGCATGGTCGGCCGACAGTGTCAGCGTGACATCCTGCAGGTTGTAAAAAGTGGCCGTCGGATCGGCTCCGCCGAGGACAGGCGCCACGCCGCCAACCCAATTGGTGCCATCGGCCATGTCGCCAGACGTGCTGCTGCCCCAATTGGCCGCCCAGGACGATGCCGCGATCAGTGCAAGAAAGAACCCAAGTGCTTTTGCTTTCATTGTTTTTCTGCTTTTCTGTGGATGAACACGTGTCTTCAGTTGTTTTCTGAATTGCTCCCACCCAGCGTTTCCAGATACTCGGACGGCGTCATGAAGACGCAGCCCTGCGATTGCAGGTAGTCGATGATCTTCACGAATCCTTCCCAACGACTCGGATCCCCCCACGCATCGGGGTGCCCTTGGAGGACGAGGACGTCTTCCTTGAACCCCGTTCTTTCATAGACGGCCTTGAACTTCTCGAAGTCGGGCAGGAACGTCGGGTTTTCCAGCGCCATGACGCGCGGGATGGACAGCCGTGTGAACACGTGTGGATTGCGGGGGCCGTACAGCCAGATCTTGATGGAGGGGACGGCTTGAACGGCCTGCTCCGTTTCAGCCGTCGTGCCGCTCCAATGCGGCCCGAAGGCGCTGTACTCGAAGCCGAGCCTTTCCTTCGCGAGACGTTGGCACTTTTCAAGGATGGCCTGCTGCTCCTCGGCGGTTCCATGCTCGAACTCCCCGGTGTCGGTTGCCGTTCTGAGCTTGTATCCGTGGAGCCAGAATTCGACCAGGCCTTTTTGCTTGCGTTCCCGGATCCACTCGATCGTCTCGGGGCCGGCCATTTCAAGCCCCTGGCCGATTACGCCGAAGGACGCTTTGATGTTCCGCTCTTCCAGAAACTCGGCCGTGCGGCGCCAGCGCGGCGAAATCCATTTGGCGACATCATCGAGCTTCAAGAGAACGATCTGCGGTTTCGTGCGTTTCATGGCGACCTCTTCAGCCGGCTCCGTTGCGAGGGCGAGGGACGGCCAGAGGGGAATCGCCATTGCCGAAAGCAGGGTCGCCAGAACGGCGGTGCGAATTGTTCGAGGATTTTTCATTTTCATCGTTCCAAAGCCTTGTGCCTGAAATCAGCGGACCATGATCAAGGTGGTGTCGAAGCCTTGCCTGTAGGTCAGTTCCAGGTCGTTGCCGGAGACCTGCGCAAGGAAGGTGCCGTTTTTCCATTTGCCGTTGCTCACCACCAGCTTGCCGGACGGGGGCGCGTCGGCGGTCAGAATCGTCCACGTGTGATCCGTCTTCCAGAAGGCGTCGGTCGAGTCGGGGCCGCTGGCCGCCGCGTCGCCGGTGAAGTTCAGCGTCAAGACGCCGCCCGCGAGGCCGACGCCTCCGGCGCCGACGTCGAGCCGTGAAAAATCGGCGCCGGCGACGCCGGTGGCGTCGTCCTTCAGCGACTTGAGGGTCCAGAGATACGTGCCGCCATTGGCGATGGCCAGGCCGTTGGTGACGGCGAGGATTCCGGGGGCGGCAGCCGGCCCGGGAAGCGTGTACGACCCCGGATGCACGGTGGCGCCCGCCGTCGTCACGTTCAATTTGCCGCGCACGCCGCCCACGCCCGCGACGGTCTGTCCGGCAGGCACGTCGTAGCCGTCGGGCTTTGCATCGACAATCAGCGACGCGACGTTGTTGGCCAGCAAAATCAGGGGCGAGTTGCTGATCGAGCCGTTCTCGCCCAGGCCGAAATTCGCGACGACCGAGTCGTTGCCGGCGATGATCGCGCCGGTGAAATTGTCGTTGGCGGCATTCAGGGTGAACGAACCTCCCCAATTGCTTGCATCGGTCAGGGTCATGTTGCCGCTTCCGGCGAATTGATCTGCGGAGTCGAGCCGCATTTCCCGGCCGTTGGGCATGATCTTGCCACCGCTTGCGTCGATGACGATGCGCCGGTTGGGGCGTATGATGGCGTTGCCATTGTTGCGCAGGGTTGCGTTGTTGTAGATCGTGATCGTTCGCGTGCCGCTGCCGGTCGAGCCAAACGGTTCGCCGGCGGTCATGAGCGTCCCGGCATGGATGTGCCAGTTGCCGGTGAAGTTGGGCGAGGATGCCACGGCATAGAGCGTTTGGTTGCCGCCGCCGCGGTTGAGGTGGATGTCGTGCCCGCCGATGAAGCTGCCAAATTTCGTGTAACCGCCTCCATGGAGCCGGATGTCCACGTCGCTTTCAAGGTTGTAGCCGCAATTCAGCTCCCAGTTGCAGGTCTCGCTGCCTCTCATTTGCTCCAGGACCGCGGGTGCGTCGCCCAGGCCCTTGAGGGTCAGCGCGCCGTCCCCGGTGGACTGCAACTTGTAGGTGCAGGTCTTGGTGCCGACATGCAATTCGCCCAGCGTGATGGGCGCATCGAGCGTCACGTTGCGATTGGCCGTCAGCGGGAACGTGAGGTTGGCGACATCGCCCGTGTCGGCCGGGACGGTCGCCGTCGCCCAGTTGGCTTCGTTGGTCCAGAGGCCGTCGGCGTCCACGGCCCACGTGTTCGTCACGGCGGCGTCGGCGTTCAAGGCGAGGGCGCCGGCGATGGCTGCAGCGGTTGCGGTCTTGCGCAGGATGCTGCGCATGCCGCGGAGGGTCGCTTTTTTCAACAGGCATGGGGTTGCTTTCATTGTGTGTTCTCCTTGGGGTGTTTGAAATTTGAAATTTGAAACTTGAAACTTGGGCGTTGCCGACCTGACGGATTTGACGGATCTGACGGGTTTTTGAGAGTCGACAACGTTGTCTCCGGCCATTTCCCACCTCTCGCCTCTCACCTCTCACCTCTCACCTCTGTAAGACCGGGGTCTGGGGCGGAGCCCCTGCCGACACCCCTCACGCCTCTCTTCCCGCTCCTCACTAATTTCGGCGTTGCCGTGGACTCGCGGACGATGAGTCGTTCCGGTATGATTTGGTGCATGGGCTCCAGAGAGGGGTCGTCGAGGTGCGCGACGACCATTTCCGCCGCGATGCGGCCCGCCGCGCGTCCGTTCAGGTCGACGACCGTCACTGCCGGGTGCAAATAGGGGAGGGGATACTCGTCGTTGAACGCCACCAGGCTCACGTCGCGCGGAATCCGCAGCCCGGCTTTCTGCAGCGACCGGATCAGGAGGATCGCCGTATGGCAGCTGTAGGCGACGATGGCCGTCGCCCTTTGGCGGACGACCATTTCGCGGACGTACGCATCGGCATCTTCGACGAAGCACTTGTCTTCCGTCATGAGGGACGTGGCATCCGCGTCGCGCATGATCTCGACGAAGGCTTCACGACGCGCATGCACGCTGGGGTGTTCGCCCATGTAGGCCGGGCCGCGGATCGCGTAGGCGATCCGACGGTGGCCAAGGCCGAGCAGATGCTCGCATGCCGCCCGCATGCCGCCGGCGTCGTCCATCTGGACGGACGAGCCTCGGGGGCCGCAGATGCAGTTGACGCAGACATACGGAATGTCCGCCGTTTCGAGGCTTTGAACCTCGCCTTGATTGTTGATGCCCGAGACCACGGCGGCGTCCATGCGCCACCAGGGGAGCTTGATCGGCTCTTTCGCATCGGTCGCGTAGATCGGGGAGAGGAGCAGATCGTGATGCGACAGGGCGTCCGTCAGCACGTCGAGGACGTTCGAGGAGAAGCTGACGGGGTGCATGGCGCCGAACCAGCCGACGATCCCGCTGTTCGTCTTCTTGCGCAGCGTGTGCGCCAGCAGGTTCGGGCGATAGCCCAGCGAAGCGGCGGCGTCGAGAACGCGCTGGCGGACCTCCGGGCGCACCGAGAACTTGTCGGTGTAGTTGTTCAAGACGCGGCTGACCGTCGCCCGCGTGACGCCCGCGAGGTCGGCGACGTCAATCTGCTTGACGCGCCTCGTTCCTCGTGTTCCCGGCGTCCGGCCGGGCGGCTGCGTGACAACGGTCCTTTGCTTCTTCATGTCTTCATTCCCGCGCGATTTCGTACCACAACGTCTTGAATTCCGGGCCGATGGCGAAAACCACGCGGCCGTTGGCAACCGTCGCGGGCACGTCGCCTTTGCGGCCGCCCTTTCCGTCGAGCGCGTACAGATGGAAGTCGCCCGGCTGCGTCTTCAGGCGGATGGTCGCGCCGATGCCTTCGCATGTGGTTGGCGCCTGCCCCCAGGCGCGACCGACCGTCGTGCGCTCAGGATTCCACCCCATGCCGGTGTTCTCGACGTTTCCGGCTGCGGCCAGCAGCATCTTGCGGGATTCCGGCACGGGCCTTCCATCGACGGCCACCAGCGCCACGGAAGCGAAGCCGGAGGCGTTCGTGGCGAAGGCGATGTCGATGTCCTTCAGGCGAATCGTCCGGCCCATGCAGTCGCCGACGACGACTTTCGCCGTGGGCACATCGACTTGATACGGCTGGTCTTTCGTCCATTGGATCGGCGTCGGGGCGGTGTCGTCGCCCTGCCACCGGATTTTGGGATCCGTCATGGTGGGGTTGGCGACGAAACGGACGGCCTGGCGGCGGCCGAGGCTTTGGGCGGTTTCGAATCCGGCCTGGCTCCAGAGCTGGAGCATGTTGCCGCCTCGCGAGGCTCGGGCGTCGAGATCGTCGGACGGGATGTCGAGCACGGCCTTGGCGGGGAACGCGGGCACGTCGCCGCGGCGGAAGAGCAGGGCGGCGGCTGGCAGGAAGGCCAGCTTGCCGGGATGGCTCTTCAAGGAGAAGTAGCTGTCGATCTTGCCGTCCGGGGCTTTCGCTCCGCCCCAGTCGAACTGGAAGATGCCGTCCCAGTCCTGCGCGCCGGCGAAGCTGGCGATCATCGGGAACATCTCCGCCGAATAATGGCTGGGCGCCGGGTGGTCGTACTCCGTCACGGTGAACGGCATGGCGTCGACGCGGAACGCCGCGAGGCGTCCGAGGTTGCCGCCGGACTGTGCTTCGCGCGACATCGGCGTGTTCTTGATGCGCCAGTTGCCCATGTCCCAGGGGCGGCCGGGGAAGCTGGGGTGCTGCCAGTAGCTGTGAAGGTCGATGAAGTCGTTTTGCGATTCGCGGAAGACGCCCGAGAGCCCGCCATAGCTCGCCTGCGTGTCGATGATCGGCGCCCGGCACTTCAGCTCGTCCCGGATGCAGCGCTTCAGGCCCGCGACATAGGCGCGCTCGGTCTCGCCGAGGAAGCGGAACCAGTCTTCGCCGCGTTTCGTTCCCGAAACGCCCTGGGAGCGAAGCCCCACCGTGCCGGCCTCGAGCGACTCGCCTGCGAGAAGGCCGCGCTCGCCGCCGGGGCGCAGCGACACGTCCTTCATCTCGAAGCCGCCCGCCGGCGAATCGCCCAGCACGAAGTCGATTCGCGTCTGGCTGGGCGTGCAGTTTGCGGCCACGAACGTCGTGGAGCGTTCCGACCATTCCGGGCCTGCCTTTGCCAGGCCGCTCAGGCCGCACCCATGCCAGTCCGGCAGCTGGTGCCGCACGTTGAAGCGCAGGGTGCGTTCGACATCGGATCGAATGGCGTAGGAGAACGTGTAGAGCCTGCCGTTTTCGAGCGTCAGGTTCCTCCACTGCACCTGGGCCATCCAGGCCTGGTCCGGCTCCTTGAGCAGTTGCCCTGTAAACGCATGCGGCGAGGAGGCCTCGATCGCCAGATACTGCCGCCCTTCCGCGACGGGCGCCGTCGTCAGCAGCTCATTGCCCAACGGGATGGCGCGTCCCCATGCGTCGCCGAGTTCCGCCGTGCCGGCGTAGCGCCGGCGAAGCCAGGCGTTCCACTTCGCCTGGATGTCCCGGCGGTAGGACGTCGGCAGCGAGTCCATGTCGAGGTTGAACAGCGTGTTCTCGTTGTTGAGCTCGACCATCGCCACGCAGGGATCCGCCGCATAGGCAAGCCCGGTGTAGGGGTTGACATGCGTCAGCAGGTCGCGCGCGTAGTCGTGTTGCATGGCGATCATGCGGTCGTTGATCTTGTCGAGTCCCTTTCCGTACTTTGGCAGCGCGCCGTTTCGCGTGCCGTCCTCTTCAAGCCCCTCGTCGAAATCCGCGCCTTCCCAGTACTGGCGCGACACATGGAGGTTGAGGTTCACGTAGATGCCGTGCTTCTTGAGCTGCGCGATGAAGTAGTCGAGCTTGTCGAGCTGCTCGGGGTCGAAGGTGTCGAGCCTGGGGCGTCCTTTGAGCCAGATCCCCGCTGGGGCGTCGTGCTTGTCGATGTGGTGGAACCGGACGCAGTTCAGGCCCATGCTCGCCAGGCGCACGGCCAGCGCGTCGGCCTCTTCATGCGTCGGGAACGCGCTGGCGAACGTGAAATTGGTCGCGAGGAATCGAATGCGTTTGCCGCGTCCATCGACAAAATGCCCGTTTCGAACGGAGATGAAGCCATGTTTGCCCGCAGGCTTGTCGTTGAGCCATGAGACGTCGGCGACGCCCACATTCGGCTCGTTCCCACCCATGACGAAAGGAAAGAGCGGGGCTTCGGCCTTGACCGCGAAAGGGATGACGAGCGATGCGAGTGCAAACGTTGCAGTGCGGAATTTCATAAACTTTCCTTTTGCCGTTGTCGTCTGGCGGATGATGACGAACCGAGGGCTTTCACGCTCTACGGGATGCCAGATTCCAATGGAGATGCTCCAGCTATAAAAAATCCAATGAACGCCGTAATTTTAGAACACGAGTTCGCAGCTTGTCAAGCGCTGATTGTCATCGGGGCGCGGCAGCCATGCATCACTCGCCAGGCTTCGCTTTGACGACCATCGTGTCGGCGCGGCGGCCCTGGGTTTTGAGGGCGGCGGCGGCGAAGGGTTCGTAGACGTCCGGGCCGAACAGGGCGCGGGTGAGTTCGCCGTTGCGCTTGATGGTGGCCTGGAGGCGTCCGTCGGGCGTTTGGGCGGTTTCGGCGGTCGTGGCGAAGCGGGTGCTGCCGTCGGGCGTTTCATGGCGGACGGCCTCGGGCAGCGTCGCGACCGAGTCGATGCCGTCGGCGAAGCGGAGGACGAGGACGTCGTCGAAGCGGTGCGTGACGTCGCGCCAGAACGGCAGGCGCCGGTTGGCGTAGCGGGGCGCGATCGTGGCGGCGTCCGCACCGGGGAGGCGGACGCTCATGAACCCGTCCTGCACCACGCCCCACGCCGGGATGCGGATGCGGAAACGCCGCACCGCCGGATAGGCGTCGAGGTCGGTTTCGAAAGGCCCGTCGAGCGTCGCCTTGCGCGAGAAGGCCGACACGACTTCGAGCACGTGGCGGCGGCGGTCTTCCGGCTGGAGCTCGCGGTAGAGCCGGCGGAAGCCTTCGACCGCCGTTCCGCGGTACTCGGTCGTGATGGAGAGGGTGGCGTCGCCGTTGGGCTCGACATCCATTTCAAACGCGTTCGACACGCGGGCTTCGTAGCCGGGGTCGGCGCGGAGCGCGACCCACTGGCGGGCGTCGAGGTCCGCGGCCATCATGCCTTCGCACGAGGTCGCCTGAAGCTCGGAATACTGCGAGCCGTCGTTGACGTAGCAGGTCGCGCCGCCGTCGTCCACGGCGACGAGGATGGCGTCGAAGAGGTCGTAGCCTTCGACGGCGGCGTCGGCGTCGGACGCGGCGCGGGTGCTGTCGACGAGGACGAAGCGGGAGGGCACGCCGGCGGCGGCGAGCATCGCGCGCGTCAGGATCGCCACATCGGCCGCATGGCCGTAGCCGGATTCGAACGTCGCATCGGCGGGCGAGAGCCTGGCGAGCGGCAGGTCGCTGTAGGCGGGGCCGGCGACGCGGATCTGGGTCGCGATGAAGTCGCGGATCGCGCGCGTCTTGTCGGCGACGGTCGTCTTGCCGGCGGTCAGTTCCAGCGCCTTCGCGGCGGCCAGCGGCGCCTGGGTCGCGCAGGCGTCCATCCGGGCGACGATCTGCGCGCCGTAGTCCCAGGCCGTGGTCTCGGGCGCGAGCCGCGTCTGCCTTTCGAACAGGTAGCGCGACGGGGGGAGGTTCCGTTCGCGGACGAGTCCGGGCAGGTTCGTGTGGGCGACGTGCAGCGGCGCCGAGCCGGCTTCGGCGCGTGTCTGCGCGAAGGATGCGCCGCCGACGACGTGCAGCGACTGCTCGGCGATGTCGTCGAAGCCGCCGAACCGCTTGACGTAGGCGCGGAACGGGGCGCCGTGCCAGGTGCGGCGGATGGTGAAGTCGATTTCGCTGCCGACTTCGAGGCCGGGGAAGCTGACGACGAGCGTCTTCCCGGCGGGGTAGCGCGGCGCGGAGGCGACCCAGGGCTGGTCCATGACGTTCGTTTCGAGGTCGGTGACGGCGTGGGTGGCGCCGTCGGGGCTTGTGACGGTCGCGGCGAGCAGCTCGACGTGGTTCATCGCGGGGTTGTACGAAAACTTGACGTCGCCCGCGCGAATCTTGCCGGCGTAGGTGAGGATGCGCTTGCGCGTGCGGACGGTCTCGGACCACGTGTCCGGCGTCTCGCCCGGCTCCAGCGTCGTCTCCTCGGCCAGCACGAGGATGTCGTCCGGCTTTTCCGGCGCGAGGAGGTCGTCGGGCAGGCCGGCTTCGCGCGCGGCGGGGGCGGCGGTGAAGATCGGCGCGGCGAGCCGCGCGGTCTCGATGCGCTGGAGCGCGCCGCGCAACTGCCGGTAGGCGTCCGGCGGGTAGATGCTCTTGAGCATGGCGAGGCGGGAGGTGGCGGCGAGCGTGCCGTTGGCGACGGCCATGTGTCGCGTGAACGCCACGCCGTCGGTTTCGACCGCGACGTCGGCGGGCGCGGCGAAGGCCGCGGCGTCGAGGCCGATGTCGATGGCGACGGATTCCTCGAGTGCGCAGGGGATTTCCGTTTGGAGCGGAAAGCGCCGTTCTTCGAGGCCGGTGCGCCCGACGGTGTGGTTCACGTAGCCAAACGCCTCGGCGAATTGCGGGAAGGCGGCGAGCACGCCGGCGTCGCCGGCGGTCCAGGGGTTGTCCTGGACGTAGGAGAACGCGAAGGCGAGCGGCGCGGCGGTGTCCTGCAGGTCGTCCGGCTCGATGCGCAGGCTTTCCAGCCGCGCGCCCGGCACCTGCGCCTGGAGGCGACCTTCGATGAAGAGCCGCCGGTCGCGCGGCCCCAGCCGGGCGAGGCCGCCGCGGTACATCGTGTCGTTGATGCCGGCGAGGCGGACGGTCGTCGTCGCGTGCAGGGCGCCGTCTCGGATGGCGCCGGTGGTTTCGATGCGGGCGAGGTTTTCGTCGGCGGGCAGGGCCGGGGATTCCAGCAGGGTCTCGCCTTCCGGCGTGGCGACGAGGAAGCTCTTTTCGCAGAGGTATTCCGGGAGCAGGCGCGCGGTGTTCTCGTTGGTGGGGTCCATGAGGATGTAGCGGTCGGCGCCGGTGGCGTCGGGCTTGTCGCTGGCGGCGGCGACGATCGCGTGGTTGAAGAAGATTTGCGGCACGTCGGGGTCGCGCCGTTCGCCGACGTGGATGAGCACGGGATAGGCCTCGACGCCCGCCATGCGCAGCATGGCGACGAGCAGGGCGGCCTTGTCGCGGCAGACGCCGTATTTGTTCTGGAACGTCAGCTTGACGTCGTGCGGCTCGTAGCCGGGCGCCTCCTCTTCCGGCGTCACGCCCATGTAGCGGATCTTCTGCGAGACGTAGGTGAAGACGCGCCAGATCCGCTCGTCGCGCGTGGCGGCGTCGGCGACGAGGTCGTCGACGGTCGTCTGCATGTCGGGGACGGTCGCGGCCATGCGCGGCTCGCTGAGGTTCCAGTACCAGCGCGAGAGGTCGCGCCACGTCGGGATGGTGGAGACGAGCAGGCGCTGGGCGCAGGTGTGCAGGGGCGGCATGTCCGGCTCCGGGAAGACCTGCGGCACGTCCGCCGCCCGCCAGCGGTGGAGCGTGCCGCCGTCCGGCCGCGGCAGCGCCTCGTAGGCGACGCCGGCGCCGATTTCGTCGCGCACGCGGATGGTCTGGAGCGGACGCTCGGGCGGGGCGTCGATTTCGTGGACGATCTCGAGGATGGGCATGGTGTGCTCGAAGACGGCGTAGTCGCCGAAGGCGTCTGGGACGCGCGCCTTGGTCGTCTCGCGCGCGACGACGAAGTGGAGAACGTCGTCCACCTCCAGCCCCGGAAGCGTGAGCGTCAGGACTTGGCTGTTGGGATCGAAGATGTTGGAGCTCATCTGGCCGGGCTCGATCATGAGACGGCTGTTTCGCTCGACGTCGATGGCGACGGCCGTGCCGTCGGGCTTGACGATTTCGGCTAGGCAGACGGCGACGGAGCCATAGGAGGCGTTCAGCCAGAACGAGGCCGTGCGCGACTTGCGGCGCCCTTTTTCGGTGAGGATTTTCTCGTACCACTCGTTGGTGCTGACGCCGGTGCCGTCGGGCTGGTAGCTCTCGAACGTGTGGTCCCAGACGAGCACGGTGTCGGCGTCGGGATGCGCCGCGACGTTGACATCAGCGGCGTGGGCGAGCAATTCGGCTCGTGGCGGACGCGCGGCGTGGCAGGGCGCGAACCCTGCCAGCAGCAGGACGAAGGTGAAGAGGAGGGTGCGACGTTTCATGAGGGGAGGTCTCCGGTTGATGCTATAATGCCATAGTATAGTCTGGAAAACTGAAACTTGAAACTTGAAACTTGGGGTTTTTGAGTCTGTCTATTTTGTGATGCCAGGGTTCAACCATTTCTCGCGTACGGCAAAGGCTTGACGGCAAGCGCGAACTAGCCGAATATATGACATGTCTCGAATGGCAACGGAAGCGTTGCTCGCGCGTCAACATGTGAGGAATCCATGAACGCATTACCATCGTTGGTCTTTCTGTTTCTCTATTTTCTGTTTTTGCTGATCCGCCCCTCGTTGCAAGACGGTGTTAACGCCCTCTTCGGCCGCAGGGATGACGATGTCTCGGTGGCGGAGATTGAGCATCTCGACACCAGCCCCTACGTCCCGCCTTCCCCCGAGGAGCTGAAAGCCGCGGCGGAGGCGGGCGACATGTACGCCAGCGCCATGCTCGGCGAATCGTATTTGCTGGGCGAATGGGGGCTTGAGCAGGACTACCGCATGGCCATCAAGTACCTTGAGCAACCGCTGCGCGAAGGAAATCCCGTCGCTCGGTACAACGCCGGCGTCATGCATGCCAATGGATACGGAGTGGAAAAGGATGCAGGAGAGGCGAAAAGGTACTTCCAGCTTTCGTTTCCCGGACTTGATGCAGGCAGGCGAAATGCCGACCCGCGCTGGCTTGCAAATCTCGCCTGGCTTTATGGGCGAGGCCTTGGAACGCCCCTCGATCAGCGGCAAGCGACTATCCTGCTGATGCGTTCCGCCCATCGCGGGTACGCCCCTGCCCAGCGTCTGCTCGCTTGGGCGTACGACGAAGGCAGGGGCGTCAAACAAGATTGCGTGGAATCGGTGAAGTGGTTCAGGCTGGCGGCGGAACAAGGAAACGTCAAGGCTCAAAACAGCCTTGGGCTCGCGTATGAAAGGGGGCGCGGCGTTGAACAAGACTACGTGGAGGCCGCCAAGTGGTACCGGCTTGCAGCGGAACAGGGGTACCATTGGCCACAAAGCAACCTGGGGTTGGCGTACTTGTACGGTCGTGGCGTGGAGCAGAATTACACCGAGGCGCTAAAATGGCTCAGACTCGGGGAGAAACAGGGTAATCCGGCGGCTCAGCACGGCCTCGGCTTCGCGTATGAGTATGGCTGCGGCGTCGAACAGGATTACGCAGAGGCAATCAAGTGGTATCGGCTCGCGGCGGCGCAGAATTACCAGTGGGCGCAATGCAATCTCGGCGTGGCTTATTTCAACGGCAAGGACGTGAAGCAGGATTACACCGAAGCGGTCAAATGGTTCAGGCTGGCGGCGGAACAAGGAAACGCAGATGCGCAGAACGGCCTCGGCTTCGCGTATGAAAAGGGCTGCGGCGTCGAACGGGATTATGTGGAAGCGGCCAAGTGGTATCGCCTCGCTGCAGAACAGGGTTGCCACTTGGCACAAAACAACCTGGGAGTGGCGTACCTCAACGGTCAAGGCGTGAAGCAGGATTGCACCGAAGCGGTCAAATGGTTCAGGCTGGCGGCGGAACAAGGAAACGCAGTTGCGAAGAGCAACCTCGGCTTCGCGTATGAAAAGGGCTGCGGTGTCGAACAGGATCAGGAGGAAGCGGTCAGATTGTTCCGCCTGGCCGCAGAACAAGGCGACTCAGGTGCGCAATGCAATCTCGGCGTGGCTTATTTCGACGGCAAGGGCGTGGAACAGGATTACACCGAAGCGGTCAAATGGTTCAGGCTGGCGGCGGAACAAGGAAACGCAGATGCGCAGAACGGCCTCGGCTTCGCGTATGAAAAGGGCTGCGGTGTCGAACAGGATTACGCGGAAGCGGTCAAATGGTTCAAGCTGGCAGCGGAACAGGGGAACACGGAGTGTCAAAACCACCTTGGCTGGCTCTACGTTTCAGGCAACGGCGTTAAACGCGACAGCAAAGAAGCGGCCAAGTGGTATCGACTCGCGGCGGAACAGGGAGACCCGCAGGCTCAGAACTCCCTTGGCGTCATGTATGAAAAAGGCCTCGGCGTCAACCGGAATTATGACGAGGCGCTCAAGTGGTATCGGCTATCAGCGGAACAGGGGCATGAACATTCAAGAAGATGGTTGAGGCGTCTTGAAAAGGAGATGCGTCGTAAATAGCCAGGCGTTCGCCGCAGTGCCCCCGGGAAAACCATGCGCATGTAAGAAGGAAAGCGCGGAAGAAGCATCGCGGTACCGGGATTTTCGGAATCGATCATTTTGCGCCCACAAAACAGGCGGATCCAAAAAATGTACAGAATTTTTTCTAGGGGTCTTTCTATTTCTAGTAGGGGTCTGTCCCCTATTTTTTCTAGGGGTCTGTCCCCTATTTTGTGATCGCATCCATAATCCGAATATGGTAATCTACCGAAAAACACCTGAAAGGAGCCGTCTATGAGACTTCCACGAGTTCTCGCGAAAGGCGAGGGAATATACCATGTCATCAGTCGAATCTCCGGCCAGCGATTTCTGCTTGGTGCCGAGGAGAAGCCCCGCCTTGAATGGTTGATGAATGCCGCCGCCGGGTTTTCCGGCGTCGACGTCCTTGCTTACGCCTTGATGGACAACCACTTCCACATGCTTGTGAAAGTGCCGTTGCCACAGCTTGTCGACGACCAGGAGCTCGTCCGGCGCATGCGTCTTCTCTACGGCAAGAAGAAGACGGACCGAATCCTGACCGAATGGGAGTTGTGGGAGAAGAAAGACATGGTGGGCAGGGTTATCGATGCCAAGGCGGCGCTCCGTCGTCGCATGTACGACCTCTCGCAGTTCTGCAAGACGTTCAAGGAGACGTTCTCGATGATGTACAATGATCGTCACGATCATAGCGGCACGATTTGGGGGTCGCGCTTCAAGAGCATCCTCCTCTCGCCCGACTACAGCACCATCATGACCGTTGCCGCCTACATCAACCTCAACCCCGTCCGCGCCGATGTTGTCGGGGAGCCCGGTGAGTACCTGTGGTCGGGTTACGGTGCTGCAAAGCAAGGCAAGGGGCTCGCCCGCAAAGGCATGTGCAATCTCGTCGGCACGGCGCTTGGGCTTAAAAAAGACGTTCCGTTTGAGATTGCTCTTGCCGCCTGTGATGCCGCACTGGAAGGGTATGTGGATGCGCCTGCATCTGTTGACGCCATCGCGGCGAGTGCCGTCAAACACGATCCTGAAAACGCGCAGGATTTTGATGCTGCCCAGGTCAATGCTGCAATCAAGGAAGGCAAGCCGGTTTCACTTTTCGAGGCGCTACGCTGTAAAGTGCGTTACTTCAGCCATGGCGTCGCGGTTGGCCCAGCTACATTTGTGATTGAAATCGTCAAGCGCCTTGCGGCGGGCAAGGACACCAAGCGGAAATGCGAAGGATATGACGGTTTGAAGCTTTACACGGCACGACCGTTGCGTGGCGGCGATGAGCTAAGCGTGCCTAAAAGCCACATCGCTTAGTCCAAGCGTCAATTCGCCGAGCAGGAAGAACATGGAATCCAACGGGCAATGGTTCAGAGACCACAAACGTGGCCTCCATCCTTGGCTGTCTAAAATCACGTCTAAAGTTCGCCTGAAAGCCTTCAAAATCGCAAAACAACCGCAGTCTCGACAAGACATCTTGAAGTTCCGGTTCCATGTGGGCTCTGCATCCTATCATTCAACACAAACTACAGAAATCGCTGTGTCAACGAACTGATTTGCGGACAATTTTAGGGGCCTGTCCCTAAAACTGGTTTGAACTGTTTGTGCCCTAAAACTGTTTGGACTTGAAATTGTCTGACAAGAAGCGTAAACTTCTGGCGGTGAATCTTGGACGGGACTGAGAGGAATTGCAAGTTTCTGGCGGCAGACTTTGCCGGATGGGAATGGATGGAGGCGGAATGACGAACGAGTTTACTGCAGAATGCCCGCATTGCGGATGTCGCATTCAAGTTCCGAATGCCATGGCGGGGGAGATGTCGATTTGCCCGCAGTGCTTGAAGGCCGTCGTTCTCATCGAGGCGAAGACAAAACCGAGCGCTTTGAAAGACGCGCCGCCGCCAAGCGCCCCCCCCGCTTCTGTTCCTTGCCCGTATTGCAGCCACAAGTTGGCTTCGCCTCCGGAACTGGCGGGGGCGTCCGTCGTCTGTCCGGAATGCGGGCGGCGTGTGACGTTGCCTTTTCGGATGACGTCGCCCGTTGCGTCTGCACCCGCTTCTTCTGCGTCTGTTGCGCCTTCAACGGCACCGCCCGCGCCGTCTTCGTCTGCGCCGTCTGCATCGAGCGCCTCTCTTGAGGATCAGGTCAAGGCGTGTCCGTATTGCGGGGAGACGATTTTGGCGGTGGCGAGGAAGTGCAAGCATTGTCGGGAATATCTGGGGGGCGCCTATCATCGTGAAGACTTTCGCCCGAAGCGTGGCGCATCTGCACCGTTTTTCCGCATGGGGGCTGTCCTGGTGGTGCTTGCGCTGGCGATTTTCTTGACGACCTTGGGCGGTTCATGGCTTGGTGAGACGTTTCGGGAGCACCAGAGTCGTCCGGGAAGCTTGCAGGGTCTTTTTTCTGATCGATTGTCCACGTGGGAGGATCCTCCGGAATTGCAGTCCAGGGAATTCCGGGTTGTTGAAGATCCAATGCCGGGCGAGGGGGTGGCGCCGGGCGAGGCTTCAGGCGAAGCGGCCTCCTTGATGGGTGACAATTGGGGTCAAGGTGGCGACGAGACGCCAACGTCCCACGCGTCTTCGGGTCTGGCCCTCGACGTCGTAGCTGATCCAGTGGAGTCCGTTGGCGAGGAAGAAGGCCGCGTCGTGATTGTCGATGCCAGGGTGATGCTGGCGACACAACTTGTGGATGTCGTGACGCTTGAGGGCGAGCGGTTCGATCGCTGCCGCATCACGCTTGTCGAGCCTGATGGGATTACCGTGCGGCACCGGACGGGTGTGGCGAAGTTGCCGTTCGAGTCGTTGCCTGAATCGTATCGGGTCGAGTACGCGTACGATGCGGAACATGCCCGGCTCTATGCCGATGCCGTTGCCCGCGCGGCTGCGCTGGCTGAGATCCGTCGTCGTGGGGCGATTCCGGCGCCGGCGGAAGCGTCCGGGACGCCGCCGCGTCCGTCGTCCGGCGGTTCGCCAGGCGCGCGCCCCGGTCTTCGCAGGCCGGTCGATTGGCCGCCACGGGGCCGTCGGCCTTACGGACGTTGATGCTCCGGCATTATCCGAGCCGGCTTAGAATTTCTGGCATGTAATTTGCTATTTCCCTAAGGTGAAATGCTGTGCTGTGTCGGCATGGCGGCATTACGGGCTAGAAAATCATGTTTGAGAAAGGGCATGCAGTTGGAGGAGAGGGTCGTGCTTCTCGTGCGGCACCTTGGGCTTGTGCTGGATTCACCTTGGTCGAGGCGATCGTGGCCGGGGCGATCTTTCTGACGGCGACTTTTGCGGTGATCAGTGCGTTTTCCTACGCGAGACGAACGGCATCACTGACGGAAAACCGCTTGGCCTGCCTGCACATTGCCCGCGAAGTTCTGGAGACTCTCAAGGCGGAGTCCTATTTTTCGTCAGCGATGACGGTTGGGCGCCACGACCGCCTTCCGGGCCATCCCCCGGCACGAGGCCACTACGATGTGGAAGTCGTGGAGAGCGCGCATGCGCCGACGAAGCAGATCACGGTGGTCGTGAACTGGGTGGAGCCGACCGGAATGACTCAGTCGATTTCGCTGACCACCGTTCATAGTCAGGTGCTTCATCCATGAACATTTCTTTCAAACTCCGTTGTGGCCATGACGCCGGTTTTACGATTCCCGAGGTGCTGATCGCCTCTGCCATCTCGGTGTCGGTGCTTCTCGGGATTGTTTCGCTTCTGGTTTCGACTTTGTCTTCCTGGCAGGGCGTCAACCTGCGGATGGATGCCGACACGGAGGCAAATTTGGCGATGAGCCGTCTGGTTTACGGGGTTGGTGGTCGTTTGGGGCTTCGTTCGGCCAGTGCGCTGGACGTTCTTCTCACGAACGAGGACGACGGTTCCTGGACTTTGAATTACATCACGGGCAGCGCCGTGCCCGAGACCAATAGTTTCTCCTATTTGGCCGCTGACAAAAGGCTGGTCTTCAATCCTGGGGGCAAGACGGCCGGGGAGGATGTTTCGGCCGCTTTGGTTTCTGTTGCGAGCGGCTCCTTGTCGGTGGCGTTGCGAGTTGAAAAGGAGAAGGGGCGCGCGAAAGTGCAACGCGAGATCGGCACGAAGCTTCTCTTTCGGAATTAATGGTGTTGGACACTTCAAACGGAGGCATTATGAAAAACAAGACGCATGGCATTCGAAGCCGCGAGGGCGCCGCACTGCTTGTGGTTGTGCTGATGATGGGGACCTGCATGATCGCGGTTTCCTCGGTGGTGTACTGCGTTGGCGCCCAAATGCGCCGATCCTGGAGGCAAGTCCAGACGGAGCAGGCGTTTTTCCTTGCCGAAGCAGGAGTCGAGCATGCTGCGGCCTATGTCATATCGGCTGCTGGCGGCATCGTGTCATCCACGACGCTTGCTGGCGAGCTGGGGGGCGGCCGCTACGAAACGCAAGTCATCGCCAGCGACCTTGGCGGGAGCGGTCAGACCATCGACGTCCTTTCCACGGGTTTTGTGGGCGGCATGTCCCGCAGGATCAAGGTCGAGGGGCTTCGGAACATGACCTGGGCGCGATTTGCCCTTTGGTACGATCAAGAGGCCCTCTCTCTCGTCATTGCTGCCGGCGACCGGTTTGAGGGCCAGGTCTATTCGAAGCCGTTGATGCGCTTCACCAACAGGAACCTTGCTTCGCAGGGGCAGGCTCACTTTCTCGAACGGGTTTGGACGGTGCCCAGTTACATTCAATGCGATTCAGGCGCTGATCCCATTTTCGACAGAGGGCTTATCACGAGCGCCGACGAGCAGACGATGACCTCGGTGGATTTGCCGACGCTCAAGACGGTGGCGCAGACTGTCTCGGGCGGGCTCCTGCTGAAGGGCAATACGACGATTGAGCTTCGTGGGCCAAGGATGTACATCAAGAATGCCGAGCGCGGCTGGGACAACCATAGTTTGCCGATCCCTGCGGACGCGATCGTCTACGTCGAGCCTCATACCTACACCGAGACGTACATTGACAGACGGGGCAAGCTTAAAACCCGGACCGTAACAGAGCCGGGAAACATCGACGTGTCTGCTCCACGTGGGTTTAACGGAGAAGTCACGTTGGTTTCGGACAACAACATCAACATCGTCGACCACGTGCGCTACGGGCAGGATCCGCTTGAGAGCTCCGCCTCGACAGACGTGCTGGGGTTGATCGCCAAGAACAATGTCGTTGTTGAAACGTCAGCGCCCGACAATTTGGACATCTATGCGCATATCCTTTGCCGTGATGGCGGCTTTGGGGTCAAAGATTACAACAAAGGAAGTTTTCGCGGAACGTTGAAGGTGGTCGGGGGCATCGCCAACCTCATTCGCAACGCGGTCGGAACTACGGCGCCGACCGGCTATCTGAAGAACTACATCTTCGACAACCGCCTGACCCGTTACCCGCCGCCGTACTATCCGCGGTTGCCGGACCGGCTCGAGTGGGATTCTTGGGAGGGATGACATCCGCATGAAACCGGGCTTAACGCTTCTTGTGTCTTTTCTTTTTCTTTTCGCCGGCTGCGGCGATGAGCCGCAATCTCGAACGGCGACGTATCCGCCGCTTGATGAATCGCCGCCTCCGCCGATGCCCGAGGAGACGGTGGCCCCCGATGATGTGGAAGACGAGGAGCCAGGCAGCGGCCTTACGATCAAGGCGACTGGAGACGGATGGGTCGATCAGACGGCGCGAAGCCAGGGACAGATTCAGGAACTTCGTCGCCAGGCGGCACAGGCGGCTCCGGATGATCCTTTCGCCTTGAGTGAAGAGGACATTGATGCTCTGTCCAAGCAGCATGGCGTGCTCGTGCATTGACGGAACGGTTTGGCAGATTGCGGATCTTGAGGGAAATTCATGAACATGCATCGGTTTGTCATATTGGTTGCGTTGACGACGATCTTTCAGCCCACAAGGGCCATCGAGGTTGAATCGGCTTTTTACAGGATACGCTCGACCGGGGCGACGACGATCACGTCGCTCGATGATCAAGGGGTTCTGAAGTGGTCGTGTCAGGATGCTGAAACGACGGCATGCACCGTTCAGCGAGCCTTCACGCTTGCGAACGGCGCCTGGAGCGACTTCTCGCATCTGGACGTCACCAATGCGGCCATGATCCAGCAGGTTCAAGTGCTGGATCCCGATCCGCCCCCCGGCATGGTTTGGATTCCGGCTGGTTGCAATCGTGGAATCGACCCTCTTTTCAGCGTTTTCTACGAGCTTGTTTGCGGCGGTTTTCGCATGGATCGAACCGAAGTGACCTTGCAGCTTTGGGAGGAGGTTCGCGACTGGGCTGTTACAAATGGCCATGCTTTCGCCTCAATGGGCGAGGGGAAGGGGCCTGATCATCCTGTCCAGAATGTCTGTTGGTATGATTGCGTTCGATGGTGCAATGCTCGGAGCGAGCGGGAGGGGTTGACCCCTTGCTACGATCTGCAGGCCTGGACTTGCGATTTTTCTGCTGACGGCTACCGGCTCCCGACAAGCGCCGAATGGGAGTACGCCGCCCGCGGCGGCCAAATCGGGCTTCGCTTCCCCTGGGGCGATGTGATTGACCATGATCAAGCCAATTACTACGGGATGCCCGGGGGGTTTGACTACGACGAGGGCTACGAAGGCTACGATGTCCGATACGAGATCGGCGAGGAACCTTATACGAATCCGGTTGAGGCATTTCCGCCCAATGGGCATGGACTTTTTGGCATGGCTGGAAATGTGGGCGAATGGTGCTGGGACGAGAATGAAGAGACCGATGAATTTGGCGAGTCGACTCGTCTTCGTTGCGTCCGCGGCGGCCACTGGGATGAAGAAGCGGTCGTGCTCTGTTGCGGTTCCGAATACTGGGAGCCTCCAGATTATCAAGAGCATGGGTATTACGGCTTCAGAACCGTTCGCCGATAATGCACGTCATTTCCCGTCATTTTCCGCTCGCATCTGGTCAAACAATCTGATAGAGTTATTCCCAATTCCGGTTCAGTTCAGCTTGTGCTGGTTCCGCCGGGCGCATTCCGGCCCCGGCTAAACAGGTTTCATATTTATGCTCAGCATTGCCCTGACGGGCGGAATCGCCAGTGGAAAAAGTCACTTCGCCGGCTTGCTGTCCAAACTGGGCGCGGATGTTGTGGATGCCGACGAGGTCGTGCGTTCACTGCATCGGCCCGGTGGGAAGGGAGCAGAAGTTGTGGCTTCGATTTTCGGACGTTCTTTTTTGCTGCCAGATGGCGGCACCAACCGCGCGCGACTCGGCGAACTTGTCTTCGCCGACGCCGATGCGAGGAAGCGGCTGGAGCAGCAGCTCCACCCGCTGGTGCGAGACCATTTGCTTGCCTGGAGGGACGCCCCATCGGCTTCGCCCATTAAAGTTGCTCAAATCCCCCTGCTCTTCGAGGCGGGGTGGATGGACGATTGGGATCTAACCGTCACGATCGAGGCGCCTTTGGCGTTTCGCCTGGCGCGGTTGGCCGAGCGTGGGTTGTCGCGAGAGCAGGCGATGAGCAGGATCGGCGCCCAGATGGATTCCGCCACTCGCACCGCCAAGGCGGACGTTGTTATTCGCAACACGGCGTCTCTTGAGGAACTTGAGGCTGCCGCAAGGATTTTCTATCACAAGTTGGAGAGCATGCCAAGATGACAGAAGCAGACCAAGATTTGAAACTTTCGTCTTCCACGACCGAGGAAGCGCCCGAGGAGCCCGTCAAGCGTCCGCGCGGGCGGCCTCGCAAGACCCCGGCCCCTGCCGAGGATGCCGCTGCTGATTCGGCGGCGTCCGATGCGCCCGTCAAGCGTCCGCGCGGGCGGCCCCGCAAGACCCCGGCCCCTGCCGAGGATGCCGCTGCTGATTCGGCGGCGTCCGATGCGCCCGTCAAGCGTCCGCGCGGGCGGCCCCGCAAGGCCGCAACACCCGTCGAGGACGATGATGCGGTTTTGGATCTCTTTCAGGCGGCGAGCAAGAAGTCGGCTGCATCGGCTATCGACGATTCGCCCGGTGAAACGGCGGCGGCGCCGCCTGCCGATGATGACGAGGTTCAAGCGAAGCCTTCCCGAGCATCTGCAGAGAAGGCCGCCGAGTCTGAGGAAGAGGATGACGAGCTGATCTCGGTCGCCGGGATCAGCGAGGAGGAGATTCGTGCCCGGCAAGAGGCGGCCAAGGCGATTGTGGAGAACATTGGCCGTTTGAAGACGGACATGAAGGCCGTGGACTCCTACATTGTTGCGCCGACGGCGATTCCTGCGGCGCCGGCGCCGACGCCCCGTCGTGCTGCGGAGTTTCCCGATCGGCCGCTCAGTCGCAACGACTACATTCTCCAGCGTCGTCTCCAGAATGCCGCCAAGCGAATGGATGCCGCGGGCGCACACGCTTCGCGTCCGGTTGGCTCGCCGGTTGAAGCGCAGCCGACGCGCCAGATGAATCGCCGTGAACGTCAGCGGATGAACCAACGACAGCGTGCCGCTGCTGAGCAGGGCGGGGCGTCGGCGCCTGCCGTTGAACTGTCCGCCCAGCGCCTTGGCGAGCTGCAGCGCCTGCCTTCCGCCGAGCTGCTCGCGATGGCCGAGCAGCAGGGGATTGTCGAGACGATTGTCTCGACGGCCCGGCCTGATCTTGTCTTTGCCCTGCTTCGCAATCACGCCGCTCGTGGCGGAACGGTGATCGGGGAGGGGTTCCTTGAGATCGGCCCCGAGGGTCATGGCTTCTTGCGCAATGTTTTGGCCGACTACAAGACCAGTGCCGACGATCCCATGGTGCCGCAGCAGGTCGTGCGCCGTTTTGGCCTTCGTCCCGGCGATGCCGTTGAAGGCGTCACACGCCCGCCGACACGTGATCAGCGCGAGCGCCGCTTTGTCATCACCGACGTCACCGCTGTCAATGGCGTACCGGCGGCCGATTCGCGCCGGGTGCCGTTGTTCGAGTCGCTTGTCGCGACCTATCCCACGCGCCGCATTCGGCTTGAGACCATCCAGGAAGAGATCGAGATGCGTCTCGTCGATCTGGTCGCGCCGATCGGCTTTGGCCAGCGGGGGTTGATTGTGGCGCCGCCTCGCACGGGCAAGACGGTGATTTTCCAGAAGATGGCGAACGCGATTTCCGTCAACCATCCCGAGGCCGAGATCGTCGTCCTGCTGATTGACGAGCGTCCTGAGGAAGTCACGGAAATGAAGCGCAACACGAAGGCCTCGGTCTTCGCCTCGACGTTTGAAGACGGGCCTGAACGGAGTGTCCAGGTCGCCGAGGTTGCGCTTGATGTCGCTTGCCGCAAGGTGGAGCGCGGTCGCGATGTCGTGATCCTCTTCGACTCCCTCACGCGCCTTGCCCGCGCTTGCAACGCCGTCCAGTCCAGCGGCGGCAAGATGCTGTCCTGTGGCGTGGACGTCAATGCCCTGGCGCGCACGAAGCGCTTTCTGGGCATGGCGCGCAACATCGAGGGCGGCGGCTCGCTCACGATCCTTGCGACGGCCATCGTCGAAACGGGCAGTCGGCTTGATGACATGGTGCTTGAGGAATTCAATGGCGTCGCGAACATGGAGCTTCGCCTGGATCGGCAGATTGCGAAGCGGCGGATCTTCCCGTCGGTCGACATCAAAAACTCGGGCACGTGCAAGGCGGAGTTGCTGATGCCCGAGACGGAGCTGGAGCTGGCGCGTCTGCTCCGCAAGGCTGTGGACGACATGCCCGCTGGCGACGACGTCGAGTTTCTTGTCAACCGAATTCGGGACGCCGAGACGAATGCGCAGCTAGTCGCTAGTGTGCTGAATTGTTGATAGCTTTCCCTTGATTCGTGTGTTCGATTTGCCATGATATCGCGCATGAAACCACTCCTCGACCTCCCCCTTCCCGACTCCGACCGCAAGGAACTTGAGCGCCGCGCCAACTCGAAGACCGTCAAGGCGCGCGACAGCT
>JBMNOD010000001.1:0-113193 GCA_050942875.1 Kiritimatiellia bacterium
TCGGGATGCGAAAGGGGCTTTGAAGAAGCAGCCCGCTCGCGCCCCTGAGCCGACTTCGACCAAATCTTCTCATAAACTGTTGCCAAGGAAGGGCTTAGACGAAACGGCAAAAAAAAGGAGCTTGACTCACCCACATACTTGTTTTTTGTGGCTATGGTTGACACTTGAAACTTACCCGCGGCGGCTTCGCCGGGCGGGGAATGGCCACCACTTCCATCTTGCATGCCCAGTCTTTGTTTGTTAGAATGCAATGTCTTATTTCCCATGCTTTCCCCCGTTCCCCGGCCAAAGGGCTTGGCAGCCGCTCGTGCCGACGGCCCGAGCGGCAGGACAACGGACAACGACATTCGAGGAGTTCACCATGCAGCAACGAGCCGTGCGCACCCGCGAAATCATCCTGAACACGGCGCGCGAGATGTTTTCCGCCAAGGGGTTTGACGGCGCGAGAATCGACGAGATCGCCAATGCCGCCGGCATCAACAAGCAACGAATCTACGCCTATTTCAACAACAAGGCCGGGCTTTTCACCGCAGTCCTCAAGGCGAGCTTCGCGACGTTGTTCGCGGAGGAACAGCGCCTTCTCGCGCTCGGCCCGGAAGATCTCGCCCAACTCCCGGAGGAGATTCTCACGTGCTACTTCGACATCCATGAACGCCATCCCGAGATCTGGCGCCTGCTGGCCTGGGAAAACCTGGCGGGCGCGAAGCACGCGGAAAGTCTCGCCGGTCTCCAGGAGCCCATCTACGCGCACATCGGAAAGCTCTACCGCCTTGGACAGGAGCGCGGAAACTTCGACAAGGACATCCCCTTCGAGGCCTTCGTCTTCACCTTGCTCGCCGTCGCGTACTTCATGGAGTCGAACCGCCGCACCTTGGCCAAGTCGCTCGGGCTCGATCTCTCGACCCGCCGCAAGCGCGACCAGCTTGGCGGCGCCATTCTCCGCCTGATCAGCCACCAGCGCCCGTGACGCCGAGCAACCATGGACTTCACCCCATCCCTTGCCTTCGCCATTGGCGGACTCGTCGTCGTGGGCGCAAGCTGGTGCCTCATCGGCGCCGTGCTGGGACGCGCGCCCAAGGAAGGGTTCGATGCAAGCCTGATCACATTCACAGGCGCGCTCGTCTCCGTCGCAGTGGGGATCGTGATCGAGCTCGCGACCGGCATCCAAGGGCCGATGTCAATCAAGATCCTCCTGGCCGCGCTCCTCGTCTATCTCGTGGCAGGGAGCCTCAACTACATCGGCCTGCTCGCCATGTCGGCCGGCATGCAGCGCGGCCCCAACGGCGTCGTCTGGGGCATTTCGCAATCGGCCCTTGTCGGCCCGTTCACCCTGGGCATCCTGTTCTTCGGATCGGATCCGACGCCCGGCCGCATCGCAGGCATCGCGTGCATCCTGCTGGGGCTCATGTTCTACGCGCGAACCAAGGAAAGCGGCGACGCCCGTTCCACGACAAGCGGGCCGTCCTGGCGCTTTTTCAGCTTCTTCGCCTTCGCCTGCTTCGCCATCCAGCAGACACTCACGACGGCGCCCTCCTACTTCGAAGAGAGCCGGCTCGTCTCCCCCGTGCTTCGATCCGTTGCGTCCGCAAGCGGATCGCTCGTCTGCTTCGCAATCATGCTCGCAAGAAAGGCGCGCACGGAGCCCATCGGCGCGAGAATCGCCGGACAGTGGCGGCGCGGGCGCTTCTGGGCCTACGTGCTCTCCATGCAATTCTTCGGCCTGCTCTTCGCCTACACGCTGCTCTACCCCGGGATGGACGAACTCGCGCGCCATGGCGCAGGCGCGATCTCCTATCCCCTCATGGTCGCAAGCTGCATCGTCACCTTCACCCTCTACGCCCGCCTCGTCCTGCGCGAGCGCGGAGACCGCAACTCGCTCCTCGCACTCCTCTTCTGCCTCCTCGGCCTCGCCCTGATGATTGGCGTTTCCGCTCCGTCCACCGACGACTTGGAGCCAGAAAAAAGCAGCCTCGGCCGCATCGCCCCGAGATCATGCCACCGTCATCGGGAAGGAAGCTTCCAAATGACGGCCGAATTGCAACATCCGCCCCGTCCACCCAGTCCACACCGCAAAATCAGGGGCGGTCTTCTCGCAGACGCTTCAACAGCGCGATCTCGGCGGCATAGCCGTCGAGATCGTTCGGCGTCTCCAAATAGAACGGCAAATCGCGCAAGCTCGGGTGGTTGACGACCCGGGCCAGCAGCTCGACGCCGAGCGTCCCCTCCCCGATCCTGGCATGGCGATCCTTGCGCGCGCCCGTCGGATTCTTGCTGTCGTTGAGATGGATCGCCTTCAGCCGATCAAGCCCCACGACACGGTCGAACGCCTCCAGCACCCCGTCGAGATCCGCCCCGATGTCGTATCCCGCATCGGAAATGTGACACGTGTCGAGGCACACGCCAAGGCGGTCGCCAAGCTTGGCGCCGTCCATGATGCGCCGCAGCTCCTCGAAGGTCGAACCGATTTCAGAGCCCTTGCCGGCCATCGTCTCCAGCAGCACCGTCGTGCGCCGACGCGACGTCATGATCGCGTCAAGCGTTTCGATGACGAGCTCGATGCCGCGGTCGATCCCCTGCCCCACATGGCTGCCGGGATGGAAATTGTAGAAACTGCCGGGCACGTTCTCAAGCCGATCCAAGTCGTCCGCCATCGTCTCGATCGCAAACTCCCGAGTGCGCGGCGTGGCGGAACTCGGATTGACCGTGTACGAGGCGTGCGCCAGCATCGTCCCGAAACCGTGCTCTTCAGCCAGCGCCAGGTACTCCGCCACATCGTCGGGATCGATGGGCTTCGCCGCGCCGCCGCGCGGGTTCCGGGTGAAAAACTGAAAGACGTTCGCCCCGATGGCGATGGCGTCGCGACCCATGGCGGCAAACCCCGACGCCACGGAAAGATGGCAGCCAACGTAGAACATAAAGAAACTCCCTTTACTTCCCGGGCCTTTCCATGCGATGGAGCGCAGGATGCAGATACCGCAGTTCCATCGGAAAGACGTTTTCAAAATGCCGCACCACCGGCGGAACCGCGGACTCCTCCTCCCCGATCACTTCGATGAGATCGAAGCGAAAAGGCGTCATCGGCATCCGCCGCAAATAACGCGCCGCCGCCCGGCAGAGCGCACGGCGCTTGCGTTTGTCGACCGCCGCGCGACCGCCGCCAAAGGCGTCGAACGCGCGCGTCTTGACCTCGACGAAGACAAGCTGGCGCGGCCCGCCGCGCCCGGGCGTCGCGACCAGGTCGAGCTCGTCGCGCCCGACGCGGACGCGCCGCCCGAGGATGCGGTAGCCCTCGGCTTCGAGCGTCGCCGCCGCCACGCCCTCGCCCCAGAGGCCGGCTCGATCGGCCCGGGTCCTCCCTTGCGCCGGGTCGATGGCGCGGATGGCACGGTCTTCTCCGCGCCACCGCTTCAGCCACCTCTGCACCTTGGGAAGCAACGCCATGCCGAACCGCTCTCAATCCTTGATGGCGTACTTCTTGATGAGCCGCTGGAGATACGCGCGCTCGATGCCGGCCTCGCGCGCCGATTTCGAGACGTTGCCGTCGTTGCGCTTGAGCAGCTTGAGAATGTACTTGCGCTCGAACTCGTCCACCAGCTCGGCCTTCTCCTCCTTGAACGGACGGTTGCCAATGGCGTCGTCCACCTTCATCGCCTCGATCGCGGAGGCGGAGGCGCGAAGCTTGCCAAGACGGCCGTCATGGAGACAGGCGGCAAGATCGACCGGACGCGACGGGCTGTAGAAGGCCCGGTCGACGAGATTGCGCAGCTCGCGCACGTTGCCGGGCCAGTCATGGCGCCGAAGCACCTCCATTGCCGCATCGAAGTCCGCAATCTCGTCAAGCGCGCCGGAACCATGGAGGTCGCTGACGAACTTGCGCGCGAGCAACGGGATGTCCTCCTTGCGACGCCGCAGGGGCGGCATCTCGAAATTGACGACGCAAAGGCGGTAGAACAGATCCTCGCGGAAGCGCCCCGCCTCGACCTCGGCGTCCAGGCGACGGTTCGTGGCCGAAATGATGCGCACATCGACCTTCTGCACGGCATTGGTGCCGACGCGGCGGATCTCGCGCTTCTCGAGCACACGCAGCAACTTGGGCTGCAAATCGGGGGAAAGGTCGCCGATCTCGTCGAGGAACACCGTGCCGCCATCCGCATGCTCGAACGCGCCGGGACGGTCGGACGCGGCGCCCGTGAAGGCGCCCTTGACATGGCCGAAGAGCTCGCTCTCGATCAAGTCCTTGGCCAGCGCGGCGCAGTCGATCACGACAAACGGCTTGGAGGCGCGCGGGCTGTGGCGGTGGATCTCCTCGGCCATGATTTCCTTGCCGGTGCCGGTCTCGCCGCTGATCATGATCGAGGCGTCGGTGGGCGCATACGTCTCGGCGATGTAGAAGACGCGGCGCATCGCGACGCTGCGCCCCAGCACGCCGCCGAAGCTCTCCGACGGGCTGATCTGCAGCTCGCGCGCCTCCATCGTGGGCGAAAAGACAACGTGCGTCGTGCCAAGCTGAATCTCCGCGCCGGGGTTGAGAAAGGCGCTGGCAATGCGCACGCCATTGACGAACGTCCCGTTCGTGCTCTCCAGATCGACGATGCCGTAGCCGCGCTCGTCGGCGCGGATTTCGCAATGACGGCGCGACACGGACGAATCCTCAAGCCGCAAGTCGGCGTTCGGAGCGGAACCAATGACAAAGGCGTCCTTCTCCACGGGAAACTCCTGCCCTTGCAACGAACCGGTGGTGACCAGAAGAACGGTTTTGCGGATGCGAGGCGGAGCATTGCCGGAGGACGCCGGCACAATAAGCGTCTGTGATGTGTCCATGCACCCCATTATACCCCTTTGCGCCCCCTCCGGGCAAGCGGCTTTCGTCCGCGCCTGCGCGCGCTGCTCACTGCCGCCAGTTTTCGCGGGAGAGGGGGGCTTGGCGGGCGCCGAAGCATTTGCCGATGAAGGCCGTGCCGTAGATCCAGAGCGTGACGAAGCAGGCCGGGACGTGGAGCGACCACGCGGGGTCGGGGGTGCGTCGGTTGCCGCGGATGCGCTGGATCAGCAGCGGGACGACGGTGATCGTGGACAGGGAGAACTTGATGATCCCCGAGACGAGGCGCTTGCGTTCGGCGGGGACGACGGCGCGTTCGCGGACGGGCGAGAAGTAGAGGAAGTCGCGGACGCGGCGTTTCTGCTTGCGGGCGAATTCAGCGAAGGTCTGGCAGTAGAGGTGGACGATGCCGCACTTCACCTTGGCCATGTGGACGCGGCCGTCCGGGGCGGCGGCGGCGACGTCGCGCAGGACGTCGACGTCGAACCAATAGGGCCGCCAGGCGACGGCGTCGAGGACGTTGCGGCGGATGAGGAAGCCGTTGGCGCCGATGGTCGGCATGGGGGCGCCGCTCTGGAGGGCGACTTTGATCCAGTCGCCCTGGTCGACAGTCTCCAACGGGATTTCGGTCCACTTCCCGGTGATGGCGGTGTAGCGGTCGTAGTTGCCGATGAAGAGGCAAAGCGGATCGGTCATGCCGAGCATGGCGAAGTAGCGGGTGAGGTCGCCGTCGTCGACGCGCCGCGTGTAGTGGAGGGGTTCGGACGCCGCCACGTCGGGGTCGGCGAAGGGGGCGACCATCCGGGCGAGCCAGTCGGGGCCGGGGAGGATGTTGTCGCTGTCGATGAGCGCGAGGATGTCGCCGTCGGCGGCGGCGGCGGCGGCGGATTTGCCGGCTTCGCCGGTCTTGAGTCCGTTCGGGACGATGCGGGTCACGCCGCATTCGCGGGCGATGTCGATCGTGTCGTCGGTCGAGCCGGCGTCGGCGATGACGATTTCCACGGCCTCGGCGGGGTAGTCCTGTTCGCGGATGGCGTCGAGGCAGGGGCGGAGGGTGCGTCCGGAGTTGAGCGTGGGGATCAGGATGCTGATGCGTGTGGCGGGGGCGTTCATGTGGGCGTCCTCGTCAGATCATCCAGGCTTCGAAGTTCTGGCGTTCAGGCACGACGACGGGCTCGGCGACGGGCTTCGAGGCGGCGCGCATGACGCTGATGGAGACCGTTTCGCCGGGCTTGCCGTCGGAGTAGGCGGCGCAGAGGCCGCGGATCGCGGGCAGGTCGGCCTCGGCGGGCTGGATGGCGAGGACGGTCGCGCCGGGCTTGCCGACGGGTTTGACGAGCGCGTCGCCGCCGCGCATGGCGTTGCGGATGAATTCGTTGTCGCCTTTGTTGCGGCCGACGATGGCGAGCGTGCCGCCTTCGAGGCGGAAATGGCGTCCGCGCCTGAGAAGCTGGAGCAGGCGTTCGTCGTCGAGCCCTTCATGGTCCATGAGGTTTTTGAGGCGACGGGCGTAGCGGGGCTCGGTGAGCAGGCATCCGCCGGCGGGCGAAGGAAATTCGGCGATGCCATAGCGCCTGGCCATGTCGAGCTGGGGCTTGCGGTTTCGGCCGGAGAGGCCGAGCAGGCGCGAGCGATCGACGAGGCCGAGGGCTTCGACCTCGGTTTCGGGCAGGAGTTGCGCGCTGAGGGGGCGGAGCAGCCTGTCGCCAATGCCGGAGTCCTTGCGCACCATGTTGAGCGCGTCGCGGCGCTGGGACATGGGGCGCTGGCCGAGCACTTCGCCGGTGGCGATGAAGTCGAAACCCTCCCGGGCCATGATCTCCGCGGCCTTGCGAATCATGGCGGCGTGGCAGTCGATGCAGGGGTTGAGGCAGGAGCCGAAGCCGCGGGGCGGATCCTTGAGCAACGTGGTGATTTCCCTTGTGAAATCGACGACGTGGAGCTTGAGCCCCAGTGGCTTCGCGGTTTTGATCGCGGCAGCGGCCGAGAAGAAAGGGCTGGCAAAGGCCACGCCTTCCACATGGATGCCCTGCTCGCGCAGCACGCAGACGGCGAGCTGGCTGTCGAGACCGCCGGAAAAAAGGCAAAGCGCCTTGGAGCGAGGAGCCGTGGAAGCGATGGTTTCAGGAGGCGGTTCGATCATGGGGTTCCCGCTTTTCGTCTCTCCGTGCCGAAGACTTCCATCCAGAGTTCGTCGTAGGCTCGGCGATCCTCGCCGCGGAGCGAGGTTTCGAAGGGCTGGATTTGTTCGAGAATGGCCTTGCTTTCGTCGCGCCGGCCTTGCCGGGCGAGACCTTGGGCCAGATGAAGGTGGACAACGGGATTCTTGACATTGAGCTTCAACGCCATGCGGAGCGCCTCTTCCGCTTCTTCGAGACGGCCTTGCTTGAGGAGAATTTGTCCGTAGGTGTCCCAGATTTCGTAGATGTTCCGCGTGCGAGCGAGCGCGGAGGCCGCCAGCGCCATGGCGCGATCCAGGTCGCCGAGCTTGAACTTGACGTAGGCCAGATCGCCGGTGGCGAGGATGCTGTCGTTGCGCTCGAGACTCTTCTCAAGGTAGGCGTCGGCGGATTCGCAGTCGCCGCGCGAGAGGGCGATGGAGCCCATGATGTAGTTGGCAAAGGCGTGGTCGGGGGAAATCTGAAGGATTTCGATGGCGCGGAGCCGGGCGTTGGCGATGTCCTTGAGATTGTAGTCGAGGCGCAGGATGATCTCAAGGATCGGCACGAGGCCCGGGGAGGTCTTGTTGGCGAGGAGGAAGTCTTCGCGTGCGCCGGTGAAGTCGTTTTCGATCATCCTGAAATGGCCGCGCGCGATGGCCGTCTGGAAGTGGCGCGCATCGGGGATGCTGGACATCGCGTTGATTTGCCTCTTCATTTTCGACATGATCGACTCGCGCTGGTCTTCATTCTCCGTCTTGGTCAGCTCGCGGGCATAGGCGAGATAGAGGCTCAGGTGGGCGTCGGCATCGCGAGGGGCTTTGGCGATGTGGGCGGCAAGGGCGGTCTGGGCACCTGCAAGATCGCCTCTGGCGAGCAGCAACGCGCCCTCTTCGCGGAGAATTTGCGAGGAGTCGACACCAGCGGCGCGGGCTTTGTCGAGCAGCGCCCGGGCGTCGTCGAGTTCATTGTTCGATATTTTCAAGCGGGCGAGGCTCAGAAGGGATTTTACGTCGTCGGGATCATTTTCGATCAGGGTTTCGAGAATGGATGCCGTTTCGCCGGTTTCGCCTTGTCGTGCGTAGATGTCGGCCATGGCGAGCATGAGCTCGGTCGTGCCGTGCGCATACTGGTTGTCGAGCGCCATGGCGAGGGTTCGAAGCGCAATCGTGTTCTGGCCGGACAGCGCCCAGGTCCACCCGAGACGGGCAAAGGCCTCGGGTGCGTTGACGTAGCCTTGGGTGCGGGAGAGCTCCCAAATGTGGAGCGGCTTCTTCCGGCTCTTGTGGAGCGCCTCGATCTTCGCTTTGACAGCGTCAAGTTCGTCCTTGACCCCCGCTTGATCGAGCGCCGAGGCGAGATTGAGCATGGCGCTGACATTTTTAGGGTCGAAGGCATGGACACGCCGATAGATCTCCAGCGCCTCCGGGGCATGTCCACGGGTGTCCAGGAGGTAGCCGAGATTGTTGCCGATGAAGCCGACGCGCTGGCGAACGGTGTCGGCCAGCGCTTTCACGATCCTGGAAGAGCGTTCGGACACCTTGGCGAGTTCGACATCCATTTCGTCGAGGAGGTTGAAATAGCGGGCGACGTTCTCGGCCTCCGGGCCCGGCGCGGACTCTTCAGGCGCCGACCGTTTCTCCCCGAAGAACACGAGGCCGTGAGGATAAACGGAGTAGTCGCCAAGAGCCCAGAGATCGGGGAAGAGGCAGAAGGCAAGCTTTTGCGTGACGTCTGGATCTGATTCGATCCACTCCTGGAGGAAACTCAGCGGACCGATGTCGACCGCGTTTCTAAGCCGGGCGGAGTCCAGCTTTTCCTTCATGAGCTTCTGCTGCACCGGGGTGCTCGCATGGGCAAGGTCGATGAGGTCCAGCTCGATCCCGCGTTCGACGGCACGGAGGCGCAGCATGTCGTCGAAGACGCCGTCGGTGACGAGCCAGGTCCGACCGTTGAGACTGTCGAGCAGACGATCCACATACAGGTGGATGAAATGCGTGTTGCGCGTCTGCGCATGGACATGTGAAACGCCAATTTCGCAGACGACGATGGCGGCGGCGGCGGCAACCAGCATCACGCGCAACACGTTGCCTGCGAAGCGGCGCCAGCGCTGCTCCGCATGCGAAGAGAGCCAATAGACCGTCTGCATGTAGCCTGCTGTGAAACAGTACCCGAGGCTCATCGCCGCCATCGTGTAGAGCACCACCTGCTCGGGCATGAACCCGAAGAACTGCCACGGCGAAATGCGTGAATCGAGCACCACGACGAGCGTGACGATGAGAATCACGATGTTCAGGATGTGCAACGCCGGCCCGCCTTCGCCGTTGAGCGTGCGGGGAGACACGATGATCGAAGCAATCCAGGGCAAGGTGACAAGGCCGAGAATGATCAGCCAGCCGCTCCGAGGCAGGCTGTCGGTGATGCCTGAAGCGAGGGATTTCAGCATGAAGATCCCCAGCTGCGTCTCCCCCCAGAACTCCAGCAAGACGTAGCCGCTGGTATCTGCAAAACCATAGAGCGACACCAGAAAAAGCCCGACCCAGCCGACCGAAGCGACCCCGGCGGCGATGCCGGCATTGAGCGCGTTGAACTTTTCCGCTCGGACAAGGCCAAGAAATGCCATGCCAACGATGATGGGCGAAAAGAGAATCATCGTTGAAGACTGGCTCATGCCCATGCCATAGAGGAAGGCGGTGATGAAAAGCAGCGGCAGACTGCCGTTCGCCATGAAGCGCAGCATCATGTACATGCAAACGAGCATCCAGAACAAGTAGAATGCGTAGTAGTTGACGCGCGAGGCCGCCACCCAGAAAGGCGCGCTGAATGCAAGTGTCAGCGTGGTGACGATGCCACCGACGCGCGCCGCAAAGCTGCAGTGGAAGGCGGCGGCGGCTGGCTGGAGCGTCGGCGGGGCTTTGTCGATGAGCAGCTCGCAGAGCGCCACCGTGGTCAGATACACCAGTCCAAGCGAGAGCGAGGAGAGCGCCATCCCGAGGATCGTCGCGGCTTCGACCGCCGAGCCTGCGTCGACGAGCGAAACGACGGCGCCGTAAACCTTCTGCCAGACGACATGCTCGAACATCGTGTTCGCCTTGGCGCCGGTCAGAAGCGCCATCAGATGCGCCGACTGCCCGGGAAAGACCCAGCGGTAGGACGTAACGAAGTAAAAGGCGAAGAAGACAAGCGCAATCGCGCCGGCTGCGATCCAGTCGAAGCGATGCGTCAGCGTCCTGGCTGTTTCAGTGGCAGAGCCTTCCGTCCGCGCCATCTGCGCGTCGGTCGGAATGCCAGCAGTCGTGCGTTCATCTTGCATGCCTGAAATTTTAGCTTGCCTCTGTGTAGAAGTCAAGGCATGCGATCGCCAAAAAGAAAGGCAGGTCATAAACCGGGGCCTGGGGCGGAGCCCCAGCGGAAACTCCTCGCTCCGCTCTTCGCACGCCTCACCATGCGAAGGGTGGACGTTTTTCTTCCCGCGAATCTCCGCCAGGAAAAGCAGTTCTTCCCGGTCTTCGACCGTCGTCAATCACTGGAAAACGGCCTTCCCCCGGGGTGCGCAGCGAATGGCGGCCCGCCGAGGCGGCGGTCTCCAGCCGAGGCGCCCTTGATGGCGGACGAGCAACCCGTCGCAGCCGGGTTGGCACGCTGCCACGCGGCGGGGACGCCGCGTCCACTTGGCTTCGCGCCAACCCCTCATTCCCAGCCGCCAGCCGCCGGCCGCTTTTGTTCATTCGACGCTTTCGATTTCGACGCCGGGCAGTTGCTGGAGTTCATTGAGCAGGGCGCCGACGTCCACGGCGCGTTCGGGAACGGCGAGCGAGACCGTGATGCGGATGCGGTCCGCCACTTTCGTGGCGGAGTAGAAGGTCACCGAACGGCCTTCGCTTCGCAGGTTTTCCATTGCGTTCTTCGCCTCTTCCGCTCCGGTGGTCAGGAAGACGACGCGCATCTCGCGTTTGAGGTGGCCGATGCGGTGCGAGAGTTCGAGAAGGAGTTCAAAGCCGGCGAGCGTGAGCAGCGTGGCGAAGATGGCGACGGCATGGAGCCCCCCGCCCACGGCCATGCCGATCGCCGCCGTCGTCCAGAGCCCGGCCGCCGTCGTGAGCCCCACGACGGACCTGCGGTGGAGCACGATCGTCCCGGCGCCGATGAAGCCGATGCCCGTGACGACCTGCGCCGCCACGCGGGCGGGGTCGATCCGCACTTCGAAGCCCTCGCCCCATGCGCTGGCGAGGCCGGCCGAGACGCCCATGAAGCCGTATTGCGAGACAATGGTGAAAAGCGCCGAGCCGAGGCAAACGAGAAAGTGCGTCCGGAGCCCCGCCTCCTTCGAGCGGTATTCGCGCTCAAGTCCGACCAGTCCGCCCAGGACCACCGCCAGCAGAAGCCGACGCGCCATCATCCATTCAAATTCCATTGTTTCCATCTGTCCTTTCGTCATTTTGCGCGGCCAGCCACGCTTCCACTTCGTTGATTGTCGGCACGGAGGGCGCCGCTCCATGTCGGGTCACGGCGATCGCCGCCGCCGCGGAGGCGAGTCGCAGCGCTTCTGTCGTTGTTACGCCTCGTGCCTGGCTTGCCAGGAAGAAGCCGGTGAACGTATCGCCCGCCGCCGTGGTGTCCACCGCCTGCACGCGAAACGCCGGGACTTGTGAAACGGCTCCGTCCGTGTCTGCCGCAATCGCGCCGTCTTCGCCCAGCGTCATGATGATTTGCGCATGGGGATGCAGCCGGCGCAGCGCTTCCAATGCTGCCGTCGGCGACCCGGGCGCCGCGACGCCGTGCAGATCCAGGAGTTGCACGCTTTCGATTTCGTTGACGACGAGGGTGTCCACAAGCTCCAGCGGCTGTGTCTCGACCCTGCCATCCATGGGCGCGGGGTTGAGCGCCACGCGCAGGCCGCGGGCCTTCGCGTCGCGAATGGCCTCCGCGATGGCGGATGTTTCGTTCTGGGCCAGCAGCAGGTCGCCGGGCTTGGCCGCGGCCAGCGCCGCGCGCACGGCGTCCGGCGTGAGGGTGGCATTGGCGCCGGGGGCGACGATGATGCAGTTGCGCCCTTGCGGATCGACCTGGATGATGGCGTGGCCCGTGGGGGTCTCGGCCTCGACCGTGATGGCCGAGACGTCGACGCCGTCGCGCTCCAGCGCGGCGAGCAGGGCGCGTCCGTCGGCGCCGATGGCGCCGATGTGGACGACCTGGGCCCCGGCGCGGGCCAGCGCCACGCTCTGGTTGAAGCCTTTGCCGCCGGCATGCGAGGCCAGTCCCCGGGACGTCATCGTTTCGCCCGGACGCACAAAATGATCCACAGCGTAAACGTGGTCGATGTTGATGGAGCCGAGGTTGTAGATTGTCATGGTTTCATTTCGTTCCGAAGAGCCGGTCGCCGGCGTCGCCGAGTCCCGGCACGATGCATCAGGGCTGCTGGAGGGATTGTTTCAGCTGCTTCGCCGCCGTGTGATCCGGTCTGAGCTTGAGCACGTTGTTGAGAATGCCGACGGCATTGTTGGTCTGTCCGGTTTCGAGCTGGAGGCGAACCAGTTGCATCATCACTTCGGTGCTTCGCGGCTCAAGCCATGCGGCGCGGTTGAGGCATTCCGAGGCCGACTGGAATTCCTTGTGGGCGAGCAGCGTCGCCCCTGCATTGGCGAGCAGTTGCGCCAGCTCGCGGCGCACGAAGGCGTCGGCGGGATTGAGCAAAAAGGCGGTTTCCGCCTTGTCGATGGCGGCGGGGACGTTGCCGACGATCTGGTGGCACTTCGCCTGCTGGCGGTAGGCGTAGACCATGTTGTAGCCCAGTTCGCTCACCTTGGCGAACGCGTTGCAGGCGGCCATGGCGTCGCGCGCCAGTCCGTGCTGCTCGCCAAGCCATTCGTGGAAGATCGGCACCTCCGGGTAGTCCTCCACGAGCGCCGCCGCCGCGGCAAGGGCGTTGGTGCCGGTGCGCCCGAGCACCTCGACCGCCCGGCGCATGCGTTCGGCGCCCGGCGCATCGACGGCGCGATCCGCACGCGCGCCTGCACAAGGCGGGATCAGCCCTTCGCCCAGGTGCCGGTTCATCTTGAGCACCGTCCGCTCCGCCTGCGTCGCCATGGGTTGCGGCGTCACGGGGCCGAGCCCCAGGGCGGGCGCCGAGGCCATGCCCTCGGCGATTTGCAGCGGCGGCAGCCGGAAGACGTACCAGGGCATGATCGTCTCGCGATACGCTTCGTCGGCGCGGTCGGTCGGCGCCGGCTTGCCGAGCGCCGCGGCCTCGATCAGGCCGCGCACGGCGGCGAGGGAGCGCGGCGTCGCTTGCGGACCGCTCTCCGGCAGCCCCGAGATCGAGGCCGACACGCGCGTCGCGGCGTCGTCGAGCGAGAAGCCGACGAACGGCGCGGCAGGTTCGAGGGCGAAGAGCGGCACGACCGCCCGGATGGCGCGGTCGTCGCCAATCGAATTGAACAGCCGCTGGATTTCCTTGGCGGCGGTGTCCGCCGCGGCGTCGAGCACGTCGGTCTTCGCCGGCGGAATGCCGGCGAACGGCGCGATGTGGAGCCAGATGAACGCCGGGCGTCCGCGCCCGTCCTTGGCGCGGGCGAACGCCAGCGCGGCGTCCACGAGATCCGAGGGCGGCGCGGTCAGCGCCCCGGCGATGTTCGTGGGCGAGAGCTTCGCCTGGTAGACGTCGAAGCCGTTTGTGAGCCCGTGCCGGGGGCTGAGCGCGACGGTCGCGAGGAATGCGCCTGTTCGGTAGCCTTCCTGCCGCAGGGTTTCGGCCAGGGTGTCGGCTTCCGGCGCGAGTGCGCCGATGCCGTTGACGCGCAGCCCGTGCTCCGGCGGCAGGCGCCCCGTGAGGACCGTGGCCGCCGCCGGCAAGGTCGAGGGCGACGTCGTGTACATGTTGGTGAAAACGACCGCCGGGCTGCCGTGGAGCGCCTCGATGCCGGGCAGGTTGCCCTCGAGGGTCACGAGCACCACGTCGGGACGGGGGCTTCGCCTGGCGCATCCGGTTGTTCCAGCGAGAAGGACGACTGCGGACAGCGCCCCGAAAAGTTTGACTGTTTTGTTCATCATGCTGGCGATTATAACCGCTCTTCTTCCCTCTATAAAGCGGAAAGTTCTCTACCAAGCGGAAAGTTGCTGGTTTTTGGGGTTTTTGGGGTCTGTCCCCAAGGGTTTTTGGGGTCTGTCCCCAAGATTGCATCGGTCGTTCCCGTTCCCGTCCCCGTACACGTTCACGTTCGCGTTCACGTACTCGTTCACGTTCCCGTCCCCGTACTCGTCCCCGTACTCGTTCGCGTATTTCGTGAACGTGAACCGCTTCGCTGTGAACGGGTACGGGTACGGGGTTCCACGGGGCGGGTTCCATCACCCCATTGAGGGGCGTTTCAGCCCCCAATTCAAAGAAAAAGGCTGTTTTTTTGAAATATTGTCATTTCGGTGTTTTCAAATCGCTTCAAATGTGCGATAATGAGATGTGTTTTTTCCCCCCGAAGTCATTTTCAGTGTTCCCGTTGGAGATTCTTTTATGAGCAGCATCGCCGCGATTTTCGCAGGACAGGGCGCCCAGGCCGTCGGCATGGGCAAGGATCTTGCCGCCGCCGATCCGGACTGCGCCGCGCTCTTTGCGAAGGCTGACGACATCCTCGGATTCAAGCTCTCCGACATTTGCTTCGAGGGTCCGGCAGAGGAATTGGCGAAGACGAACATCTGCCAGCCGGCGATTTTCGTGATGAGCGCCGCCTGCTTCGTCGCGCTGCGCAAGGCTCGTCCTGAAGCGTCGTTCTGTTGCGCCGCCGGCTTGAGCCTCGGCGAATGGACGGCGCTTTGGGCTGCGGAAGCGATTTCCTTCGAAGAGGCCGTTCGCATCCTCGAGGCGCGCGGCCGCTTCATGCAGGAGGCTTGCGAGGCGAATCCCTCCGGCATGGTGTCCATCCTGCGCGTCCCCGTCGAGACCGTCGCCGAGATCGCGTCTGCGACGGGCTGCACGGTGGCGAACTACAATTCCGCCGAGCAGACCGTGCTTTCGGGCACGAAGGACGCCGTGGAGGCCGCCGCGAAGCTGGCGGCGGAGAAGGGCGCCCGGGCGGTGCCGCTGCAGGTCGCTGGCGGCTACCATTCCGCTTTCATGGCTTCCGCCGCCGAGAAGCTGGCTCCCGTTCTGGCCGATGCCAAGATTCAGGCGCCGTCGATCCCGGTTCTTTCCAATTTCACGGGCAAGCCGCATGGCGGCCCGGATGAAATCCGGAAGGCCATGCTTGCGCAGGTCACCGGCTCCGTTCGTTGGACCGACAACGTGGCGTGGATGAGTGGGAACGGCGCCACGACGTTTGTCGAGTTCGGTCCCGGCAAGGTCCTCACCGGCTTGATCAAGCGCGCCGTGCCCGAGGCGGCGTTGCACAACGTCGCGACCGCCGAGCAGGCGCAAGCCGCCGCGGCCGCCCTCTCCAATTTGTGATTCGTGATTTTAAATTCGTGATTTTCCCTAGTCACCAACCCCTAGCCGCTAGCCGCTGGCCGCTCTCCCAACTCCTAACCCCTAGTCCCCAACCCCTAATGAAGACAGCACTGATTACAGGATCCGCGCGCGGCATCGGTCGCGCCATTTGCGAACGACTGGCGGCCGACGGCGTTGACAACATCGCCGTCTGCGACCTCCAGGCCGACTGGTGCGCCGAGACCGTCGAGGCCGTCAAGGCGCTCGGTCGCAATGCCGAAGGCTTTGCGATGAACGTCGCGGACGCCGCCGGCGTCGAGGCCGCGGTCAACGCCATCCTCGAGCGTTTCGGCCAGATCGACATCTGCGTGAACAACGCCGGCATCACGAAGGACGGCTTGCTGATGCGCATGGGCGAAGCGGAGTGGGACGCCGTGCTCGACATCAATCTCAAGGGCGCGTTCCTCGTCACCAAGGCCGTTGTGAAGCCCATGATGAAGGCCCGCTCCGGCTCCATCGTCAACATCGCCTCGATCATCGGCCTCATGGGCAACGCCGGGCAGGCCAACTACGCGGCGTCCAAGGGCGGCCTGATCGCCTTTACGAAGTCCTGCGCCCGCGAGTTCGCCTCGCGCAACATCCGCGTCAACGCCGTCGCCCCCGGCTTCATCCAGTCGAAGATGACGGACGTGCTGCCGGAGGACGTGAAGGCCAGGATGCTCGAAGCCATTCCCATGAAGGCCCTGGGCCAGCCTTCCGACATTGCCAAGGCCGTCGCCTTCCTCGCCAGCGACAACGCCTCGTACATCACCGGCCAGGTTCTCAGCGTCAACGGCGGCATGCTGATGCCGTAGTCGAAACTTGAAATTGGAAATTGGAAATTTGGCTAACTCCTGACTCCTGACTCCTAACTTCTAACCCCTTCATTTTCCCTAACAACCTGCAACAACAAAAAAGCAAGGATAAAACCATGACCATCGAAGAAAAAGTCAAACAGATCGTAATCGACAGCCTCCACTGCGAAGAGCAGCAGGTCAAGCCCGAAGCCAACTTCGTCAACGACCTGGGCGCCGACTCCCTGGATCGCGCCGAGCTCGTGATGAACATCGAGGACGCCTTCAAGGACTACATCGGCGAGAGCATCCCCGAGTCCGAGGCCGAGAAGCTCGAGACCGTGGGCGCCGTCGTCGAGTTCATCCGTTCGAAGGGTGTTCCCGAGAATCTGTAGGCTCCCACACGCCCGGCCTTTTGCCGGGGCCTATCTCTGAACGGCGGGCGCGGCATTGTCCGCGCCGTCGTTCTCGTCCATTTTCCCGCGGCGCGGGTTTTGCGCCGAAAACCATGGAACTGCGAGGCAGTTGATAATTATGAAGCGTACAGTCATCACCGGCATGGGCGTTGTTTCCCCATTGGGCTCTGATCTCGACACGTTCTGGTCCCGTCTTGTCGCCGGCACCAACGGCGTCGGCAAGATCACGCACTTCGACGCCTCGAACTTCCCCGTCCAGATCGCCGCTGAAGTGAAGGAATTCAACGTCAATGACTTCATTGATCCGAAGTCCCAGCGCCGCATGGACACGTTTACTCATTTCGCCATTGCGGCTTCCGCCTTGGCCGTCAAGGATTCCGGCATCGATTTCGCCGCCAACGACCCTTACCGGTGTGGTTGCATCGTCTCCTCGGGCGTTGGCGGCATTGGCACCACGGAAGTCGAAGTTCTCCGGATGCAGGAGCGGGGTCCCACGCGCGTCTCCCCCTTTTGCATTCCACAGATCATCGTCAACATCGCTTCCGGCATGGTCGCCATTGAGCATGGGCTCAAGGGGCCGAACTTCGCTGTCGTCTCCGCCTGTGCCTCGGGTCTGCACAGCTTGGGCAGCGCCATGCGAATCATCGAGCGCGGCGAGGCGGACGTCATGCTTGCCGGCGGCGCCGAAGCCGCGGTCAGCCCCGTTTCCATCGCCGGCTTCGCGGCGCTCCATGCGCTTTCCCGCCGCAACGACGACCCTGCCACGGCTTCCCGTCCGTTCGACAAGGATCGCGACGGCTTCATCATGGGCGAAGGCGGCGCCGTGCTCGTCCTTGAGGAATACGAGCACGCCCGCAAGCGCGGCGCCCGCATCTACGCCGAGGTCACTGGCTTCGGTCAGACGTGCGACGCCTTCCACATGACGGCGCCGGCCGACGACGGTCAAGGCTTCACCCGCGCCATGACCAACGCCATGAAGGAGGCCGGCGTCACGGGCGATCAGGTTGACTACGTCAATGCCCACGGGACTTCCACGCCGCTGAACGACCGCATCGAGACCGCCGCGATCAAGGCCGCCTTTGGAGAAGAAGCCGCCCGGCGCGTCATGGTCTCGTCCTCGAAGTCCATGACCGGCCACATGCTCGGCGCCGCCGGCGCCATCGAGTCGGTCGTCTGCGCGCTCGCCATCCACAACGGCGTCGTGCCGCCGACGATCAACTACACCACGCCCGATCCCGACTGCGATCTCGACTACGTGCCGAACACGGCCCGCGAGGCGAAGGTCGACGTCTGCGTGAACAATTCGCTTGGCTTTGGCGGCCACAACGCGTGCGCCATCTTCAAGAGGGTCTAGCCGAACCCTGAACCCTAGACCCCGGCTAGGCGTGCGGCGACTCTGTTGCCGCGCGCCGATGGCGCAACTGCCCGCAGCTCGCGTTGACGCCGCGCCCCTTGGAGCGGCGGAGCGTGGTGTTGATGCCGCGTCGCTCCAGGAAGGCCAGGAACGCCTCGCAGTCGCGAGGATCGGGCGCTTCGCCCGAAAACTCCTTCACGGAATTCAAGGGGATGAGGTTGACGCGGCACTTGAAGCCGCGCAGCAGCGCCACGAGCAATCGGGCATGCTCTGGGCGATCGTTGAACCCCGCCACGAGCGTGTACTCGAACGTGATGATCCGGTTCGTCTGCGCCGTGTAGTCGCGACACGCCGCGATCAGCGCATCGATGTCCCACTGCGAGGCCACGGGCATGAGCTTTTGGCGGAGCGCCTGTGTCGGGGCGTGCAGGGAGACGGACAGCTCGAACTGCGTCCCCTCCGTTGCCAGGCGTTCGACGCCAGGCACCACGCCGCAGGTGCTGATCGTGATTTTGCGGGCTCCGACGCCCAGCCCCTGCGGATCGTTCATGAGGCGCGCCGCCTTCAGCACGGCGTCGTAGTTGGCGAAAGGCTCGCCGATGCCCATGAACACGATGTTGTCCGGCCGCCGCCCGATGCGCTGCGCGGCGCGGACGACTTGCGCCACGATCTCGCCGGGGGAGAGGCTCCGCGTCACGCCGCGAAGCCCGCTTGCGCAGAATGCGCAGCGGAAGGCGCAGCCCACTTGGCTCGACACGCAGACGGTGTTGCGATCGCGTGCGGGAATGACGACGGTCTCGATCATCTCGCCGTCGTGCAGCTTGAGCAGCAGCTTGGTCGTCGCGCCGCCTTCGGACGCCGCTTCCTGCACCTGCGCCGTGCCGTCGAGGTCGCGGAGCCGGCCGGACAGCGCCTGCCGCAACGCGGCGGGCATGTTGGTCATCTCGTCCCAGCGTTCCGCCTGGCCGCCGTACAGCCATTGCAGCGCCTGCCTGGCGCGCCACGGCTTCTCGCCGCAGGCTTCGATCGCCGCCGCCAGTTCGTCGGGCGTCAGCGAATAGGCGGAATCCACCGGCTGGATGACGTCGGATGCCATGCCCTACCGCCCCTCCTGAAAGTATTCGGCGAAGTCGCCGGCCGGGATCGCAACCCGCGCGCCTGCGTCATCGAGGGTGACGAACAGCGCGCCGATGGCCTGCCGCTTTTCGAGCAGCTCGGCGCCCGCTTCCGGCCCCAGGACGAAGCAGGCGGTCGAGAGGGCGTCCGCCTCGGCGGCGGTGCGCGCAACGACCGTCACCTGCGCCATGCCGCCGACGGGCCGCCCCGTGCGGGGGTCGAGGATGTGGGTGTAGCGGCGTCCATCCCGCTCGAAGAACTGTTCGTAGTCGCCGGAAGTCGAAACGGCCAAGCCGTCCTTGAGCTTCAGCGTCCCCAGGGCGTTGCCGTCCAGCTCGCCTCGCGGATTCCGCACGGCGACCTTCCAATGCGAACCGTCCAAGCGCGTGCCGCCACAGCGCATGTTGCCGCCGATGTTCACGATGACGTTCGTGAATCCTGCCGCCAGCAGCCGATCGAATGCGACATCGACGGCATAGCCCTTGGCGATCGCCCCGAAATCGAGACGCATGCCGCAGTGATTGAGCCGCGCCGCGCCGTCGGCGCGGACTTCGGCTTGCGCGAAATCGCAAAGCGCCAGCGCGTCGGCGATCGACGCCTCGGACGGCGGGAATTCCTTTTTGCTGCCGCCTCGGAAAAAGCCCCACGCCTCCACCAGCGGCCCCACGGCGGGGTTGAAGGCGCCGCCGCTGGCGTCGTGGCACTGTCGCGACATCGCCATGATGGCTTGGAAATGGAACCCGGTCTGGACGAATTCGCCGCTCCCCGTCCGGGCGTTGACCCGCGAGACGTCGCTTGTCGACCGAAAGGCGGAAAGGGCGGCTTCCACGTCCTCGAAGGCTTGCCGGGCGATCGCCATCGCTTCGTCGCCATTATCGCCACGCACGACAAGACTGCCATACGTCCCCATCGTCGGCCATTGATACTCCCGCACGGCAGGCGCATCGGCATCACGCTTGCACCCCGCTGTTGCGACGATTGCCACAGCGACGACAAGGATCGTTCGGACGCATCTCTTCATCCCTTTCGGACTGTCTTCTCGCTGTTTAATCCGTTCCTTCATCTTCAACTCTACACGCCATTGCGCATTGCCTGCCATTGTCGCACAATCCCCTTGCTCGTGCGAGAAAATACGACTAAGGCAAGCTTAAGGGAAGTCAGTCGATGGCGTGGGGGTCGTCGCCGCCGGGTTCGTGGAGGTGGGGAGGCGGGACGATGGCGGGGTTTTTGGCGACGCGCTGGCGGACGGCTTCGTAGAGGAGGATGGTCGTGGCGGAGGCGACGTTGAGCGAGTCGCATTGGCCGAGCATGGGGATGCGGACGGGCAGGATGGCGTCGCGTTTCAGCCAGGCGTCGCTGAGGCCGTATTGCTCCGCGCCGACGACGATGGCGGTGGGGCCGGTGAGGTCGTAGTCGGTGTAGAGCGCCGTGGCGTGCGGGGTCGCCGCGAGGATGCGGAAGCCGCGTTCCCGGAGGTAGGCGATCGCCTCGGTGGAGGTGGTGTCCACCACGGGCAGGGCGAACAGCGTGCCGATGCTGGCGCGGACGACGTTGGGATTCTGGATGTCGGTGCAGGCGTCGCAGACGATCACCGCGGCGGCGCCGGCGGAATCGGCGGAGCGGAGGATGGTGCCGAGGTTGCCGGGCTTTTCGATCGCTTCCGCGACGATGACGAGCGCGTCCGGCGGGAGCGCGAGGTCGGCGAGGGCCGTGTGGAGCTGCGGCCCGATGGCGATCAGTCCGTCGGGACGGTCGCGCGCGGAGATTTTCTCGAAGACGGGCGGGGTGCAAATGAGGACGTCGGCGCCGACGGCTGTGCAACGTTCGACGAGCCGGGGCTCGTGCGTGCCCATGTAGAGAGCGGGGCAGACGACGATCTGCCGGGGCTTGTAGCCGTTGTCGAGCGCGCGCTTGATTTCGCGGTATCCTTCGACGAGCAGCGCGCCCGCCGCATCGCGGTGGGAGCGCTGGCGGAGCTTGGCGATTTCCTTGATCTTCGGGTTCGCCGGACTGGTGATTTCAAGTGGGGGGCGTGGGGGTGTCATTTGCGTCTTTATCAAAGTCGTCCGATAAGTTATACTGGACGGCTCACACTGTCAAGGAAGGACCTGATGATCGTCAAGGCTTTAAAAAGGATTGTCGCGGCATTGTTCGCATTTGTTTTCGCGTCGTTGGCGCGGGGTGCCGAGGCGTCGGCGGCAGGGAACGACCCGATGGACGGGGTTGTGGATGGCGTCGCGGCATTCGTCAACGACGAGGCGGTAACGATTCGCGACGTCATGGTTGGCGTGCCGGCTCAGCTCAAGGCAATGGCCGAGCAGCCCGGGTTTTGGGACAAGACGCGAAGCGAGGCATTCGCCGCCGCTTATCAGGCTTCGCTCGACATGGCAATCGAACGGTGTCTTGTCTTGCAGGCCTATCAGGCCGGCACGGAGCGCATTTCAGAAAAGGCCCTGGCGCAGTTTCTGCACGAAACGATCGAGTCGCGCTACGATGGCAGTGTCGCGAAGCTCCAGGAAGATCTGGCGAAGTCGCGCATGACTTACGACGACTGGAAGCGGATCATGGAGGAAAACATCGTCGTGCGCTCCATGCGTCAGTCCTTTGTTACTGGCAACGTCCATGTTTCGCCCAACGCGATTGCGGCTGAATATGAAGCTCGCAAGGAGGATCTCAAGAAGCCGGCCACGGTCAATGTGTTCGTTTTCGCCTTGCCGGACGACGATGATTTCGCGGCGGGCCATGCCGCCTTCACGAACCGCCTTGCTTCTGGCGAGGCGTTTGAAACGCTTGCCCGAGAGCTTTCCGTGGACGTCATGGCGGATGTGGGCGGGGATTACGGTTTCATCGTCCCGGAGGTCGTGTTGGCGCCGGCTCTGGCGGAGGCCGTCAACAAACTGAAGGATGGCGAGGTGTCCGAGCCTGTTCCGCTCGGCTCCCGGCGCTATGTCCTCTTCCGGAAGGCGTCGACGCCTGAGAAAGATGCGACCCTGCGTGACGTCCGCGAGCAGATCGAGGCCGAGCTTCATGCCCAAGAAGCCGATCGCCTCTACACGCGATGGATCGCGCGGCTTCGCGAGGCGGCGGTCATCCGCACCTTCGATTTGAAGTGAGCGCCGGAGCGTGAGGCCGATGAATCTCACGAGTCCCCGGGACGTGGTGGCGCTGTTGGAATCCGGCGGCATTCGCCCCAACAAGACGCTGGGGCAGAATTTCTTGATCGACCGCAACATCCTCGATGCGATCGTCGCCGCCGCCGACCTTTCGCCCGACGATGTCGTCGTCGAAGTCGGCCCGGGGCTGGGGGCGCTCACCGAGGCGCTGATGGCGCGTTGCGCCAAGGTCGTCGCCATCGAGAAGGATGCGGGTCTCCACCAGATGCTCAAGGAGCGGTGGGGCGGCGACCCGCGCCTGGAGCTGATCCATGCGGATGCGCTCGACGTCGATCTGGCGGCTCGCTTCGCGACCGATGCGACGCGGCTCGTCTCGAACCTCCCGTATGCCGTGGGCGCGCGCGTCGTGGTGGACGCGGCGACATGCGAGGCCGCCCCGGAGACGATCGTGGTGCTGCTCCAGAAGGAGGTGGGGGGGCGGTTCATCGCCGCGCCGGGGACGCCCGATCGCGGCGCCTCCAGCATCTGGCTGCAGCAGCGCTACGACATTTCGCTCGTCAAGACCGTGAAGCCGTCGTGCTTCCATCCCCGCCCCCAGGTCGTCTCGTCGGTGGTCAAGCTCGTGCGGCATGACCGCTTTCCGCTCGATGCCGAGGCTCGTGCGGCCTTGCAGGCGCTCACGAAGACGGCGTTTTTGCATCGCCGCAAGCAGCTTGCGGCGAGCCTGCGCGACGCGCCCGGCGGGCTCGCGCGCGAGCCCGCGTTCACGCGCCGGGCGCTCGCGGCTTGCGGCGCGGCCGAGACGGCCCGCCCCGAGGAGCTTTCCGTGGAGCAGTGGATTGCGCTGTCGGCGGCTTGGCGTGCGCCGACATAGTCCAAGGGCGGGAACAATGCGCTGGACAGGCGAGGCGGCGGCAGGGTAGAATTTGGCGCAGTCGGTGCCGTTCGATGATGAAGCGTCGGGCACTTGCATAGAATCAGGAGAATTGTAGCATGAAAGTACGCAAGGCGGTGATTCCCGCCGCAGGGTTTGGGACGCGGTTTCTTCCGGCGACGAAGTCGCAGCCGAAGGAGATGCTGACGGTCGTGGACACGCCGGTGATCCAGTACGTCGTGGAGGAGGCGGTGGCCTCGGGGCTGACGGACATCCTGATCATCGTCAGCCGGGGCAAGCGCACGTTGGAGGACCATTTCGACTACAGCGTCGAGCTGGAGGCCGCGCTGGAGGCGAAGCACAAGACGGCGGAGCTGGAGCAGCTCCGCCGCATTTCGGACATGGCCCAGATCCACTATGTGCGGCAGAAGGAGCTGCGCGGGCTGGGCGATGCGATCTTGCAGGCGCGGAACCATGTCGGCAACGAGCCTTTCGCCATTCTGCTGGGGGATACGCTGATGCAATCCTCGACCGAGACGCCGGTGACGCGGCAGCTTCTCGATGTGTTTGAACGGCACCAAGGCGCCTGTGTGGCGCTCGAGGCGGTGTCGCAGGATCGCGTGAGCCGCTACGGGATCGTGGACGGCGCGCCGGTGGCGGACGACGTGGTGCGGATTCGCGACCTGGTGGAAAAGCCGTCGCCCGAGGAGGCGCCATCGAATCTGGCGATCGCTTCGCGCTATGTCTTGACGCCCGAGGTTTTCGACTTCCTGGCGCAGGTCCGCCCCGGCAAGAACGGGGAGATCCAGCTCACGGATGCGTTGCGCATGCTCGCCGCCGTCCAGCCGATGTTCGGGCTGAAGTTCGCGGGGCGGCGGCACGACGCGGGCAACAAGCTCGATTTCATCAAGACGAACGTCCTTTACGCGCTTCAGCGTCCGGATCTCCGCGACAAGCTTGCCGACTTCATTTTGGAGACGGCGGAGCGGCTCAGGACGACGTGATATCGTCTCGGCAAGGAGGCGGGATGGCAATGAAGCGAGGTCGAATCGGTTTGTTTGGCGGGAGTTTCGACCCCGTCCACAACGGCCACTTGGCGGCGGCGCGCAAGGCGCGGGAGGCCGGCGGCCTGGACGAAGTCGTCTTCATCCCCGCCGCGACGTCGCCGCTCAAGATCGGGCACATGGTTGCGTCCGATGCGGATCGCCTCGCGATGCTGCGCCTGGCGCTTGCGGGCGAGGCGGCGTTTTCGGTCTCGGATTACGAGCTTGCAAAGTCGGGCGTATCGTACACGATCGACACGGTGCGGCATTTTACGTCGGCCTGGCCTGAGGCTCGCATCGTCCTGATTCTTGGGGCGGACTCGCTGGCGACGCTTTTTCAGTGGCGCGAGGCGCAGGCGCTCGTGGATTCCTGCGAGATTCTGACGCTGGCGCGTCCGGGGTGGCCGGTCGATCGCGTTTCGGAGTTCGATGGAAAGACGACGGCTCGGCTGCTGTCCGGCGTCGTGGCCGACTTTTCGCAACCTGTTTCGTCCTCGGAGGTTCGGCATCGTCTCGAAACAGGCCATCCGGTTGCGGGGCTTGTCCCAGCGCCTGTGGCCGATTACATTCAGGATCGCGGGCTTTACCGTCGATCATTCGACATGAAACCAGAAAAGAATTCAGAAAGCAGTTTTTCCAGTTGAGCGTCTGTGCGCAGTGTGGTAGAATTCCCGTATCAAATGAGATGTGGGGCAGGGCGATGAACGCCCGTCGAATTCAGTGGAGTCCTATGATGAAAACAATCAAATCATTTTCCATGAAGTCTTTAGCATGTGCCATGGCGGCACTTGTCGCTTCGGCGACACTTGTTGGGGCGGAGTTGACCGCCCCGCAGATTGATCCGGGAAGCGGCTTTGTCGCGGCCGGACAGGGAACGGCTTGCACTGTGGACTCGCCGCCTGTGATTTCTGTGGGGGCTTCCGGGTATGACGCCGTCTGGGTCAACTTCCGGTATCAGGGTGCGACGTGGCGGCTTCCCATGACGAACGGCGTGACATCGTATTGTCTGAACATGCCGGTCATCCCTGCTGGGACGATTGAGTACCGCATCGAGGCCGGAACGGCCTTTGATCCGTATTCCTCCACGAACACCGTGGACTCCCTGCCTGTCTCCGGCTATTATAGCTACGAAAACACGGCGACGCTGAGCAACGCGCGAAAACCTAATCTGGTGACGTGGTATGACAACAAGTTTTACCCGGGAGGCTATCTCAACAATGAAGAAACTTACAGCGGTTTGATTGATAATGATTGGCGTGCTATTGAGCTTAGCATGAACCCCCATTATCTTATCTTGTCGGGCTACGAGGAATCACAAGGACAGTCTTATGTCGATCCTGCGCTTAGATCCCAGGCCTCCCTGTTGGTTGGAAGCATCTGGTTCAAAGCTCGATACAAAGGCAACGAAGGAAGCGGCACCCTCGTTATTGAGCGTTCTGCTCTTCCAAGTTTCAGGTCTTCCCACGCTGAGGTTGAGACCATCCAAGTGCCGGCGACGACGGGCTGGGTTCAGTACCGAATTGATCTAAATGACGTTTCCGGCTTCTACTACCGGGTTCGTCATCCGTCTGGTGCGGAGTATGGTGATGCAAACATCGACATCAAGGACATTGTGTTCTCTCCGCCTGTTCCCGACGTGGTGATCACGAAGTCGATGATGGAGCACGTCCCTGGCTATCCTTCCCGCAGCGATCCGGTGACGTTCACCATTTCCGTTACCAATGTCTTCGCCGCCGTACCGGCCTTGAACATCTCCCCCAAGCTCGTCTGGCGCCTGAACAAGGGGTTGACGCCGGGTGTCTGGAACACCACGCCGATGTCGCCGATCGGCGGCGACCAATACCAGGTCACGTTGCCGCCTCTCGATCCCGGCGACTTCCAGTACTACTATCGCGCCGACTTCACCGGCTATGCCTACACGGGCAGGATTTACGGCCCCGACACCGGCTCCACGCAAGATGAAATCGTCAATCTCGACGAATTCTCCAAGTGGATCGACAACAACGACAACATTGCCGAGACGCGCTTCCCGGCCTACTATCCCGATTTCACGGACAGCCAGCTCTACGACCTCGGCGTCGATCCCCCGGTTTGCAACAACGACGGTTCCGTGCTGGACAAGGTTTTCGAGCCTTTCAGCCATCTGGGCTTCACGGTCCGGCGTTTCCGTTCCAAGCATAATGAAGTCACGCTGAACATCCAGGACATGTCTGGCAACGGCCTGACGATTGATCCGATGTACAGCATGGAGCAGGTTGGCGACTATATTTGGCAGTCGGTGATCTACATGACGAATGCCGCTGCTGAAGGCATCAACGTCGATGTCGGCATCGCCGTGCAGGGAACCGACCGCTACGAGGCCCCCAACACGTGGTACGAGGCCGAGCCGTACAATTGGCTTGCGATCGGGCAGGAAGACACGGCATGGAACCCGCCGATGGCAGGGGTTCTGAACGATGACGCACCCGGCGGCACACCGCGTCTTCGCGTCCAGATCGACTACGACGGCTTCATGATGTTCCGCTTCTGCACGACAAACGGCAATTACGAGATCCGTCGCGCCGCTTGGCAGGACTTCAACACATGGCAGGCGCTGGACTCCCAGGACGCCGGATTCACCCGAAGCTTCGGTCTCTATGAGACAACGTCCTTCGAGTCCGATCTCGACGACTTCCCGGAATCGACAATGGGCTCGGCCGGCTTCACGCCCTTTGAACTCGGGACGACCGTGTCCGACGACATGCTCTTGTCAACTTATCTCAACGGCATCACGGTCGATAAAGCCTGGGTGATTGCGGATCGCGAACGCCCGCCCATACCCATGCCTGACAGGACTGCCCCGAACCGCGCACTCAAGCTCTCGGCCCATCCGGCTCTGCTCGGCTCCATCGAGACGACGTCGAGAACTCGCACAGACGGGCGCGACACCTTGACGTTCCGCGTCCGCGCGTCGGTGGACGACGACCACCGGAGCTACTACCGCCGAGGTGATGCGTTTGAGAACTACATCTTCGAAGCCAAGGCGACGACGACGTCGATGTCCGATGGCAATGCGTCCATCTCCGTCTTCGGCTACTATCAGGATGAATTGAACTACATTGAGGGTCGTCTGACCCAGACCACGACCCTTCGTACGACTTCGCCTGACTATTACGTGTTGAGAATGGACTTGATCCACATGAAGGAAGGCCGCGAAACGTTGCTTGGAACGACGACTCATGGGAACAACATGAGGCTGACCGGCACGTGGACTCTGAAGCTGAAGGTTGTTTCCTCCGGAGGGAACCAAGGCACGGCAAGCTTCATTTTGAACAACGGGACCACAGACGTCAAGTCGATTCTTGACAAGGCTTTTACGGTCGACTCATTGATTCCGATGGGTGGCACGGTGGGCGTGAACGCCAGCGATGCGGCCACGGCATTCGAGGTGAGCATGACCGACAGCGCCAGCCAACCTTTTTCGCCTGATATTTCCAAGTCGACGGCCCTGAACTGGTATCTGGGAGGCAGACTTGATGCCGATTCCCCCAGTCGCTGGACGTTTACGTCGCCGTCATCGAAGGCGACACTCACCCGTGCCATCCCTGCTGTGAAGTACCGCGTCAACGTCTATCGCGACGGCACGGAAACAAACAACGTCGTGGCGCCGGTGCCCACGGACACCGAGGATTGGGATCAGGACTGGGACGAGTTTGGCACCGAGGATCGCGAGCGCCAGACCCAGTCGCTGGCCTGGCAGACGGTGTCCGTCCCCATGCATCTCTGGGACAACGTCTTCATCCAGATCAAGCCCACAGGCTCCGACGGCGCCCTCGTCGTGGACGACCTGGACGTCAACGCCTGGCAAGGCCATACTTTGTACGACGAAGCGCTTCTCGAGAACGACCCGCACGAAGAACTTCCCTGGAAGGCGACCTACGCTGTCAGGTCAAAAGTCAACAACAACATCTTGTACGAACTGAACCGGACGCGGGCGAACCCTGTCGAGAACCAGATGATCGTCTCCCCGCTGCTCGTGAACGGCATCGGCGACCTGCTCTTCAACTACCGCGTCGACAAGGGCAACGTGACATTCTCAGTCCAGACGCTGCTGATCAACGGCGCCGTCGACCAGACGCTGCTCACGACGAACGTCGTGGCCGGATCGACGATCGAGCGCATGTACGTCGCCGCCCTGACCAACATGACCGGGCGCTTCCGCATCATCATCGATCCTCTCGAGAGCTCTCGCGATGGCATCCTCTATATCGACAATCTCAAGGCGACCGACTATCCCGCCGTCGGCGATACGTCGTGGGCGGCCTACAACCTCCTGATCTCCACCTACCCTTGGGATCCGGAGTGCAAGTTCGACGGCGCGGCCAACACCGACTACCGCAGCGCCACGATCAACGACGGCTATGCGAACAACACGCCGCTTGGGGTCGCCTACGATGAAGACGAGCCCTACCTCCAGTCGCCGAGGATCGAGACCGGCATTGGCGAGGTCAGCTTCTGGTACCGTCGCTATCCCGGTGCGACGAAGCCCGGCAAAGTGTACTTGAAGGCGGCCAAAAACGTTCAGGACTTCGACAACAACCCTGGCGCCGTCCTCACGCTGGGTGTGGTGGATCTCAATCCGGATTCGGAAACTTTGGATTCTCAGATCGCCTGTCTTGAAAACATCACCAACGTTACAACCGACGTCTGGACCTACTTCAGCGTCGAGTTCTACAAGGCCGACTACAAAATCCTGCGTCTGTATGGCGACACGGAGACCGCCGGACGCGTGATGGTCGACAACATCATCGTGACGGAGCCGGTTCGGTCGTCGATCGACATCGAGTCCGTCGAGCTGATTCCCGAGATTCCGCTCTCCACCGACAAAGTCGGCGCTCGCGTGAAGCTTGTGAATCCGCGCATGAATCCGACCGGCATTGAAGTCTATCTGCTCTACACCATTGGCACCAACCAATGGGGGCGTGAAAACTGGTCGCCCAGCGCGGCTTCCGTTAAGCTTGATCCGGTGCCCGGCAAGCCCTACGAATACGTTGTCGCCGATGCCATCCCGCAGCTGCCGGTCGACACGGTCGTCCAATACACCGTGGAGGTCGTTTACCAAGGCACCTTTGCATCACCCGTCTATTACGACGAGGCGTTCGTCAACCCGTCTTGGTACGCCCCCATCGATTTGAACGAACAGTATGCCGACGCCGGAAAATCACCCTACTACTATGTCTTCTCGGTCGGAACCAACGTTGTGTTCATCAATGAGTTCCTGCCCTACGCCTATTCGTACGGCGCCTATCTCGGACTTGATGAACAGTATGTGGAGCTGGTCGGCATAGACAAGGGGAATGTTGCAGGCTGGAAGCTTGAGCATGTCAATGTGGAGGCCAGCGCCTATGAAGACGTCGTCAAGTGGACGAATGTGTTGAAGCCCGGCGCCAAATTCGAGTCGCGCTTTGTCGCCGGCTCGCAGGAGCCGAAGGACAAGGGCTGGGGCTTCTACACCCTCGCTTGCTCCGGAGTCAACAGCGAGAATCCCAACTTCTCCGTCGTTTCCCCGAATGAGATTGTTGTGGATCAGGAGCTCTTCCCGCGACACTTCTACAATGAAAACCACACTGGTTTTGCGCCAGGATTTGAAGGCCGTGGCATGGGCGTCCCTGGGGCGCTCTGCCTGCGACGCAGCATGGGCGCCTATGTCCAACGGATTGCTTGGGGCTCGGACACGGCGGTGGCCCAGCTTCTGCAGCGAGGCTATGAGTACGCCGGAGACCGAGGCACTGGAGCCAACCGCCGTCGGCGCGTTTTCATGTGGGCCGACAATGGCGCCTTGGAACCAGAGCTTGCCTGGGTGTTGCTGTCCGAGTCTCTCTACTCGCCAGGCTACTACAACGATGGCCAGGCCGAGCTGATCTGGAAGATCGATCCCGCCGAAGAAGGAGAACCGACGACCAAGCCGGAAATCGGACAGCCCAGGATCACGTCGATCGCCCTTGGCGCGACCTCGGCGACGCTCGAATTCGACGTCTGGACGGTCAACGGGGTCGAGCTGGCGAACGACAACTTCACCTGGTACGTCGAGACGTCCGAGGATCCGGCCTTCGCCAATCCCACAGCCCATCCGATTAATGCGGGAACCGCTCCTACTCCCATTACCGCGCCTTCGGACGGCACGCCCAGTTCCTACTCGGTCGACGTTGACTTCGGCGCCCCGGTCTCGCAGAGTCTGTTCTATCGGATCAAGGCAGTCCCCAGACCTTGATTGATCCCCAGGCGTCTTGACAAGCGACAGGCGCGCGTCCCGAATGGGGTCGCGCGCCCTTTCGCTCAATTTAGGAAACCAGGAGATTGTCGAATGAACCCGAAACTGGCTCAATGGGAGGCCAAGCTCCACAAGCTCCTTCGCAAGATCGACCACCATCTCGAGGATCGATACGGGGACGCTTTGCCTCTGCACCCCTCGCGTCCCGGGCGCGGCACGGCCGCCAACCCGCAATACGACGGCCTCTTTCGCGTGACGGCGGCTTTTTCCGCGGGCTATGGATCGCGCCTCGGCCCCGGATACATCTTCCAAGTCGAAATCGTCACGCTCTCCCAGGTGCCTTCGGAAGTCCGCGAGAAAATCGAGCGGGAAGCCGCCGACATGCTGCGGGCGAAACTCCCCGAGGCCTTCCCCGACCGGGAGCTTTTCGTGGAGCGCGACGGCCCCGTCTTCAAGATCCACGGCGATCTTTCCCTGGACGGCGAACCGAGACATTGAATCCGCCTAGTTTCAGACCTCAGGGTCTGGATAGAAGACCGGTTCGCCTCGGCTGTTGACGAGGAGCGTCCCCTCGGCGCGCGTTTCCAGAATGCCTTCGGGAAGCAGCTCGATTTTGCCGCCCGCCCCCGGCGTGTCCACGGCGAAGTTCGGAATCGCCATGCCGCTCAGGCGTCCGCGCAAATGCTTCATGATGCGAAGCCCCGTGGCAAGCGGCGTGCGGAGATGCTCGATGCCGTTCACGAGATCGCACTGGAAGAGGTAGTAGGGGCGGATGCGGTTGTGGAAGAGCTTTCGGCAGAGCGCTTCGACTACCGCCTCGGAGTCGTTGACGCCCCGCAGCAGCACGGTTTGGTTGGATACGGGGATGCCGGCGTCGACGAGGCGGCTCGCCGCGGCGATGGCCCGGGGCGTGAGTTCGACGGGATGGTTGAAGTGCGTGTTGACGAAGAGGGGGGCGTGGTTTCGGAGCATGGCCACGACGTCGGGCGTGAAGCGCATCGGAAGGTTCACAAGCGTGCGCGTGGCGACGCGAATCGCCTTGACGGAGGGAACGGCGCGAATCCGGCCGAGGATGTGGTCGAGGCGGTCGTCGTCGAGCAGCATCGGGTCGCCGCCGGAGACAAGGACGTCGTCGATCTCGGGATGCGCCGCAAGATAGGCGGCGCAGGCGTCGAGCGCATCGTCCGTGATCGCGGTGTCGGGCGTCGAGGAGACGCGCTTGCGCGTGCAATGGCGGCAATAGGTGGCGCAGGCCGAGGTGGAGACGATGAGCGCCCGGTCGGGGTAGCGATGCACGAGGCACGGCACGGGCGAGCAGGTTTGCTCGTGCAACGGATCGCTGGAGAGCCAGGACGGCGTGTGCAGCTCCCGTCCGTCCGGCACGCATTGCGCGAAAATCGGGTCGCCGAAGTCCGGGCGCTCGATCAGGCTTGCATAATAAGGCGTGACCGACATCAGGAAGAGGTCTGCGGCCCGCCGCATGGCGTCGGTGACGACCATCGCCGGGAATCGGCGTTGCATCGCATCGAGCGAGCGGATGCTGTTGGCGAGCTCGCGCTTCCATTCCGGCGGCTCGTGGCTGTTCTGCGTCATGAATGACTCCTGTGGGGTGAACTTGCGTTCGACGACCCAGCCGACGCGCCTGGGCCTGGTCGCTTTTTTTGGAAGCGCATTCTATCATGAATGACGACCGATTGCCATTGCATCCATGGTGTGCTTCGCGGTATAATCTGCACCGTCGATGTTGGAGCATGCCGGCTCGTGGAGCCTTCTTCAGTCGGTTGAGGAAAACGGTCGGCATCAAGAGAACGTGAAACAGGAGAAGACAATGAAATTCGGAAGATTCGACGACGCCAATCGCGAGTATGTGATCGACACCCCGCAGACCCCCTATCCCTGGATCAACTACCTGGGCAACGAGAAGTTCTTCTCGCTCGTCTCCAACACCGCCGGCGGGTACGCCTTCTACACGGACGCCCGCCTGCGGCGGTTGACGCGCTACCGCTACAACGACATCCCCCTCGACAACAACGGCCGCTACTTCTACATCAAGGACGGGCGAACGCTCTGGAGCCCGAGCTGGAAGCCCGCCAAGACGCCGCTCGATTCCTACTCCTGCCGCCACGGCTTCGGCTACACGAAGTTCGACGCGTCCAAGAACGGCCTCCGGGCGAAGACGCTCTTCTTCGTGCCCAACGGCGAGAACGCCGAAGTCCAGATGCTCACGCTCGTCAACGAGTCGAAGAAGGCCAAGCGCGTCACGCTCGTCTCCTTCGTTGAATGGTGCCTCTGGAACGCGCTCGACGACTGCACGAACTTCCAGCGCAACCTCTCCATCGGCGAGGTCGAAATCCTCGGCGGCGCCATCTACCACAAGACCGAATACCGCGAGCGCCGCAACCACTACGCCTTCTATTCCGTCAACGCGCAGCCCGTCGGCTTCGACACGGATCGCGAGACGTTCCTGGGCCTCTACGAGAACCTCGACGCCCCGCGCACCATCGCCGCCGGCGCCAGCGGCAACTCCGTCGCCGACGGCTGGTCGCCGATCGCGAGCCATCGCCTGAGCGTGACGCTCCAGCCGGGCGAGTCGAAGACGTACATCTTCGTCCTCGGCTACGTCGAGAACGACGACGACGAGAAGTTCGTCGACACGCCCGAGCCCGGCCTCTTGCAGACGAACCCCGCCATGCGCGCGATCAACAAGTCCAAGGCGATCGCCATGCAGGCGCGCTACGCCACGCCCGGGCAGGTCGAGGCGGCCTTCGACGATCTGCGCGCCAGTTGGGACGCGCTGCTCGCCAACTTCACGCTCGAGACCGGCGACGCGAAGCTCGACCGCATGGCCGTGTGGAACCAGTACCAATGCATCGTGACCTACAACTTCGCCCGCTCGGCCAGCTACTTCGAGAGCGGCATCGGGCGCGGCATCGGCTTCCGCGACACGAGCCAGGACATGCTCGGCGTGGTGCACCAGATTCCCGAACGCGCCCGCGAGCGCCTCTTCGACGTCGCCTCGACGCAGTTCGAGGACGGCAGCGCCTACCACCAGTTCCAGCCGCTGACGAAGCGCGGCAACGCCGACATCGGCTCGAACTTCAACGACGATCCGCTGTGGCTCATCCTCGGCGTCGCCGGCTACATCCGCGAGACGGGCGACAAGGCCTTCCTCAAGACGATGGTGCCGTTCGACAACGACGAGTCGAACCAGGCGACGCTCTTCGAGCACCTCAAGCGCTCGTTCCGCTTCATCACCAAGAACATCGGCCCGCACGGGCTCCCGCTCATCGGCCGCGCCGACTGGAACGACTGCCTCAACCTCAACTGCTTCAGCCGCGACCCCAACGAGTCCTTCCAGACCTGCACGAACAAGGACGGCAGGAACGCGGAGTCGGTGATGATCGCGCAGATGTTCGTCTACGTCGCCCCGGAATACGCAGCGCTGTGCCGGATGATGGGCTTCGAGACCGAGGCGAAATTCGCCGAGAGGCAGGCCGCCAAGATGGCCCGCCAGATTTGCAAGGTCGGATGGGACGGCGAGTGGTTCCTGCGCGCCTACGACGACTTCGGCAACAAGGTCGGCTCGTCCGAATGCGAGGACGGCAAGATCTTCATCGAAACGCAGGGCTTCGGCTCGATGGCCCGGATCGGCGCGGACAAGGGGCATCCCATCAAGGCGCTCGACAGCGTGAAGCGCCACCTCGACACGCCGCACGGCATCGTGCTGCTCGATCCGCCGTATCGCGACTACCACGTCGAACTTGGCGAAGTTTCCTCCTATCCGCCGGGCTACAAGGAGAATGCCGGCGTCTTCTGCCACAACAACCCGTGGGTGGTCATCGGCGAAGTCATGTCCGGCCGTCCGCAGAACGCCTGGGAGTACTACCGCAAGATCGCCCCCGCCTACCGCGAGGAAATCAGCGAAGTCCATCGCCTCGAGCCGTATGTGTATGCGCAGATGATCGCCGGCAAGGGAGCCCGCCGCCACGGCGAGGCCAAGAACAGCTGGCTCACCGGAACGGCCGCGTGGAACTTCGTGGCGCTCTCGCAGTGGATCTGCGGGATCCGCGCCGAGCACGAGGGGCTGCGCGTCGAGCCGCGCCTGCCCGGGCATGTGAAGAAGGCGCGGATCACGCGCCGCTTCCGCGGCTGCGAGTACGTGATCGACGTCGTGAACAACAAGCCCGACGGCGAGGTCGTCCTCGAGATCGCAGACGGCAAGGCCAGGCTCGTCGGCACGCGCGTCAAGGCGGCGCGCGGCGTGAAGACGGTGCGCCTCGCCGCGACGGTCGGCTGAGCCATGGGCTGTGGACGATAGACGACCAACGGATCCCTGTCTTTCGGGTGCCGGACTTTCTCCTGCGCGAACCCGCTGGCGCGTCGCGCTTGCGCTGGTCTTGCTGGTGCCGGCGCCCAGCGTGGGCGTGCTGTCGGCGATGATCCTGCAGCCCGGCCATCCGTTGAGCCGGGTGGTTTTCGTGCTGTCCAAGATCTGGCTCTTCGCCCTGCCGGTCGTGTGGCTGCTGGTCGTGGAACGCGGGCGGCCGAGCTTTTCGCCGTTGCGACGCGGCGGGATGCTGGCGGGTCTGTTGAGCGGCGTCGTGCTTTCGGCCGGTATCCTGGCGGCTTATGGGCTGCTGGGCGAGCGGATGATCCCGCGCGACGCGTTTGTCGCCAAGCTGACGGCGGTCGGGTTGGCGGATTGGCGGGCGTACTTGGCCGGCGCGCTCTATTGGGTGCTTGTGAACTCCGTGCTCGAAGAGTACGTCTGGCGGTGGTTCTGCACGGAGCAGTTCGGACGGCTGATGCGCCCGCGGGCGGCGATCGTGGCGTCGGCGCTGTGCTTCACGCTCCACCATGCGCTTGCGCTCCATTCGTATTTCCCCGAAGCCCCCATCGTGACGGCGGCCTGTTCGGCGGGCGTGTTCGTGGGCGGTGTGACGTGGTCGGCGCTGTATGTGCGCACCCGTTCGGTCTGGCCGGGCTATTTCAGCCATGCCATCGTCGATATTGCGGTGTTCGGCCTCGGCGCGGCGATGTTGTTTGGCTAGAGTTCACGGAAGAGCCGAAGTGGTGGATGAAGAGCGATGAAGCGCCCCCCCTTCGGAGACTTGGTCGCTTTATTGGGTTTTTGGATCCGTCGGATTGGGCGGATCCGTCGGATCGGACGGATCGTTTGACGACGAAACCGACGCCCTGCACAAGCTGCAGTGCCAGCGGCGACCGCAGTTTCCAGCGGCACGGCCCGTGATGGGCGAACCAGAAGCCGGAACGCTGGAGCCCGCAAAACGTTTGTAGTGGGCCCGTAAGGGTCTCTTGCGCAAGGACGACGAATGAAGCGCCCTTCGGGTTTTCATTCGCAAGCCCTTGTTTCTCCATGCGCCGCAGCGCCTCACGGCGCCACTACGAACCTTGAACCCCTGTGGACGCGGCGTCCCCGCCGCGTGTCGTTCCACGCGCTGCGCGTGGCAGGATGTCCACTCTGGGGTTTTTGGAGTCAGAGGACGGGGCGAGGGCAAAACTTTGGGTGGGCGCACGGCGCCCGCCCACGGAAGGGGGGGCGGGCTTCAGCGGGGGGCGGCGGCGGGGGCGAGGGTCGCCAGGAACTGGCGCTGGGCGTGGCGGAGCTTCACGCCGGGGCGGGCGGCGGCGACGAGGGCTTCGGCTTCGGCCGGCGTGGCCGCAAGGCCGCGGCGGAGGAGCAGGGCGCAGGCGAAGAAGCCGGTGCGGCCGTGGCCTTGCGCGCAGTGGATGTAGAGGCCTTTCGCCGGCAAGGCGTCGATGCAGGCGCGCAAGTCGTCCGCCGAGCGGATGGAGGCTTCGAGGATGGGGAAGGACACGTAGCGTCCGTCCCAGCTTTGCAGAAAGCGCGCGGCGGGGAGCTCCGCCGCGAGGTCGATGCAGACGGCCGTGCCGTCGGGCAGGTCGTCCGGGCGTTCGGGGCGGCGGCCGATCCAGATGCCGTCGACGAGTTTGTCGTGGCGGTTTTCCCTTGAGAAGCGGGTGAGGGCGAACTGGCGGATCCAGAGCGGCGCGGCGTAGGGCAGGCAGCCGATGGTGAAGAGCAGGGGCATTCGCCCGTCCGCTTCCTTGCCGAAGGCGTCGGTGTCGTTGTCCTCGTAGGCGCGGGCGACGAGCGCCGCGCAGGCCGTGACCCAGAGTCCGGCGAGCGTGGCGGGGTGCCAGACGCCGCCGCGGTGGTAGGCGCGGAAGAGCAGGACGATCGTCGCCGCCGCGAGGGCGGCGGCGAGCAGGCCGTAGGCGCGGGCGAGGTGGGCGGCGCCCGTGGCGGCGGCGCCGCCGGCGGCGTTGTCGCGTTCGGGGCTCACGCCTTGGGCTTGAGCTGGGGGAAGAGGATGACGTCGCGGATGGCGTCGGCGCCGGTGAGCATCATGACGAACCGGTCGATGCCGAGGCCGAGGCCGCCGGCGGGCGGCATGCCGGCTTCGAGGGCGGCGATGAAGTCTTCGTCGATCTTCTCGACTTCGTCGCCCGCCTGGTTGGCGAAGGCTTCGCGCTGGGCGAGGGGGTCGTTCTGCTCCGTGTAGCCGGGGCAGAGTTCGCGCCCCGCCACGACGAACTCGAAGACGTCCGCCAGCGCGGGGTCGTCGGCGCAGGCTTTGGCGAGCGGGATGAACTGGCGCGGGACGCGGGTGACGAAGGTCGGCTGGAAGAGGGTTTTTTCGATGAGCTTGTCGTAGACTTCGTGCGTGACGAGGAGGTGGTCCCAGGCGGGGTCGCAGTCCACGCCGGCGGCTTCGGCGGCGGCGCGGGCGTCGTCGGCCGGGCGTTCGAACCAGTCGGCGCCCATGTGCTCGCGGACGAGGTCGTGGTAGGCCACTTCGCGGTAGGGCGGGGTGAAGTCGAGGACGCCGTCGCCCAGGGGGATCTGGCGCGTGCCCAGGACCTTGTCGCAGACGTGCGGGATCATCCCTTCGAGGATGGCCTTCATGGAGAGGCGGTCGCCGTAGGCTTCGTAGATTTCGAGGACGGTGAATTCGGGGTTGTGGGTGCGGTCGAGGCCTTCGTTGCGGAAGTTGCGGTTCATCTCGAAGATCTTGTCGAAGCCGCCGACGAGCAGGCGCTTGAGGTAGAGCTCCGGGGCGATGCGCATGTACATCGTGCAGTCGAGGGCGTTGTAGTGCGTCATGAACGGCCGCGCGGCGGCGCCGCCCGGCTGGGGCTGCATCATCGGCGTCTCGACTTCCTGGAAGCCGAGGCCGTCGAGGTAGTTGCGGATTTCGCGGACGATGGCGATGCGCTTGTTGAAGCGGTCGCGCGATTCGGGGTTGGAGACGAGGTCGAAGTGGCGCTGGCGGTAGCGGTCTTCGACGTCCTGGAGGCCGTGGAACTTCTCGGGCGGCTGCTGGAGCGCCTTGGCGAGGAGGGTCCATTTCTCCACGCGGATGCTCGGTTCGCCGGTGCGGGTGGTGAACAGCTCGCCTTCGACGCCGACGTGGTCGCCGAGGTCGATGAACTTGAAGGCGTCGAAGCCTTCGTCGCCGAGGTGGTTCTTGTTGATGAAGAGCTGGATGCGGCCGGTGCCGTCGCGCAGGTCGGCGAAGACGGTCTTGCCCATGTTGCGGACGGACATGACGCGGCCGGCGGCGCGCACCGCCTGGTGTTCGGCGAAGGCGGCGTGGATGTCGGCGACGCTGCCGGTGCGCTTGAAGGCGGCGCCGAAGGGCTTGTGGCCGCGGGCTTCGAGCTCGGCGAGGTTGGCGAGGCGCTGCTGGCGGTATTCGTTGGGGGAGGGGCGCGCTTCGGCGGGGGCGGGGGATTCGGGCATGGCGGGTTGGCTTTCTCGCGGGATCGGCGCGTTTAGAGGATGTCGCACTTGCCGCCGCCGCAGGCGACGGTCTGGGTGAGGGTGGTGTTGTCCTGGAACTCCTCCATGAACATGTAGTCCACCCGGGTGTTGGTGCGGTGGATGTCGTCCCAGAGCTTGCAGTTGTTGACGCGCTTGAGGCAGCGCGTCATCTTGAGCAGGTCGCCGCCGAAGTAGTTGGCGGCGAACTTGCGGGCGCGCTCCATCCAGGCGTGCTTGGCGGCGAATTCGTCGATCATGGCGCGGGCGACCTTGGCGCTGGTGCCGGCCGGGATTTCGGGCGACTGGCTGAAGTCGGCGGCGGCGCGGCCGAGGATGGCGTCGCAGGCGGTCCAGAGGTTGCCGTCGAAGGCTTCGATGGCCTGCTCGATGATGCCGGAGGCGTACATCGCGCCGTCGCCGTAGTGCTCGATGAGCTCGGCGGTGGTGGGGACGGAGCAGAACGGCGCCTGCGGGTAGTCGAGGTCGCCGCCGTCGGGCAGCAGCGAGATGCCGGCGAAGGCGTCGCGGTTGTCGTAGATGTACTGCTCCACGACGTCCCACTCGCTGTCGCGCACGTTGATGGTGTTGGAGACGTTGTGGCTGAGCCAGGGCCGGGCGCAGCGCTCGGGGACCTTGCCGGCGTCGATCCAGTTGTTCTTGGTGACCTTGACGTGTTCGAGGAGTTCGATGGCGTCGATGTCGTTCTTGGTGATGGCGTCGGGGCCGGGCTCGATGCAGAAGATGAGCGAGACGTCGGTGCCGTTGGGGTTCCAGACGGACTTCTCGACGGAGAGCGGGTTCTGCGCGCGGTAGAACTCCACCATCAGCTCGTCCTCGTTGGCCTGGGCGCGGCGGAAGTAGCGGCGGGCGTGGTGCGGGTGGATGCCGGAGCTGGTGCCGAGGATGCAGGAGGTGGAGCCGGCGGGCTTGACGCACGTGGCGCGGGCGCAGGGGTTGATGCCGATGCGCGCGGCGACGGCCTCGTTCGTCTCGAGGATGACCCTGGCGGCCTGGCGCTGGAGCTCGGGGTCGAAGGCGATGGCGGGGTGCTCCATCATGCCGGTCATCGAGACGCCCAGCAGCGCCTCGCGCCTGGCGATTCGCTCGCTGACGGGGCCGAGGTAGTCGAAGCGGGTGTAGTCGGCCTGGAGGGTGCCGAGGATGGCGGCGAGGCGGGCGGCGTTCATGAACTTCTCGGGCGTGGTCGCCTTGCCCATGTTGATTTCGCAGAGGTTGCAGAAGGCGAAGCCGCTGACGCCGTCGATCTGCGGGTAGAGGCCGATTTCGACGCAGGGGTTGAACGTGGCCTCGAGGTCGTCGGTCCAGACGAACCCCGGCTCGCCGAACTCCTTGACGGACTTCATGAGCCTGGCGAACTGCTCGCGGGTCGTGCCGTCGCGCAGGAGCATGGCGGAGTTGTTGGAGCGGGCGCGCTGCGGGTTTTCGATGAACCAGTTGCCCGTCTTCGCCGTGGCCATCAGCTCGTCGTCCGGCGAGAAGAGGCAGATGCAGGCGCTGCGCCGGACGCCGCCGGAGAGCACGGCGTCCGAGGCGTGCATGAGGATGTCGTAGGCGTCGATGGAGCGCATCTGGACCGGCTCGGGCGCGTCGGTGAGCTTGTCGAGCAGTTGGCGGATGACCTCGAGGCTGCGCTTGAGCGGCTCGGGGCCGGGGGCGCGGCCCATGCCGGAGGAGATCGGCGCGCCCTTGGGGCGGACGAGCGAATAGTCGAAGGTCACGAACTTGCCGGCGTACTCGGGGAACGGCTGGCCTTCGACGAAGTAGGCGGAGAGCAGCACCCCGAGCGAGTCGGCCCAGCCTTCGATGGTGTCGGGAATCTTGAAGACGACCTCCTCGCCATGCGGGCGGGCGATTTTGGGCAGCTTGGCGATGTGGTGCGTCTGCACCGAGAAGCCCACGCCCGCGCCGCAGAGCAGCAGCCAGAGCGACTCCTGGAAGAAGCGGGGGCGGTCGCAGTACGACGTCGTGCAGTTGTACATGCGCGCGTTCTTCTTGAGGATGGGGTCGCCGCCGAACTGCATGGCGCGCTGGCTCCCGAGCATCAGCCGCTGGCGCATGCCCTCGCGCACCTCGGCGAGCAGGTCTTCGACGTCGATCCCCTTCGCCTGGAAGTGGCGGCGATGCATGTCGATGACGCGGTCCACGGCTTCCTCGTAGGTCTCCCGGCGGTTTTTTTGTGGAAGATAGCGGCTGTATTTGGACGTGAAGACATAATCCTGAAGCGCTTCGATGCTCATGATGTTCCTGTGGGCTTCTTGATTTTCGATGGGAAATAAAGTGTGGGTGGGCGCGCGGCTGCTTCCAGGTTCCCCGCGCTCGGTTCGAGGGCGCTGGAGCCGGAGGGTGGAACCTCGTCCGAACGCCATGTTCGGGAGAAAGGGTTTCGACCGCACAACCCCTATATATAGCGTATTCGCCCGCGCAAGTCCACTACAAACATGCATTTTCCGGAAGATTTTTCCTAACTCACGCTGGGGCAACGTCCTGCAATTTCTGTTGTTGCAAGGTGGAAGACGCGTTGTGTTTTGCATTTCCTGCTTGCGGACCATGCAGGGATGGAGTAATCTAACCTCAACTCCATCACGAACGCAACGCAATGCTGTGGCACACCATCCATGCACCTCGAAAACATCCTTGTCATCAGTCCAAACTGGCTTGGCGACGCCGTCATGGCGATGCCGGCCGTGCAGCGGTTGAAAAAGAGCCGCCCGGACAGTCGCCTGGCCGTGCTTGCCAAGCCCGGCGTCGCCCCGCTCTGGTCGATGCACGAGGCCGCAGATCAGGTGGTCGTCCTGCCCAAGGGCACGGCGGCGACATTCCGAATGGCAGCGCGGCTTCGGCAGCAGCGTTTTTCAACGTGCTTCATCCTGCCCAACTCCTTTCGCTCGGCGCTCATCCCCTTTCTCGCCGGCATTCCAGTGCGGCGAGGCACGGCATTCCACGGACGGCGGGCCATGGTCAACCAACGCGTTCGCCTGCCTGATGTCGATTCGCAGGGGGAGACCCTTCATCAGGCACGAGAGTACTTGACCTTGCTTTGCGGCACACCGGAGGGCGACCTTGCCGACACGGGCTTCCATCCACCCTCGCCTCGTCTCCTTGATGATCTGCCCCAAACTGAGGGGCCGATGATCGGCGTCGTTCCGGGCGCGGCCCGAGGCGAGTCGAAGCGCTGGAAGGGATTTGCGGAAGCCATCAAGATTGTCCTGCGCAGCCTGCCCGCCAGCCGGGTTGTCGTCGCAGGCGCCCCAAATGAAATGGCGCTCTGCGCCGATGTGGCAGAGTCCATCGGCCCGGCGGCGATCAACGTCGCCGGGCGCACGTCGCTCCCGGAATTCGCATCCCTGCTCGGGAGCTGCCGGCTCGTGCTCTGCAACGACAGCGGGGGCATGCACCTCGCGTCGGCGGCCGGCGTGCCGGTCGTCGCCATCTACGGGCTGACCGATCCCGACAAAACGGGCCCGATCGGCTCCAACGCCGTCGTGATCCGTGCCAAAGGCGTCCGACCTTCGCGACAGATTGCCCGCGAATGTCCCGTTGCCATTGCCGCTCTCGCGTCGATCCAACCAGAGGAAGTTGCGAAAGCCTGCCTTGAACGACTGAAAACGCCTCGCACGGGTGAAGCGCCTCCATCCGAACCCGAAGCCTGAGCCATGAAAAAGATCCTCCTTCACGCCTGTTGCGGCCCCTGCTCGACCCACTGCGTCGCCACTCTTCGCGATGCAGGATACGAACCGACGCTGTTCTATTCGAACAGCAACATCATGCCCCAAGCGGAATACGACGTGCGGCTTGACTCGCTGCGTCGCTTCGCCCAGATCGCAAATGTGGCGCTCGTGGAGGATGTCCATGACAACGCTCGCTGGCTCGCTTGCATCAAAGGCCTGGAAAACGAACCGGAAAAAGGCGCACGTTGCCGCCTCTGCTACGGCTTCAATCTCCGTCGCGCCGCTGCGTTCGCTCTCGAAAACGCCTTTGCCGAGTTCACGACGACCCTGACCGTGAGCCCCCACAAGCCCAGCCCCCTCGTTTTCGCCGCGGGCGACGCTGCCGCCGCCGAGACGACGGGTCTGTTCAAGCCGACATTCCGCCATTTCGATTTCAAGAAAAAAGACGGTTTTCTTGACAGCGTCCGCCTCGCCAAAGAATACGGTCTCTATCGCCAATCCTATTGCGGTTGTCTTTTGTCACAAAAGATGTCACAAAAGATTTTTCGATCTGGCTTTTCATTGTCTGGGGTTTGTGGTAGACTGCAAGGCAATTGAACCCGCGTCACGCGTCAAGGAGGCACTCCAATCATGAGCTATATCGATTTCAGAAAAATCGTCTCGCTGGCCGTTGCAGGCCTTCTCGCGTGCATGGCTCTTGCACAAGGCCTCATCATCTGCCCCGACTGCTCGCATGAAGCCACAGGCGGAAACTTCTGCCAGCACTGCGGCGCAAGCCTCAAGAAGACCGAAGCCACGGCTTCCGATCGCTCCGTGGCAACGCCTGCTGCACCCGAAGCCGTTCCGGAGACGGCTCCCGAAGCACCCGGCGCCGCAGCAGCCGCACGTCTCGTCCGCGAAGATCTGCGCACCGCTGCCGCCAGCTCCCCCACGACACCTGAAGGCGCCGCGCTTGCGCTCGCGGCGCTGACAAACGCCAAAGCCGTCTTCGCCGCCTTCCCCTCCCCCGACCTGACCGAGACGGAGCGCCGTAGCATCCATGCCGGAATCGCCGCCGCGCGCAACGCACTTTTCTCGACCCGCATTTCCTGCCCACGCTGCAAGGGCTTGGGACAAGAGGACGACATCCGGGAGATCGCCGCGCTCGACGGCAAGTCGGTCACCATGAAAGCCGGTCGCATCGCCTGCCGCCGCTGTCGCGGTGCTGGAATGATCGTCAAAGTCCGCCCCGTCTCCGAATTGCGTGCGATCATCGCTGCAGGGCGCCAACGTTTCGCCGACGCCTCACTCCTCGCCGGGCGCGTCAAAAACGGCAATGCCTGGATCGTCCCCGAATTGGAAGCCTTGGCCACTGTAAAGCAACAGGCTTTGCTCCGGCGCAACAGCGCCGACCCCTGCGCGGAGTGCGCCGGCTACGGTCGAAACGAATGCCGCAATTGCCGCGGCGCGAGCGTCGTGGAATGCAGCAACCGCAACTGCCGAAACGGACGCATTGAAAACAAGCCCCAGCCGCGTACAGGCACGAACCAGGGACGCATCGAAGCGGCTGAAGGCTTGCGCTTCACGATCTGTCCGGACTGCAAGGGCCTCGGTGGAATTGCATGCGAAACCTGCGGCGGTTCCGGCGCTGAAGCCTGTTCGTCCTGCAAAGGTTCCGGCGAACGCAAGGCCTGTGCCAAGTGCCATGCCGAAGGCACGATCGCCTGCAGAACGTGCAGAGGAACAGGCAAGGACAAGGCAGGACGCGATTGCCCCGCGTGCGGCGCGCAAGGCCTCGTGATCTGCACAACCTGCGGCGGAGACGGCTATGGAAGGCAATGACGCAGGCGGCATCAAGTTCGAGGGATACGACCAGCCCCAACGCATCGGGAAAGGCGGGATGGCCACGGTCTGGAAGGCGCGGCAGATCTCGCTCGACCGCTGGGTCGCGATCAAGGTGCTCTCCCCCGAGCAATGCAATTCGGACGAGGACATCGACCGCTTCCAGGCGGAGGCCCGCGCCGCCGCGCGGATGAACCACCCGAGCATCGTCCAGGTCTACGACGCCTTCTACCGCAATGACCGCTTCTGCTTCGTGATGGAGTTCATCGACGGCCACACCGTCGCCGCCTGGATCGTCAAACGCGGCTACATTCCACAGGACGCCTGCCTCTTCGTGGCCGCCGGCGTCGCCGGCGCCCTCGGCTACGCGTGGGAACGCCAACGGCTCGTTCACTGCGACATCAAGCCCGACAACATCATGATCGACGTCGACGGCTCCGTGAAAGTGACCGACTTCGGCCTCTCCAAGAGCATGTTCACCTCGCAGGCCAGGCGCATGACGGAACAGGAGCACTTCGTCCTCGGAACACCGGCCTACATCTCGCCCGAACAGGCCGTCGGCTCCGAGGAACTGTTCATCCAGGCCGACATGTATTCCCTTGGCGCGACACTCTACCACATGTCTACCGGGCGCCGACTCTTCCACGACCAATCAGGCGCCGACATGATGGAGGCGCAGGTCAACCTCCAGGACACGGATCCCTTCGACCTCAATTCACAGCTCTCGCCGTGCTTCTGCGATTTCCTTGAACGTCTCCTTTGCAAAAACCCCGAGGATCGCTACGACCGCTGGAGCGACGTCGTCGACGAAATCGAAAACCTCCGGCAGAATCGCCCGCTGAAACTGGGCGAAATCAATCCGAGCACCACCCGCAGCACATTGCGCCGCTCGCCGCTTCGCGATGCGGCGCGCGCAGAATTTCTCTCCCACGCCCAAGACGCCGCCGCGACATCGGCACCGGCAAGCACCCCAGAAGCCGTCCCCGCCATGCCCCTCGGCGCGCCCAGTCCCGCGACAACGGGCGTACTCTCATCGTTTTCAGCTTCCGACTCGCCTAAAGCGCCTGTTCCGCCCCTTGCGACCCGGTTCACCCCCCTCTTCTCGTCGAGGCCGTTCAAGGCCGTGTTCGCCGCCGCCGCCATCCTCTCCACGATTGCAGGCGCCGTCTGGATCGCCGTCAGCCAGCGCCGCGCATCAATCCAGCGCACGGCCCAGGCCACGGAGGCTGTCATGAGGGAGATCGAAAACCATCTCCGCATCAAGCCTGACGACTACACCGTAGCCATCGCACGCTACCACGACCTGATGATCTCCCTTAAAAAACCGGCTCACGCCGACTTGCGGCAACAGATCAACAACCGCTATATGGAGCTGCGGAAAGATCGCGAACAACATATTGAACGCGTTCTGAGCGATTTGCGAAAGGAAATCCGCCCCTACATCGAAGAGCGCCAGTTTGTCCGGGCCGCGGAGATCGTCCGCTCCTACAACGGCCCCCTCGCCGAGGAGACGAAAAAAGACCGCGCCCAGATGGCGGACCAGCTCAACGAGCAGGCTCGGCGCTTCCGCTGATCAGGACAGAATGCGGACGCGCCGTCCTTCGACGCGAAGGCGCCCCGCCGCCAGCAGCCGCAGCGCTTCGGGATACGCCTCGTGCTCCTGCTCCTGGATGCGGGCGTGGAGCGACTCCGGCGTGTCGTCCTCGAACACCGGCACGGCGCGCTGGAGGATGATCGGCCCGGTGTCCGTCCCGGCGTCCACGAAATGAACCGTGCAGCCCGCGACCTTGGCGCCGTAGTCGAGCGCCTGCTGCCATCCGGCGATCCCCGGGAACGCGGGCAGCAGCGCGGGATGGATGTTGAGCACGCGGTTGGGGAAGCGGGCGAGCAGCCGCGGCTTGACGATGCGCATGAAGCCCGCCAGCACGACGACCTCGGCGCCGCGCGCCTCGAGATGCTCGATCACGCGCAGCTCGGCCTCGCCGTCGAGCTTCGTCTTGAACGGCGCGGGGTCGATGTACGCCCCGTCCAGCCCATGCCGCTCGGCGCGGCGCAGGATGCCGGCGTCCGGCACGTCGGCGACGACGCCGACGATCCGCGCGTCGAGCGCGCCCGCCTCGATCGCATCCTGGATGGATTGCATGTTCGAGCCGGAGCCGGAGCCGAGGACGGCGATTTTCAGCGTCTTGCTCATGCCTTCCGCGCCGCCTCCAGCGCCTGCTCGATGTCCGCGAAAATGTCGTCCGCGTCCTCGATTCCGACCGACAGCCGGATCAAGTCCGCCGGCACGCCCGCCTGCGCAAGCTGTTCCTCGGAAAGCTGCCGGTGCGTGTGGCTGGCGGGATGGAGGATGCAGGTGCGGGCGTCCGCGACGTGCGTGACGATCGCCACGAGCTTCAGCCGATCCATGAACGCCTCGGCGAACCGCCGGCCGCCCTTCAGGCCGAAGGCGATCACGCCGCACGTGCCGTCGGGCATGTACTTGCGGGCCAGCGCATGGTGCCTGGAGCCGGGGAGTCCGGGGTAGTTGACCCACGCCACGTCGGGATGCGCCTCCAGGCGCTCCGCGATCGTCTGCGCGTTCGCGCAGTGGCGCGCCATGCGCAAGTGGAGGGTTTCGAGACCCAGGTTGAGCAGAAAGGCGTTCATCGGCGCGGGGCTGACGCCGAGGTCGCGCATGAGCTGGGCGACGGCCTTGACGATGTAGCCGGACTTGCCGAAACGCTCGGCATAGACGATGCCGTGGTAGCTGTCGTCGGGCGTGCACAGGCCGGGGAAGCGGTCGGCATGGCGCATCCAGTCGAAATTGCCGCTGTCCACGATCGCGCCGCCCACCTGCACGGCGTGGCCGTCCATGTATTTCGTCGTCGAGTGCGTGACGATGTCCGCGCCGAACGCGAAGGGGCGGCAGTTGACCGGCGTCGCGAAGGTGTTGTCGACGATGAGCGGCACGCCGTGCGCATGCGCCAGGCGCGCGAACTTCTCGATGTCGAGCACGACGAGCGAGGGGTTCGAGAGCGTTTCGGCGAACAGGGCCTTGGTGTTCGGGCGGAACGCCTGGGCAAGCTCGGCCTCCGGCAGGTCCGAATCGACGAGCGTGAACTCGATGCCCATCCGCTTCATCGTCACGGTGAAGAGGTTCGACGTGCCGCCGTAGAGCGCGGCGGAGGCCACGACGTGGTCCCCCGCCCCGGCGATGTTGAAGATGGCGAGGAAGTTCGCCGCCTGGCCGGAGGACGTCAGCATCGCGGCGACGCCGCCCTCCAGCTCGCAGATCTTCGCGGCGACGGAGTCGCATGTCGGGTTCTGCAGGCGCGTGTAGAAGTAGCCGCTCTCCTCCAGGGCGAAAAGCCGTCCCATGTGCTCGCCGCTGTCGTATTTGAACGTCGTGCTCTGGATGATCGGCAGGACGCGGGGATCGCCCGTCTTCGGCTTCCAGCCGCCCTGCACGCAGCTCGTGTCAATGCTTGTCTTCATGATTCGTTTCCTCGGGGGGCGGCGCCTTCATCTCCTCGGCCAGCGCCTCGGCGGCGAGGCCGGTCCTGGCCTCCAACGTCTCGCGGACCGCGACGGCGTCCGCGAGATCCGTCATGACCGTGGGCGTCACGAAGATCAGGATGTTGGTCTTCGTCACCGCCTTTGAATTCCAGCGGAAGAGCCAGCCCAGCAGCGGGATGTCGCCCAGCAGCGGCACCTTCTTCTTGATTTCGCTCTCGTCGTTGCGCGTGAGGCCCGCGATGACGATCGTCTGCCCGTCGGGCACCGTCATCGTCGTCTTGACCATCCGCTTTGAAATGGTCGGCACGTACTGGTCCGAGCCGCCCGCGTCGGTCACGGCCTCGATGCTCGGTTCGAGCTCCACCTTCACCAGGCCGCCGGGGATGATGCTGGGCGTCATGTTGACCTTGACGCCGACGTCCATGCGCTTGATGTTCTGGATGAAGTCGCGATCCGCGCCCGAGCCGCTCACGGTGGACTCCAGGACGCCGATGTTGTCGACGATCGCCACCTCGGCGGGGTGGTTGTTCTGGGCGCCGAGCGACGTGTCGGAGAGAATCTTGACCTTGCTGTTGCGGCGGATCATGTCGAGGTTGAAGATCGCGGGGTAGTCGGCGACGATGTTGCCCGAGGCGTCGCGATGCGACCCGTGCGCGATGCCGAAGGTGAGCCCTTCGCCGAAGACGCCCTTCGAGATCGCGCCGAGGATGCCGCCGGCCGAGGCCGGATCCGCATTGAGGCGCGAGGCGCCGGCGAAGGCCGTGTCGCCCACCGAGTCCGGCGCGTTGAGCGCCGTGATGCCCACGCCCAGGGTCTCCGCATCGGCGCTGGCGACTTCCGCGATGAGCACCGAGATGTGGACCTGCTGCGGCATGACGTCGAAGGACTCGACGAGGCGCTTGACCTGCTGGAAGTCCTCGGGCGCGGCATCGACGAGCAGCATGTTGTTCGCCGGCATCGCCTCGACCGAAAGATGGCGCTTGCCCGCCCCGGCCGTCTGCACGGCGGATTTTTCGAGGAGCGTCGTGAGGTTCTTGGCGACGTCCTCCGCCTTGAGGTAGTTGAGCGCGATCACATTGAGCGCGCTGCGCCCCGAAGGCGCCGCGATGTCCATCTGGCGGACCAGCCCGCGAATCTGCTCGATCTGCTTCGCCGTGCCTGTGACGATCAGCCGGTTGGCATGCTCGGCGGGGACGATCGTGGGGGCGCTCGCGGCGGCGCCGGCCGACGCCGTGCCGTCGGCGCCGGGGATGCGCGTCAGAAGTTGCTCGGCCCGGCTCTGCGTCTGCGCATAGGCCGCGCCGATCTGGCGCGCCAGCGCGACGGCGTCCGCATGCTCGAGCGGGACGACCTCGACGATCCGCGCCATGCCCGGCTTGTCGAGATGCTTCACGAGATCCTCGACGCGCTGCACCCCCTCGGCCGTGTCGGTGAAGATCAGGTGGTTCGTCTCGTCGAGCGCGCTCACGAAGTCCTTGCGCTGGAGGTGCGTCTCCAGCATCTTGCGCATCTCGCTCGCGTTCACGTGCTCGAGGTGCATGATGCGCGTGACGAGGCCGAACGTCGGCTTCTCGTCGCCGTCGGCGACGATCGCGCCCATGCCCGCCTTGCGCTCGGGGAGCCGCACGATGCGGTCGATCTCGCCTTCGCGCTGCACGGTGAAGCCCGACGATTCCAGCACGCCCACGAAGAGCGGCCACGCCGTCTCGCGCGAGACCTTCGGCGACACGACGGTGATCTTGCCCGCCACGTCCTCGGCCACCACGAAGCGCCGCCCCGTGAAGGCGCCGACGATCTGCGTGAAGAGCCGGATGTCCACCTGCTCGAAATTGAACAGCAGGAAGTCTTCGCTCTCCCCCGTGCGCACCGGGGCGGGGGCAGGCGCCACCCCGGCTCCGGTCGCGGCGGCGCCAGGCGCCTGCGCGAACGCGCCCGCCGCGACGGCGGCCGCGACGCAAGCAAAGGCGAAAGTTCGGAAAACGTTCATCGGATCACACCGCGCTGGGTTGACTTGAAGAAATCGACGAGCGTCGCAACCTCCGGAGGCATGGGCTGCCGCTTCTCGATCTCGGCGATCGCGTCGCTCACATTCAGCCCCGAACGGCAGAGCAGCTTGTGCGCCGACTTCAGGGCGTTCCGCGTCTCTTCGGGAAAGCCCCGCCGCGTCAGGCCGACCAGGTTGATGCTGCGGGCCTCCGCCGGATTGCCGCCCGTGATGAGGTACGGCGCCGCATCCTGCACGATCAGCGACGACGCGCCGATCATCGCGTGGCACCCGATCCGGCAGAACTGGTGAACCCCGCAGAGGCCGCTGATGACGGCATGGTCCCCCACCGTCACTTCGCCGGCGAACTGCGTGGCGTTCGAGACGATGACGTGGTCGCCGAAGACGCACCCGTGCGCGAGATGGACGTAGGCCATGAGCAGGCAGTCGCTGCCGACCCTGGTGACCTCCCCGTCCGACGTGCCGCAGTTGATCGTGACGTACTCGCGCATCACCGTGCGCTCGCCGACGTCGACATGCGTGGTGCCGCCGGCGTACTTCAAGTCCTGGGTCTTGCCGCCGATGTGCGCGAAGGGATGCACTTCGCAGCCCGCCCCCAGCGTCGTGTGGCCGCTGACCATCGCGTGGGCGAAAATCTTGCAGCCGTCCCCGAGGACGACGTTCGGGCCGATGACGGCATAGGGGCCGACGACAACGCCGTTGCCAAGCTGTGCGCCATCCTCGATGACGGCCGTGGGATGAATCTGGGACATGGCTTCCTCGCCTCTCTTTCTACGCTTTGCTTCTTACTTCGCTTCGGGTTTCTTCGCGCCCGAGCGCGCGGACTTGGGCTGGAGCATGAACATCATCGTCGCCTCCGCCGCGATTTCGCCATCGACGGTGATCGTGCCCTGAATCTTGGCGATCATGCGGCGGTTGCTGACGAGCTTCGTCTCGATGCGAAGCTGGTCGCCCGGCTGGACGATCCGGCGAAACTTCGCGCTGTCCACGGAGAGCAGAATCGTGTCGAAGTCCGGCACCGTCTCCATGTTGCTGAGGATCATGAGCCCCGCCGCCTGGGCGATCGCCTCGATCTGAAGCACGCCGGGCATCACGGGATAGCCGGGGAAATGACCTTGGAAGAAAAGTTCGTTCATCGTGGCGTTCTTGATCGCCACCAGATGCGTGCCGCCCTCGGTTTCCAGCACGCGATCCACCAGCAAAAAAGGGTGGCGGTGCGGAAGGAGCTCCAGGATTTTGTCGATGCCAAATGATTTCATCTCGAGTTCTCGTTGCGATTGCAGCTTCCGGCGAAGCCCTCGTCGGGAATCCAACTGCTTTCGATTGGCGGCAATCATAGCAAAAACCACCCCTTCCAGCAAGGACACTTGTCACCCCCCTGCAAGCCGGGTGTGTGTCAGAAAAGTGACAAACAAATCCAGCATTGCCTATGTCATGCGTATTGAAAGGGTTTTTGTGTAGTGCTTTCGCTGCAATCGAACCGTGCCTTGCACCGTCGCTGTTTTCTCCTTTTCAGGAGGTGTGTTTTCATTGCCATGCCCCTCCCTGCACGCCTCTGTGCCTGTTTAGTGAGGAGTGAGAAGTGAGAAGAGCGTAGTTCAGGCCGGGGACACCCCAGACCCCGTTTTTAGACAGGGTTGCAGGATTTGCAGGATTAGGATTGGACTCCCCGGAATCTTGTCAATCTTGTAATCTTGTCCAAGACTGCGCCACCTGCGCCGCGCCACCTACGATTTTTGTGGCTATGAAGGGAACTTGGAATTGGGGCGTGGCCGTGGCGGCTTCGCCGAGCGGGGAATGGCCACGAAAAACACAAAGACGCACAAAAAGTGGGTGGCGGTGGTGGGGGTTTGGACAAGATTACAAGATTGACAAGATTGCCTTGGTGGATGGAATCCTATCCAAAAAACGGGGTCTGGGGCGTCCCCGGCCTGAACTACGCTCTACGCTCTTCTCACTCCTCACTATGCGAAGGGCGACGCGGCGCAGGTGGAGGTTTTTGATCTAAAACAGGCACAGAGGGGGATTGGTTTTGAATTTGGCATCAGGAATGCCTCCATGTTTCATGGAAGCTCAAGGAACCATGTTACGATTCTGACACACACCTTGCAAGCCTGTTCTTGAAGTTAACAGGTTAACCTGTTTTTAATCACAAAACCAAATCAACAATTGGTATTATCCTCAGCGTAAGTGGATAAAGGGGTAGGACGGCATTCGACATCAAGGCAAACCCTTCCTTGCAAGCTGGAACAATCCCCTGCTGTATCAATGGTCGCAACGTGAAATCTGGAGGCTTCACATGAATTGGAACAAGCACATCAACGAAAATGCATCACGCCAGGAAACACGCCTGCATGGGATGCGGAGACTCGCCCTCGTCGCGTTATTGACGGCTTCCGGCGCCGCCGGCGCCCAAACGCTGTACTGGGGCGGCGGAACCACGGACATCGCCGACGACACGCCCCTTCCAACCGACGCGGCGCTGCTGAGCGGCACGTGGGACGCCACGACCCGGAACTGGACGACATCCCCCACGCCCGGCGCCTACACGTCGTTCATCGACGGCGCCGACGTGCAATTGGGGTGCTACACGAACATCAACGACGATGCGCTCGTCACGCTCGAAGCCAATCAAAGAATCGGCTCCCTGACCGCCTGCATGAGCCTGGCGAACAATTACAATCGCGACTTCGGACTGACCGCCGCCGCGCCCGTGACCCTGACGGCCTCCGGCGCGAAATTCGTCGTCAACACCGTCGCGCCGCAAGTGACACGGCGCATCACGCTCTACCGCAACGTGTCCCTCGCCGGAGACGTCCCGTTCGAAAAAACAGGGCGCGGCAGCTTCTACATCAACTCCGACAGCAGCGGCTACACCGGGAGCGTCCGCACCTCGATGGGGACTCTCTATCTCGAGGCCTCCGGCTCCCTGAGGGGCGTGCCCCGCTTCGTGTTGGCCGGAATCCCCATGAGCGCCATAGCGACCAGCTACAGCGGAAACCCCTTCAGCACGGGAAACATGACGTTCTCCCCCCCCCTCGGGGGCAAACGACAAGCTGGACGACTCGGCCTTGATCGTCTTGAAGCGCGGCGCCTTCGAATTCCGCGGAGCGGGGGGCAGAACCGAAACCATCGGACGCATCGATGTCGAGACATGGGGCGTTCTCGGAGCCTGGGAGGGCAACACGGACGGCATCCTCACCCTCTCGGATCCAACGGCCGGCCTGACGCGCGGGAGCACCGGCTCGGGCATGGCGATGGTTCACGTCAACGCCTCGGGCGCGCCCTTGGGCAACTTCAGCGTGCCCAACGGCATCGAGACGGACACGCTTCTGCCCTGGATCGCCACCAGCCGGGGAAGCTTCATGTATGTGGACAGCGCCGACAACAACACCCTGAAACAGGTCGCGGTGAGCGAAGCCGCAACCAACGTGACGACCTGGACGAGCCTCTACGACGCCACGAGCAACGTGCGGGTCGGCAACGACTCAAGCGTCGCGCTCGCGGGGGCGCTGGACGGCTCCCTGACCCTGAAGTCCCTCGGCTTCTTCAACAACAGCGCCACGACGTTGGACCTCGGCGCCACCAACACCCTGACCCTGGCTTCCGGCGGCATCGCCTTCTACCCGGGAAGCTGGGGTGCGCATCAGACCCTGGCCAACGGCGCCCTTGCCTCCGGCTCCGGCACGCTCCATCTGCACAGCGGCGACTCGTCCATGTCGACGACGCTGATCCTCTCTTCGCCCATCGTCGGCGCCGACACGGACGTCGTCAAGGCGGGCGTCGGCCAGGTGGAGTTCCGGGGAACGAACAGCAACACCTACGGCGGAACGACGATCGTCAACGGCGGGAATCTGCTTCTGGACAAGACGGACGGCGCCATTGCCATCCCCGGCCCCCTGGTCGTGCGCTACGGCGGCTCGGTCGACGCCCATGCCGGCAACATCAACCCGACAGCGGACGTGACGATCGAGTCCGGGGGGTTGATCTACGCCCAGAGCCAGACTTACAGCGGCGTCCTGAAACTGACGGGCGGAACCCTGCTCTTCCCCAATGCATGGATCACCTTGAACCACGCGACAACGCCCGGCCTCGTCTTCAACGGCGGCTGGATCAACTACGACTCGAGCTGGTACGGCGGCATCCACCTCCAGACCGACGTGCGCTACGAAAGCACGGCCGAGACGCAGGCGCGCTTCGAACGCCTCGAATGGAACTACCCCAACGCTTCCTACAACATCAGGCTCAACGGCGGCAACCGCACCTTCGACATCGCCGACTCCGCCACGCTCCCCGCCGACGTTCCCGAAATGGTCGTCGACACGGCCATCGTCGACGGCTCCCCGGCCGGCGGCGCCCTGACCAAGACCGGCGCGGGCGTCTTGCAGCTCTCCTACACGAACAGCTACACCGGCGGCACGACGGTGAACGGCGGGACGCTGCGCGTCGCGAAAATCACCGCGCCCGCCCAAAGCGGACTCTCCGCCTACACCGTGGCCGGAATCGGATCGCACATCGTCACCTTCACCCAACCCGTCGCAAGGGACATGGTCGTCGGCCAGCAGATCACCGGATCGACGATCCCGACGAATCGCACGGTCACGGTCGCGCGCGTCCTCAACGACTGCGAAATCATGACGAACGGCGAAAACGTCAACGGCGCTTCCACGAACGTGGCCGTCGCCGCCGTGTCGCGCGCCGGCAGCCTCGGCACGGGCCCCGCGACCGTCAACAACGCCGCCACGCTCGAAATCGACGACGGCATCGCGCTGGCCAACGACGTCACCGTCAACGCGGGCGGCACCATCGCCGCCTCCGGCGCAGGCCTCGGCAGCCTCGTCGTCGATGGCGGGACCGTCTCGGCCCGACTGGCGAAGGGCCCCCTCGCCATGACCGGCGCCTTGAGCCTCGACGACGCGACGCTGGCCGTCGACTCGCTGCCCGGCGACGAGCCCGTGACGATCCTGTCGGCCGCCGGCGGCGTCACCGGGAAATTCACGAGCATCCCCGACAAAGTCACCGTGCGGTACCACCCCACCTCCGTCACGGTGAGCCGGCTCAAAGGCACGCTCGTCATGGTTCAATAAGTAAGGAAGGCTCAGGGGTCAACGGCAAGACCCCTGAACCCCGCTCCTGCCCCCTTGGGGTGCGCGGCAACTATGTTGACGCGCACCCTTTTTCTTTCTCCCCGTCCCGCCACACCAGGTTGACGGCCATCGTGGCCGGATGCGTCGGCAGCCCGCGCTCGCCGACGCGCAACAGCGAATCCAGCCACTCCACGGCGCGCCGCCCCACTTCGTCCGGGGAAAGACAAAGCCCGCTCCCGACTGCGGTCGGTTCGCTGATCCACAAGTTCGTAAAGCCCACCGCGTCGGGAACCGCCCATCCGGAATTCTTCAGCAGCCAGTAGAACGCGTTGTTGAAGCCGAGGACCATGTCCGGCTTGTGCTTGCGCATCCATTCATCCACAAGACGCTCGACAACGGCTTGGGGAACGGCGTCCTTGTCCGCCGGACGGCCCTCTCTGATCCAGATTTTGATCTTCAGCACGGGAATGCGGCTGCGAACGGGAACCATCTGCTGCCGATCGAGAAAGGCCGCCTCGCGGTCATGCATGTCCAGCGCCGTCGGCATGTCCAACAGCATCATCCCGATCCGGCGACAGCCGGCGGCCCGGCATCGATCCCAGGCTTCCTGCACGGCGCGGAAGTGGTTCGGCATCACCAGATTCACCGGCGGACACTCCACGCCCTTGCTGCACGCCACGGAGATGAAGCGGGACCAGTCGAACCTGGCGCAGAATCCCGGCGTGAAAATCTGGCCCACCAGCACGCCGACGATGCCGCGGTTGTAGAGCGTCTTCGACAATTTCCAGGGATCCGGATGATCCGAGCACACGTACTTCTCCAACCGGTAGCCATAGGCCGCCGCCCGCTCCTCCATGCCGTCAAGCCCCTCCAGTTTGTCCCCGACAACCGCCAGCGTCTCCCCCCCGGCTTTCGGACGACGCTTCCAACGATGCGCCGCCAGCGCGGACAACATCGGATCCGGACGATAGCCCAGCTTCGCGGCGATCTTCCAGATGCGCGCCCGGGTCTCGGATGAAATGCGCGTGCTCCCGCGCAACGCCAGCGAGACGGTTGCATTCGTGCATCCGGCTTCCTTCGCAATGTCCCTCAGTGTCGGCCGCTTGTCCATGGCTTGATTATAGCAAATCGGTTTGTCCGGTTAAATGAAAAAAACGCCGGCGTTGGAAGTGGGTGTGTGTCAGAATCGTAACATGGTTCCTTGAGTTTCCATGAAACATGGAGGCTTTCTTGATGCCAACTTCAAAATCAACAGGCACACTGGACGTGGGAGCGGCATGGCAATGAAAACACGCTTCTGAAATCAAGAAGGGACGGCGACGATGCAAGGCACGGCTCGATTGCGGTGAAAGCACTGCACCAAATTCCCTTTCAATGCGCATGACATGGGCAATGCCGGATTTGTCTGTCACTTTTTTGACACACACCCTTGGAAGTGTCTTGGGGACTCTTGCTCCGTTCAGGTTCGTCGCAGCACGGCCGAATTCCCCGACGGCAGGCTCGTCCTTCGAAAATCATGCCGTCTTGGGACAGGCTCTGTCTAGACTCTCCAGCGACTGGGAATCGGTCGAGTCAATCAACGACCTGGAATTGTCCGCCCTCTCCGATTGACTGATTACGCCTGATTGCGTTTTCATGTTGCACCTGCGCCGCCTTTCCTGCGATAATCCACCGGCATGGAAGCTTACGACATCACTTCTTTCGAACAGCGCCTCGACGGCATCCACGACCGGATCGCCGCTGCCGCCGCCCGCGCGGGGCGCTCGCCCGACGACATCCAGCTCGTGGCCGTCTCGAAGACCTTCCCGCCGGACGTCGTCGACGCCGCGCAGCGCGCCGACGTCTCCGTCTTCGGCGAAAGCCGCGTCCAGGAAGCGCTCGCCAAGGCCGCCGCCTGCGGCGCGGCCGAATGGCACTTCATCGGCCGCCTCCAGCGCAACAAAGTCCGCCACGCCCTCTCGCTCTTCACCACCATCCACAGCGTCGATTCCCTCCCGCTGCTCCACGACATCGCCCGCATCCAGGACGAAACGGGCGCGCGCCCGCGCCTCCTGCTCCAGGTCAACGTCGCCGGCGAAGCCTCGAAAATCGGCTTCAGCCCCGCGACCGTCCGCAGCGCCCTGCGCGAAGCCCTCGACATCGGCGGGATCGACATCGTCGGCCTCATGACCCTCCCGCCCTGGGTTCCGGATCCCGAATTGTCCCGCCCCCACTTCCAGACGTTGCGCACCCTGCGCGACGCGCTTCAGGACGACGTCGGCATCAGCCTCCCCGAGCTGTCGATGGGCATGTCCGGGGATTTCGAAGTCGCCATCGAAGAGGGCGCCACCTTCGTCCGCATCGGCACCGCCCTCTTCGGCAAGCGCGGGAGCTGGAAACCGCAACGTTCGCTCGACACCGATGATTTCGTTTGATTCCCACGCCCACTTCCCCGGCGACGCCTTCGCCGAACACCGCGCCCAAATCGCCCGCGCCCGCGAAGCGGGGCTCTGCGGCATCCTCGCCGTCGGCGGAAGCCCCGACCTCGACCCCGGCGCCATCGCCATGGCGCGCGAACACCCCGGCGACGTCCACCTCGCCCTCGGCTGCGACCGCGACACCGCCCCCGCCCTGGCGCCCGACCCCGCCACGCTCGACGCCACCCTCCGGCGCCTCCGCGCCACCCTCGCCGACCTCGCCCGCGACGGCATCGCCGTCCGCGCCATCGGCGAAATCGGCCTCGACTTCTCGCGCAACCCCTCGGCAGCCGACAAGGCCGCGCAAATCGCCCTCTTCGACGCGCAGCTCGCGCTCGCCGACGAACTCGACCTCCCCTGCACCATCCACAGCCGCGACGCCGACGCCGAGACGCTCGCCTCCCTCGAACGCCACGCCTCGCCCTCCCGGCGGCGCACCGGCAGCGTCGGCGTCCTCCATTGCTTCACCCGGGAGGCGGATTTCGCCGCCGCGCTCATCGACCTCGGCCTCTGCATCGGCCTCAGCGGCATCCTCACCTTCCGCAACGCCGACCCCCTCCGCGCCGTCGCCGCCGGATTGCCGCACGAACGCATCCTCGTCGAGACCGACTGCCCCTACCTCACGCCCGTCCCCATGCGCGGCCGCCCCAACGAACCCGCCATGCTCCCGCACACCGTCCGCCGCCTCGCCAAGATCCTCGGCCTCGACGAAAGCGACGCCGCCGACCTCACCACCGCCAACGCCCGCCGACTCTTCCAGATCGACCCATGAACGCACGCACCGCCCTGCTGCTTGCGGCCCTGGCCGCAACGTCCCTCGCCGCCAGCGCGCAGACGACCCTGCGCCGCACGGTCGACCGGATGCCCTCCTTCGACCCCATCCAGTCCGAAAGCGTCGGCGCCATGCGCTGCGTGTCCCTCGTTTACGAAACGCTCCTCGAATACGACTACCTCGCCCGCCCCTACCGCCTCCGCGGCTGCATCGCAGAGGACCTGCCCGAAGTCTCCGCCGACGGCCGCACGCTGACCTTCCGCCTCCGCCGCGGCATCCATTTCGGCCCCGACATCTGCCTGAGTCCAGACCCCGCCACCGGCCGGCCCGGCATGCGCGACGTCGTCGCCGCCGACGTCGTCTATTCGTTCAAGCGCCTCGCCGACGCCAAGCTTTCATCGCCGGGCTACTGGACGGTCGAAGGCAAGATCGAAGGCATCGACGCCTTCCACCAGGCGTCGATGGGCGACACCCCGACCGACTACTCGCTCGACATCGCCGGGCTGCGCGCCCTCGACGAGCGAACCGTCGAAATGCGCCTGACCGCGCCCGCCCCCGACTTCCTCTGGGTGCTCGCCATGCCCTACACCGCCATCGTGCCGCGCGAGGCCGTGGAGCACTACGGCGCCGGCTTCGAATCCGTCGACGTCGGCACGGGACCCTACCGCCTCGTCGCCTGGCGGCGCAACTACCGCTACGCCTTCGAACGACGCCCGGGGCGCGACATCGCGCGCGACGCCACACCGCTCCTCGACGACGCCCGGGACGCCGTGCCGATCGAACGCATCACCTACCTCGTCATGGAAGACCCCTCGACGCGCTGGCTCTCCTTCCTCAGCGGCGGCCTCGACGTCGCCGGCGACATCTCGCGCGACAACTGGGACGCCGTCGTCGGCCCCGACGGCGATCTGACCGAAGACATGAAGCGGCGCAACATCCGCCTCCTCGCCAAGCCCAGCCTCGACACGTTCTACATCGGATTCAATCTCGACGACCCCGTCCTCGGCGGCAACGTGAAGCTCCGCCAGGCCCTCTCCTGCGCCTCCGACCCCCGCCAGTGGGAAACGCTCAACGCCGGACGCGTCGTCGGCGCCAGCGGCCCCGTGCCCATCGGCATCGCCGGCCGCCTGGAAACGCCCTCCCCCTACGCCTTCGACATCGAGAAGGCCGAAGCGCTCCTCGCCGAGGCGGGCTACCCCGGCGGCGTCGATCCCGCCACGGGGCGCCGCCTCGCGCTCACGCTCGACCTCGGCCGCACCGACCAGGAAATCCGCGAGACCGCCGAGCTCTTCGCCTCGTTCATGGATCGCATCGGCGTCGTCGTCAAGCTCCAGTACAACAACTGGCCGTCGTTCCTCAAGAAGATCGCCCGCCGCGAAGCGCAGATGTTCCTGATCGGCTGGATGGCGGACTACCCCTCGGCGCTCAATTTCATGCAGCTCTTCGTCGGGCGCAACGCCTCCCCCGGCCCCAACCGCAGCAACTACGCCAACGCCGACTACGACGCGCTCTACGACAAGGCCGACACGACGCTCGACGACGACGCCCGGCTCGCGCTCGTCGCGCAGATGCAGGAAACCATCCGCGAGGCCTGCCCCTGGATCTTCCTCTACCACCGCAAGGCCAACCTGCTCGTCCATCCGCACGTCCGCAACGTCGTCATGCACGACTTCCCCTACGGCGCCGAAAAGCATTGGCGGATGATGCCGAAATAGTCACTTCATCAGCAGAAGCGTGCCAAGCGAGGGCGAAAAGGCGTGCAGAACGACCGTGTCCACCCACCAGCCTTCGCTGGCGATCCTGGAATCCGTGCTCAACCGCCAGCGGACGCGCAGCGTCGAACCGGCGTAGATCGCCGGATCAAGCGCCACGACGACCTCCGTGAACGCACTGCCGCTGTCGCCCGTCCAGGCAGGCTGGTCGGCAAGTTCGGCTGGCGTCCTGAACAACCATCCTCTGGCAATCGTCGTGCCACCGTAACCGCCCTTGACGAAGGACGCGCCGGAGCCTGCGGCGCCAATCGCCTTCCAGTTGCCTAAGCCACCCGGCGAAACCTCCAACACGCAGCCGTCGTAGATTTCCGTGTTGTATCGATGCCAGAACCGAAACCGGATGCCGGTGGCGTCCGACGGGATTTCATAGACGGGCGAGTTCAAATTGTCGGTGTTCCGGCTCGCAGGCCCGGATGCAAAACAGGCATGCGGCGGCGTGTGGCTCGCCGTCGTGACGCGCGTCCAGTATGTCGAACCGATGTTCGCATCCGACGTCCACCCCGAAGGCGCCGCCTCGAAAGGCGTCCGCGCCAGAATCCTGGCGACCGCCAGCGCGTTGGTCAGCTCCCCGACCTGTCCGTCCGCATTCGTCACGCGCACGTTCCAGAACCCCTGCCCCATTCGCGCAAGATCCGGCGTGCAGACAATCTCGGCAGACGTCGCGGCCTCCACGACCGCAGGCGCCTCGGGATCGCCCGAACGGAAGAAGGCCACGTCCGCGTCATCGTCGAAATGCGAGCCGAGCACCGAGACCGTGTTGCCTGCCTCGGCCACGAAGTCGGGATCGACGGCCTGCACCATCGGCGGCATCCGTCGCGCCCCCGAGATAATCAACGCATAATCCTGAAGATTGCCGCTCAGCGTGCCAGCATACGTGACAACCGCCTTCCACAAACCCGGCGTGGCGGGAGACGCCACCAATACCTGTTCGACGTTGTCGACGTTGTTGGTGCCGGTCGTTGCAGCGGCCGACATCGATTCTGGCGTCCACGTGCCGACGAACGGCATGACGAACGGCAGATGCGTCGTGCCGTCCGGCGCGACGAGACGCAGATTCAAGTCGTTGACCAATCTCACGTCGCGCGAATCATGCTCGTTGAGCATCACAGCGGCGCCCGGCGGATCGGTCCAGCAGATCGTGGCGCGGATCGGCGACACGCCATCCCAGTTGAACACCTGCTCGCGGACGGGGGCCGCCGTCGTGATCTGGCTTTCAATGATCGAAGGGACGGCCGGATTCGTCGCCGCCGTGCAAATCAGATCCGCCGCCGCCTTCGCGTTGACGAGACCCCAGCCGAACTTGTAATCGGGGCCGGGCGTGCCAAGGTCGTCGGCCGTGTGGATGAGCAGCGCCTTGAGCGTGCTCGCCCGCAGGTGCTCGCCGGGCTTCATCGACGTGTAGAGGCCGAGCAAAAGCTGCGCCGTCCCCGTCGCGTTCGGCGCGGCCATGCTCGTGCCGCTCTTGTACCCATAGCTTGAGGGGGTGCCGGAGAGGGTCGAATACAGCATGTAGCCGTTGGCGACGAGATCGGGCTTGATGCGTCCGTCGTCCGTCGGCCCCCAGGAGGAAAAACTCGTCATCCCCGCCTTGGCGGGATCGCGGACGCCGCTCGTGACGGCGTCGCCCACCGCCCCGACCGTCAATGTGTTCTTGGCGACGGCATAGAAGCCAAGCGTGTCGTACCCGTTTTTGTACTTGCCGTCGCCGGGAGGATGCGAGGCGCTGTCATAGGCAACCGTCATCGTCGGGACGTCAGGATCCAAAGCCACCGTATCGCCATTCGCAGGATTGTCGCCGCGGTCATTGCCGGCCGCCCAGACGATCGTGTAGTAAGGCAGGCTTTGGAGGCGTCCGTCGATTTCCCTGGAATGGGAATTGTACTGCCCGAAGTGGGGGTCGTAGCTGTTCGTCGTGCCGCCGGAACCGAACCACGTCCATTTTGGAGCTGTCGTGTAAAGCCATCCCGCCTGGTAGGCGTAGCTGTGGTTGGACAGGTGGATCTTGCCCGGCTCGCCGCCATACGACGCGCCGCGCGATGCCGTTTCACTCGCGTCGTCGTCCCAGTCGTAGCTGTCGATCATCACGGCGGGCGCCATGCCCATGACATCGGGCTTGACGCCCTTGGCGCCGATCGTGCCCGCCACGTGCGTGGAATGATCATTAAAGCTCGTAATTCCCTTGTCCTTGATCGTCACGCGATCGCCAAATTCCACATGGTTCGTCCGCACGCCTCCGCCGTCCCACACGCCAACCGTCCAGCCCGCGCCATCCATGGCATGCGGCGCGGCGCGGACGAGATTGGCGCCCGTGCTGATCGCGGCGTTGGCGTTGACCGTCGTGTAGTAGAGCGGCTTGCCGTCGATCCAGTCCATCAATTCGATGAGGCTGCCATCCGCATGTTCCACTCGAATCGGCATGCCCCGCAAGCCGGCCTGCCGCACCGCCTCGGCCTTTCGCGCCCGGTGGATTTCCCGAAGACGCCCGACGACCTCGGCGCGTTGCGCCGGGTCGCGCATGTTCGCCGCCCCGCGCCAAACCTCGGCCGCCGCGCCTCGCGGCGGCGCATTCGTTCGCTGGGCGAAACCCGGAGCTTCCGCCAAAACCAGCGCGACCCCCAGTGCCAAGGTCAACACCCCGCCACGTGAACAGTCAAACCACCCTTTCATTCCCTACCTCCTCTCAAAGCAAAGGCCTGCTTAGGATCCATCGCTGTCCTTCGGCACGGGTGTCGCATCCGAAACCCGCAACGGCAGGATCATCCGGCGTTTCACGACGTCAAGGGACGTCGTCGGCTTGGCGCGCCGAGGCAGAAGCCCATACTCGGGAATGCCAAAGGCAAGGCGCAACGCGGCGCTCTCCGCATCTTCGGGGGCCGTGAAATGGAGAACCGTCTTGAACGCCGTTCCCAACCGACCGGGATGGACGTTCAAATCCGGGCAGAAAGGCTCATCGACCCGGCTGACAACGCGACCGGATGCATCAAGCACCTTCACCGAAAGCCCCAGGTTGTCGGGGAAGGCGAAATCCGGCTTCACATCCCAGACCATCTCAAGGGCGAACCGGGTGCCCGATGCGTCAAGGCGCTGCAACCCGGAAACGCCGCGCAGCACGAGGCCGCCATCATAAAACGACGCGCCCGATCCTTCAATGACGTCCGGCATGGGCGGCGGTCGATTGGCATGCAGCATCCCGCCATAGAACATCAGATCGGCCGACCGCGCTCCTTCGGGACGCGGCGGCGCCAGCTTGAAGACGGTCATGCCGCCCACCGAGAACGCCTCGGCCTCCACCCCGGCGGCGCGAAGCGCCGCCCGCGTCGGCCCGGCCTCGGCGTCTTCCACGGCGACGGCCACGCCGTCAGCCGGCCCAATGTGCGAAACCGGCACGTCGTCCGCGACCTCGCGCGACGTCCACACCGCGCCGTCCGTCAGCCGGTGGATTTCCCGTGCATGCCAGCGATCCGCAAACACCCGATCGATTTCCTCGACCTGGATGCGCCGCGCCACCGCCGCCATGTCGAGATCCGCAGAGGACGATGAAGGCGTCATCACGTGCAAGGTCTCCAGAAAGATGCTCGGGCAGGAGGAATGGATCGACATGCGCACACGCAGTTCGCTCACCTCGGCTGCCGGGAACGTCTTTTCAATGCGAAGGGCGCTGCCGAGGTAATGGAAACGCGGCCCGCTCCAATAATGCCCCGTCTCCTTGAAGAGACCGGAGAGGACGTGCCACTCGCCGCTCGCAGGGTCGCGGCCTTCGACCGACCAGGCCTCCATCGCGTGGCGGGGGCGGTTGATCGCCCGAAGACCGCAAACCTTGACGGGCGCGGCGAAAGCGATGTGCAGCTCGCACTGGCGCGATCCGTCCAGATCGCGCAACTCCGCAAACGTCTCGCCATTGCAATCCGTCAGCTCCGCCCGCCAGTCCCTTCCGGCGCCATCCGTCATCGCCGTGATCGTCTCCGGCGGCAGGGCCGTGCGCGTCCCTGACGGAGGCAGAATGTCGTAATGGATGCGCATGCCGGGAATTTTAACGAACGTCGCGCGTCCACACGTGTTGGACAGGAAATGATCGAATCCACGGAAGTTCTCAAGCACGCCCGGATGGTCCGCGTTTTCGAGCCGATCGAAAAACGGCGCGTAACGGTAGAGCTTCGGCGACACCGCGCAGACCGCCTCTTCGGTAGCCCAGTTGACGCCATAGAGAATGAAGTCCGCGAAGAACTCCTTCGGCAAACCGGGATGCGCCGCCAGCGCAAGCGCCGTATCATGCCACCCGGCCTTGATGTTGCCGTGGTGCTTCAAATCCGGCAAGCGCGCCCCGACATCGAAAGCGACGAAAAGGATGCCGACGCCCGCCACCGCACGAAGGCGCCACGCGCGTTTGCGCGGGGCGGCGGCGGCCAATTGCATCAGCACCCCGATGCCGCTGCCGGCGAGCACCGCGAAGACCGGCACAAACGGCAGCAGGTAGCGCAACGAGTGGATTGCGCCAAAAGACGACAGCATGTACGCCGCCGCAAAGGCGCCGACGAACAGGAAGCACGCGCAAATCAAGCGCCGGAGCCGGCGCACGGGCGCGCCGCCGACGCGCACCGGAAGCGCAGCGGCCGCAAGCGCCAAAACCAGAAAGGCAAGCAAGACGACCAGACCAAGCTGCGGCTTCCCGTCCGGAACGGCATACGCAAAAAGCGCCGGCAGCCGTTCCGTGAACAGAAGCACGCCCGAGCGAACCGTCTCCCGCACCCCCGGCGAGCCGCCGGCGGATTCAAGCGACTGCCAGCCGTTCCTCGCATTCCAAATCCACCAAGGCGCACTGCCCGCGAAGAATCCAATCAAGCCGCAGACCAGGACAGACGGGCGAAAGAGCCGAAGGCGAAAACGCCACAACAGCATGACGCAGACGACGGCCACGGCAGGCATCACGAGCCAGAAGTTCCAGAAGCCCAGGCCGACGAGGAAGCCCAGCAGCAAAAACCGCCGGGAACTCGCGTCCGGAACGGCGCCCTCGCCGCCTTCGTCGTCCGCCCCGAGGAACACCGCCTCGTGCAGCAGCAGCACGGTCAGCAGCAGCCCCAGCGCATAGCCGCCGCGCGGCGAGGCCATGTAATGGAAATAGCCGCTCGGCCCCACGAGGCAGAGTGCGGACGCCGCCACCGCCGCCACCGGGCCGCCGACCCGCCACGCCAGCCGATGGACGGCGAGGGCCATCGCAAAGGCCATCAGCCCCGTGCCCAGGCAGACCGCGAAGGGCGTCGGCCCGAGGAACAGCCCGAGCAGCGCGCTGAAGGCGGGCTCCAACGACCCCATGTAGGCCTGCCCGTAGAAAAAGACCGGAAAATCCACGCCCGCAAGCATGTGCCGGACCATCAGCACCACCACGGCATAATCCGGATTGCCATGCAACGCATACCACTTCGCGCCGAGCACGCGCATGACCAGACAGGCGCCAAGGACGAGAACCGAAGCGGCGATCGCCAGCCCGCGCATCGTTGGGGTTCTGTTCTCGTGACTCGGGTTGCACTTCATTAGAACCTGCTTTCGTAGCGGACGTCGACGCGCGACGCCCCATTCGGTCGAATGCCAATGAAGACGACGCCGTCGCCGGCCTCGTGCGGAACCAGCTCGGCCGGCGGATCGACGCGGAGCCGGTCGTTCCAGTTGTAGCGGATCACCGCCTCCTCCGGCGGCGTCCCGCCGAAATCAACGCGGATGTGGTTGAAGTCTGCTTCAATGACGCCCTCGCCCTTGGCGAACCGTCCGCCGGAGTCCTTGACGGCGAAGACGACGAAATCGCGATTCGCGGATTCGTCTTGATCAACCAAGGTGGCGACTTCGCGGAAAAGCTCCGGATTCGCGCAGCAATGCTCAATGTGGTCGCGACGGAAGGAAATCACATGCGTCACGCCGTGGAGCTTCGCAAATTCATGGTATCCGCCGGGCTTTTTCCGAAAGGCCTGCGGCGGATAGTTCATCTCCACCATCCCGCGGGGGAAGCCATAGTAGTCGCAGGACATCATCTCGCGCCCGGCGAGCTTGGGCAGGTAGGCGATGTGGCCGCGTCCATACGCATGCACCGCCGATCCCGCGAAGAGCAGCCGCCCGTCCTCGGGCACGTTGGCCTCGATCCAATCCGTGAGGTCGTGGACGATCCGGCGCGTCCCGACATAGGCGTCGTGCGTCCGCGCGCCGTAGTAGCGCATCGTGTTCTGAAGCGAGCACAGCACCAACGCCAGCACCACGGCCTGCAGGATCGGCGCGAACCGGGCGCGCGACACGAGCACCTTGCGCAAGATGCAGGCGGCGGGCAGCGCCATCAAACAGGATGCCACGACACCCATCCGCACGAGCTGCATGTTGGGCAGGCAAACCGGCCCCATCGTGAACACGACGACGAGAAACAAAAACGGCGCCACCACCCAGCGCCGCAAACGCCGCCACGGCATGAACCACATCCCCGCCAGGCCGGCAAACAGCAGCAGCGGGTTCATGTCCGCGCAAATCGACATGAGCGTCGTCAGGAATTCACGGCGAAACGCACGGAGCCCAATGGCGTCGTCCGAAGGATTCTCCAGCACGTGCCCCAAAACTTCCTTGCCCAAAAACGAGCCCGCCACCGTCGGAATCAGCGCCGCAACCGTCACCGTCGCGGCCAGAAGAAATGCAACGCGACGCGACGACCGCCACCAATGCCGGGCGTGCCCCAGCACAAGCAATCCCAGCGGGAGGCCCAGCATCAGCATGGGCGGCCACTGGCCCATGAAGAAAATCGAGACGACCATCCCCACAAGCACCCAATGCGATGGACGCGGCCGCATCGCCGCCGCATGGAGAAACGCCAGCGCCGACGGCAGCATCGCCATCGACAACGACGCGCCGACCGTTCCAAACCGAAGCAGCCAGAGCATGAAAAGCGGCCCCTGCGCCAAGGCGAAGATCGCCCCGAGAAGCCCGCCGATCATCGAGAGACCCGCCGCGCGAAACCCCGCATGCGTCATCCACGGCACAAAGAAGACAAAGGCGAAAAGGAAGACATAGGGCGACGCCACATGCGGCGGCAGCAGGAGCCAAAGCGGCGCGCCCAGAATCGCGTAGCCGGCGACGCCCGACGACGTGATCACGCTGTTGGCGACGCCCGCGTTCCAGTGCGGCACGTAGTTCTCGCGCCACGGAAACGCCCCGAAAAACTCCGAGATTCGAAAGAGAAATGACGGATGGTCGTCCGAATACAACGCCCCGAAGCCCGTGTGACGGAGCAGCAGGCAGCAACACGCAACCTGGGTGGCCACAAGCCCCGCCGCCAGCACCTTCGGAAGCCATCGCCGCGGATCCCAGATCGTGAACAACGGCACCGCGCCAAAGGACAGCAGGACAAACCACATCTGCACCGCCTTGAAGCTCTGAAATGAAATCCCCGTCGTGATCGGCCAATTCGCAAAATAGTATTTCGGAATCCGTGCCACCGCTGAAAGCGCATAGACGGCCAGCGCCACAAGCAGCACCCACTCCAGCGGCGCCAGCCCTCGGACCGCCTTGGCGTCCGTGCCTGCATCGTCCACGCGCCCCAGCCGGCGCCGCAGCCGCTGCGAGACCCAAAACGACGCCGCCATGCCCAGCGCCCAAACGGCAAGAAACGCCAAATCACGAAGAAACCAGCCATGAATGAAGAAAATACGATCATTCGATCGAGCGGCCTGCCGAACGCACAGCGCGCAAAGGGCCATGTAGAGAAGAACCTTCAGAGCTTTGCGACTGTTCGACAGCTTAAACATAAGTTTCCATTACCCAATAGAGGCCAAATCAAAACACGCGATATGAATTTGCAATTTTAATATGAATTTGCAATTTTAATTGATTTCAAGCGAGGAAGCAAACAAAAAGGAACCGATTACCGATTGCTTTCGGCCCGCGTTCTATGCCATAATGAAAAGGCGTCGCCACAAGGAAGAAAGAAACCCTTCTTCATTCAAAAACACTCGGCCGGCAAGTCGTCGGCGCCGAGGGCGCACGATCCCAAGGAAAACACCATGAAAATCCTGTCCGTCGGCAACAGCTTCTCCAACAACGCCCACACATACCTCAATGAAATCGCGCAGGCCATGGAGGTCGATCTCGTGCTCTTCAACGCCTACATCGGCGGCTGCACGCTCGAACGCCACATGCTCCACGCCGACGCCTACGACAAAAACCGAAACGACCCCGAAGGCAGCCCCTACCCCATCTCCAAAGGCTGCCATATCAGCCTGCGGCAAGCCCTCAAGCTGAAAAACTGGGATGTCGTCACCATCCAGCAAGCCTCCCACGAGAGCTTCAAACCCGAAAGCTACCACCCCCACGGGGATCGTCTGGTCGCCTGCATCCGCCGACACGCGCCAAAAGCCGAAATCGTCGTCCACCAAACCTGGGCCTACCGAGAAGACCGTCCCTTCCTGGCCGAGAACAACCTCACCACCGACCGGATGTACAAGGAGCTGAACAAGGCCTACGCCGACTTCTGCGCCGAAAACGACTTCCGCATGATCCCCTCCGGCAACGCCTTCCAAACGGCGCGACGCTCCAGGAAATGGGGCAAGCCGATCTTCCCCAAACGCAAGGGCTGCACCGTCAAGCGCTCCCTGCATGGCGACGACGCCTTCCACGCCAACGCCAACGGCAACTACCTGCTCGGCTGCGTCTGGTTCGACTTCTTCTTCGGCATCGACGCCCGCAAAATCACGTTCACACCCGAGGAGGTCGCCTCTGCCGACGCCAAGATCCTGCGCGAAATCGCCCATGCCGTCGTTCTCAAGAACCGTGCCGCCATGCGCACGGCGGAACGCACGTCATGAAAGCATTCGCCAGCGTCCTTGCCCTGCTCGCCGCCTTCACGCCGATGACGTCCGCATTGGCGGCGTTCCCGGAGTTCGCCGACATCCCGGATCATGAGAAAATGCCGCCAGGAGCGACCGTCGCCTTCGGCGAAGGCGCAGTGCTCGTCAACGGCAAACCGCGCTTTCTCATCGGCGCGACGTTCTTCCAGGACGCCGAACGCGACGCCGAAGTCCGCACCACGGGCTACCCGCAAAGCCTGTCCTGGATCTACGAGAGCCTGCCGGACTACGCGGACGCCCAGCGTCTCGGGCTCGACGCCTTCGGCGCCACACCCGCCCGGACGTGGCGGCGTCGCTACCGTCCCAGGCCCGTGCCGCGCCGCAACATGAACATCCTCGGCCGTCCCCTGAACGCCGGCGTTCCCATCCTCGCCGAACTGGCGATCGAACCCGGCACCCACGCCTGGATGACGTACATGGAAGGCGTCAACCCGCCGGAAGGCGCCTGGTTCGACGGCATGGCGCACGGCATCCCGTACAGCGTCGCCCACGTGCACGGCACCGCGCTTTGGAAAAGAATCTGGAGCTCCGACGCCGCCTACTACCGTCAAAACGGCGTCACCCCCTTCGCCTGGCGCCTCTTCGCGGGCGCAGACTTCTTCGACACCGACCGGCGCAACACCACCGCCTTCACCCAATGGCTCAACGCGCGCTGGAAAACACCCGCCGAATTCAACAAAGGCCTCGGCGCCTCGTTCAGCTCATTCCCCGTCGCAGCGCGTGCCGAAAAAAACGCCTCGAACCTCGGCTTGACGGTCGAGTACGTCAAATTCCTCGAAGACCGCTTCGCCCTGCTCTGCACCCAGGCGGTGGAAATCGTCCGCAGCGCCACCGGCGACCCCGCGCCAGGCGTCTGCTTCCAGCCGCTGCGCGCCGACGGCAAAGGCATCGACATCCTGCAAGCCGCCGCCAACCACCCCATCCTCTGCGCGCCCGCCAACCAGACCCAGCCGCGCTATGTTGCACTCTACATGCAGGCCGTCGCACAGGGGCGCCCCGTCTTCTCGCCGCCCGTCCGCCCCGCCATCGACGCCGAAACAACCCGCGCCGACATCCTCTCGCAATTCGCCCGCGGCTACGCGCTCTGCTACCTGGAGAAATGGCGCCGCCACCCGCGGGAATGGGTCAAGTACACGCGCGACGACGGCCCCACGCGCCTCGACGAAGCGGCCACCGAAGCGGCGGGCCGACAACACGCCGCCGAAAACCCCGCCAACTTCATGAACCCCTACGCCGTCCCGCCCGAGGCGCTCCTCGGCATCCGGCTCGCCAAGCAGGACGCACTCAAGGCGGCCGAACTCTTCACGCTCGCCAACCGCACCAACGGCGCCCACGTCGCCCTGCTGCATTCGCGCCCGTCCGTGCGCCTCGCGCACGCACGCGGCGACCCCAAGCCCCTCGACACCCTCCCGCAATACGCCGACGCCCTCGTCTTTGCGCAGTTCAAGACGGCCCTCGTCCTCGAAGAACAGCTTGCCGACCAAGACCTCTCGCGCTACGCCGCCATCGTCGTCCCCGACGCCTGCCGCGCCTCGTATCCCGAAACCCCCGCCGCCCTTCGCCGCTACGCCGAACGCGGCGGACGCCTCGTCGTCGCCGCCGGCGCGCTCTCCCAAAACGAGCACGGCGCCAACGCCACCAACGCCCTCGCCCTGGCCTCCGCCCAAAACGAGCCTCGCACCCAGCCCCTCGGCGGCGGCAGGGTCACCACCCTGCCACCCGGCTTCGCGGCGACAAACCTCGTCGCCTCCCTCGGCGCACTGCTCGACGGCCTCGACGTCCCCCGCGCGTGGCGGGGTCTCGACCCCGCCACAGGACAGACGCTCGCCGGCATCGAAGGCACCCATGCCCGGGCGCCAGACGGACGCCATGGCCTGATCCTCTTCAACCGCACCGACGCGCCCTTGCCGGCGCTCGTCAGCATCACCGGCATCGCATCGCCAAAGGCCACCGACCTCCGCACCGGCAGCCCCCTCCCCAGCCGCGACGGCAAAGTCGAAATCACCCTCGCCCCCAACCGCGGCGAGATGATCCTGATCACCGCCAACTGACCCGCAAGTCTCGCCGCAAATGTTTTCGTGGTCAGTCAGATTGGCCGGATCAGGCCGATCAGCATTTCCGTACAGCAAAGTGGACGCGGCGTCCTCGCCGCGTGTCGCCGCCTGCGCCCCAGTCTCCACCCTGCCACACGCCCTCTTTCATCATGGCCACGAAAAACAAAGACCACACAAAAAAAATCTGTGCTTTCTATGCTTTCTATGGATAAAAACCGCCAAGGACGCCAAGCAACTCTGTAATTCTGTAATCCATAATTCGTAATTCCACCACCCTCGCCCATCCACCTTCTTTTTGCGTTTTTCGTGGCCATTCCCCACCCACCCATGCCACCCTTTCACAGTTCGACAAAGTTCGCGACAAAGCGACAAAGCTGTCCTCCGGCAAATCACAAATCACAAATCACAAATCTAAAATCACTGGCGACAGGCATCGACTGGACAACAGGGGCTTGAAACACAGCCCTCCGGCCCAAATTTCAAGTTTCAAGTTTCAAACAACACAGAGAACCACAAGAAAAAATCTGTGCTTTCTTGTGGTGGTTCATGCGTTTGACCCACATTCAGTTGAATGCTATACTTTCCGTCAGTCTTTCATGCTTTAATACGGGTCATACGGGTCTTGCCCTTTACTCACGGAAACGACAGACATGCCAATCCTAAACCGTCCCTTCAAACGCGAAGAGCACGTTTACGAAAACGAGCAGTTTTCGGAAATGCTCAAAGACGCGGTTCGATTTTTTCACGGCACACCAGTCTTCAACATTCCGCCTCCCGAGAAGTTTTCCGGCGCCGGTGTCTACGCCTTGTACTGCCTTTCACGATCGGGCATGTACAGCAAGTTTGGCAATGAAATTAACCGCACGGCGTATTCTGTGCCGATTTATGTCGGAAAAGCCGTGCCAAGAGGATGGCGGCAGAACAGGATGCTGGATAAACAAGAGTCTGGGAACGTTCTCTTTTCAAGGTTGTCCGAACATGCGTCAAGCATTCAAGCTGGCAAGGGGCTTTCCATCGATGATTTTGCCTGTCGGTTTGTCATTTTCGAAGGAGAGTCCGCCGGCATGATTGGCGCAGTGGAAGCTGCAATCATCCGCGAACACAATCCACTCTGGAACAGTGTCATTGATGGCTTTGGAAATCACGATCCCGGCTCCAAGCGAGTGACAGGGCGAATGACGCAATGGGATGCACTCCATCCGGGAAGAGCCTGGGCGGCTCGCATGGAAGGCGAGAAACCGGACGCAAAAGATTTGCTCCGCCGGGTGAAGGATTACATGGTGGGGTTGCGATGCAGATGATCGAGCTTTTCACGGGTTGTGGAGGTCTTGCGAAAGGTATGGAACGGGCAGGATTCTCGCATGTGGCTTTCGTTGAAAACAATTCACACGCCTGCGAAACCTTGAGGTTGAATTTTCCGCCGGAAATCGTGCATGAAGTTGACATCCGGTCTTTTGATTTCTCTCGATTCGGATCGGTGGAAGCCATCGCAGGGGGTCCTCCATGCCAGCCTTTCTCGCTTGGAGGCCTCGCCAAGGCGCATAAAGACCATCGCGACATGTTTCCCGAGGCTACGCGCGCCATAACCGAGCTTGCGCCCCGGGGCTTTATTTTTGAAAATGTCAAAGGGCTTTTGCGACAAAGTTTTTCTGAGTATTTCCAGTACATCATCCTCCGCCTGACATACCCTACCTTCCACAAGGCTGATGGTGAACACTGGAAAGAGCATCTAGCCAGGCTGCAGTCCCTTTCCTATCAGAACTATACGGGGTTGAAATACCAGGTTCAATACAAATTGCTCAATTCCGCCGATTACGGTGTGCCTCAAGTGCGGGAACGCGTATTCATCGTTGGCCTTCGCGACGATGTCGCAACCCCTTGGAACTGGCCAAAACCGACACATGCGCGAAGCAATTGGAAGACCATTCGCGAGGCCTTGGCGGGGTTGCCAGATCCACAGGACAGGCGCAACACGTTGTCCGACCATGTTTTTGTTCCAGGAGCGAAGCCTTATCCCGGTCATGTGGGCAGCCCCATTGATCGTCCAAGCAAGACGATTAAAGCCGGGGCGCATGGCGTTCCGGGTGGCGAGAACATGATTCTTTTCGAAGATGGAACCGTGCGGTATTTTACTGTTCATGAAGCGAAAATCATACAGACTTTCCCAAGCGACTACTCGATTTCCGGCCCCTGGACCGAGGCGATGCGTCAGATTGGAAACGCCGTTCCGGTCAGGCTTGCCGAGATTCTAGGACGACAGCTTTTCAAGATTCTGTCCGCATCAACAACGGATTCGGAACCTATTCGATATCGCTCCGATTCCTCTGGCAATCTCCTGCTTGTCGAACGCTCCCGTAAGCATGCGCGGGATGCCTTTTATTCACATTCCGAAGCATCAACAGCATCCGATGTTTGTTCCAGCTACTAACCCGGCCACAAATAGCGTTGCGCACGGAGATTGAGGCATGGGATCTGGAATTTGGCGTTGGAAAAGGGGCACGGACATTCCTGTCCGTGTTCGTCCACGGGTTGGAAAACCCGTGCCCCTGATTTGCAGCATGAATTATGGCCGGGTTAGTAGTTGGCTGGCAGACTTCACATGTCTTGGCTGCTGGTTGTCAGGAATTCCTGCGTCGGGTTGTTTGCCAATTTGGATTCCTCAGGCGAATCTTGCCAATCTTGCAATCTTGTCTAAAAAACCACTCGGCGAAGCCGCCACAGCCAAGTAATTCTGTAATCCATAATTCGTAATTCACCACCCTCGCCCATCCACCTTCTTTTTGCGTTTTTCGTGGCCATTCCCCCAACTCGGCGAAGCCGCCACAGCGCCACACCCCAGCTTCCAGTTTCAAGTGTCAAGTTTCCAACCAATATGCTATTCTTTCACCCATGCAACCATGCAGGACTCTAGACCATGGTCCATGGACTCTCGAAGTTTTTCCCATCGCCCACCACCCTTCGTCTAGTGAGGAGTGAGAAGTGAGAAGAGCGCAGTTCAGGCTGGGGACACCCCAGACCCCGTTAGGATCTACGTTTCTGTATCTTTCTGTTGTCTTCTGTGGACAAAACTTTTACCCCCACCCACCCCTCCGGTCAAACCGGGGTCTGGGGCAGCGCCCCAGCGGAAACTTCTCTCTCCTCTCTACGCTCTCCTCACTAAAACCAACCCCTAGCCGCTAGCCGCTCAATTCGACAACGTTTCACCACATGACGCCTAAAAACCTCCGAAACATCCCGCAGACCGGCCGCATCCTGGAGACCGACGCGTTCGCCGCGCTGGCGGCCGCGTTCGGACGCGACCGCGCCGCCCAGGCGGTTCGCGAGGCCATCGAGGCGGCGCGAACCGCCATCCTCGACTCGCCGGCCGATCTCCCCGCGCCCACGGCCGACGCGCTGCTCGACGCCGCGCGCCGCGCCTTGGCAGCCGACGACGCCCCGGGCATCAAGCCCGCCGTCAACGCCACCGGCATCCTCCTCCACACCGGCCTCGGACGCGCGCCCATGCCCCAGGCCGCCCGCGACGCGGTCGCCCGCTGCATGGGCTGCTGCAACCTCCAAATGGACATGGGCGACGGCTCGCGCATCCACCGCGAACACGCCATCCGCGACCTGGTCCGCTCCCTCGTCGGCGCCGAAGACGTCGTCCTCGTCAACAACAACGCCGCCGCCACGCTGCTCGTCCTCGCCGCCCTCGCCCCCGGCCGCGAGGTCGTCGTGTCGCGCGGCGAGCTGATCGAAATCGGCGGCTCGTTCCGCCTCCCCGACATCATGGCGCAAAGCGGCGCCAAACTCCGCGAAGTGGGCACGACCAACAAGACCCACCTCAAGGACTACGAGCAGGCCATCGGCCCCGAGACGGCCCTGCTCATGAAAGTCCACAAGAGCAACTACGACATGGTCGGCTTCACGAAGGAAGTCGGCATCGCCGACATCGCCGCCGTCGGCCGCGCCCGCGGCGTCGCCGTGATCGACGACCTCGGGTGCGGCGCGATGGTGCCGCTGGAACGCTTCGGACTCCCGCACGAAATGACGCTCGCCGAAAGCCTCGCCGCCGGCGCGGACCTCGTGCTGTCCAGCACGGACAAGCTCGTCGGCGGCCCCCAAGGCGGCCTCGTGGCCGGCAAGGCCGCGCTCGTCGCCAAAATCCGCCGGCACCCCCTCTACCGCGCCTTCCGCATCTGCAAAATGACGCTCGCCGCGCTCGAAGCCACGCTCCGGCTCTTCAAAAGCCCGGAGACGATCGCCGAAACGCATCCGCTCTACGCCATGCTCGCGAAGCGCCCCGACGCGCTCCGCGCCCAGGCCGACGCCCTCGCCGAGCAGCTCCGCCCCCTCCTCGCGCCGACGCCGGTGGACGTCGTCGCGCACGAGGCCTTCCTCGGCGGGGGCGCCGTGCCGGCGCAGCCCCTCCCCTCGTTCGCCGTCGCCATCGCGACGACCCGGGCCGACGCCCTCGCGCGCGCCTTGCGCGCCTGCCGCGTGCCGGTCTGCCCGCGCATCCACGACAACGCGGTCTTTCTCGACATGCGCACCGTCTCCGAAGCGGAGGCGGCGCACATCGTCGACGCCTTCCGCGAAATCTCCGGGGGCGCCTCATGACCCCCGCCCCCGCCACGCCAACGCCCGCGCGCGGCGTCCGGCTCACGCTCGGCACCGCCGGCCACATCGACCACGGCAAGACCTCCATCGTCCAGTCCCTCACCGGAACCTGGTGCGCGCGCCTGCCCGAAGAAAAGGCGCGCGGCATGACCATCGACGTCGGCTTCGCCGCCTGGGACGACGGCGAAGGCCTGAACATCGGCATCGTGGACGTCCCGGGCCACGAGCGCTTCATCCACAACATGGTCGCCGGCGCCAGCGGCATCGACGTGGCGATGCTCGTCGTGGCGGCGGACGACGGCGTCATGCCGCAAACGCTCGAACACGTCCAGATCCTCCGCATGCTCGGCGTCCGCAAGGGACTCGTCGTCCTCAACAAATGCGACCTCGCCGACGAGGCGCGCCAGGCGCAGGTCGTCGCCGACATCCGCGCCTGCGTCAAGGACACGTTCCTCGAGAACGCCGCGTGCGTCCCGTTCTCGGCCAGGACGAACGCCGGGCTCGACGCCCTGAAGGCCGCCTTGCGCAAGGTCGTCTCCGAAACGGCCGAGCGCGACGTCTCGGGTCCCTTCCTGCTCCATGTCGAACGGGCGTTCCAGCTCAAGGGCTTCGGCACCATCCTCTCGGGCATCCCGCGCTCGGGCAGCGTGAAAATCGGCGACGAAGTCGAAATGCTGCCGGACGGCACGCGCCACCGCGTCCGCGGCATCCAGGTCTACGGGCGGGACGTCGAGCAGGGCTTCGCCGGCGAATGCGCGGCGCTGCGCCTCTCCGACCTCTCGCGCGACGCCGCCGCGCGCGGCAAGGTCGTCGCGCTGCCCGGCTACTTCGGCGCGCACCGCTTCCTCAACGCCCGCTTCCTCCACCTCCCGCAGAACCTCAAGGCGCTGGAGCCCCGCACCGCCATCATGCTCCACGTCGGCACGTCGGAAACGCCCGGCCACCTCGTCCTCCCCACGCTCGACAAGCTCGCCCCCGGCGCGGAGTCCTACGTCCAAATCCAGCTCGAACGCCCCGTCGTCGCCGCCCCCGGCGACTTCTACCTCGTCCGCCGCCGCTCCCCCGCCCAGACCCTTGGCGGCGGCACGCTGATCGACTGCTCCGACACCAAACTTCGCCGCGGGCGCGGCGACTGGGCCCGGGCGCGCGCCGAGGCCGAGGCCGCCGCCGGCGACGACGCCGAGAAGATGCGCCTCGCCCTCGAAAAGGCCGGGAACGATCCCGTCCACCTCGACAACTGGGCCCGCCTCGCCTCGGTCGCCCCCGACGCCGCCCGCGCCGCCGCCGACGCCCTGGCCGCCGTCGGCAAGGCCATCGCGCTGCCGGGCCTGCGCTACGTCGCCCCCGCCGCCCTCGACGCCGCCCGCGCCGCCGTCGTCGCGCGCCTCGACTCCCTCCACGCCGCGAACCCGCTCCATCGCGGCTTCGACCGGAAGACCCTCTGCCAGGGCCTCCCCGGCTCCCGCCTCCTCCTCGACCGCGTCTTCGACGCGCTCCTCGCCGACGGCGATCTCGTCCGGGAAGCCGACCGCTTCTTCCTCAAGGCCCGCGAACCCGTCCTCGACAAGCGCCAGACCGCCCTCGCCGACAACATCGCCGGCCTCTTCGAAAGCGCGCGCTACGAAACGCCGCGCCCCGATTCCCTGCCCGCCCGCCTGCACATCACGCAGGCCGAAGCCGACGCCCTCCTCGTCAACCTCTGCCACCGCGGCGTCCTCGTGCGCCTCTCCGACGTCGTCCTGCTCCACGCCGCCTGGGTGGCGGAGTCCGAACGCCGCCTCCGCGAGCATCTCGACGCCCATGGACGCATCGACGCCGGCGCCTTCAAGGACTTGCTCAAGACCTCGCGCAAGTTCGCCATCCCCCTTCTCGAACACTGGGACGCCGCCGGCCTCACCCGCCGGACTGGCGATTTCCGAGTCCTCCGCCAACCCGCCAACCAAACCCCAAGCCAGCCATGACACCCGAAGAAATCCAGAAACGCAAACAAGTGATGGGCCGCTCGATCAAGCTCGGGCACTGCGTGTGCGACCCCGCCAAGCCCTGCCCCTGCCCCCTCTTCCAGGAGAGGAACGTCTGCCTCTGCGCCGGCGAGCACCTCCCCGTGGACGACGCCGTGCCCGTCAACCTCACCGAACACGTCCGCAGCGCCGGCTGCGCCAGCAAGATCGGGCAGAAGGATCTCGACATCGTCCTCTCCAAGCTCCCGCAGACGACCGACCCCCGGCTCGTCGTCGGCGCCTCCACCGGCGACGACGCCGGCGTCTTCGAAATCCGCCCCGGCCTCCTGCTCGTGCAGACGGTGGACGTCTTCACGCCCGGCGTGGACGACCCCTACACGTTCGGCCGCATCGCGGCCTGCAACTCCCTCAGCGACGTCTACGCCATGGGCGGCACGCCCGTGACGGCGCTCTCCATCATCGGCTTCCCCATCCACACCCTGCCGCACCGCGCCATGCGGGAAATCCTCAAGGGCGGCCTCGACACCCTCGCCGAAGCCGGCGCGCTCTGCGTCGGCGGCCACAGCGTCAACGACGAGGAAGTCAAGTTCGGCATGGCCGTCACCGGCGTCGTCGAACGCGACCGCCTCGCCACCAACGCCGGCGCCGAGGAAGGCGACGTGCTCATCCTCACCAAGGCGCTCGGCATCGGCATGATCGCCCTGGCCGGCCAGCTCGGCCGCGCGACCCCCGCGTCGCAGGCGGCGGCGGCGGAGTCCATGACCACCCTGAACCGCGCCGCCTCCGAAGCCATGATCCGCCATGGCGCGAAAGCCTGCACGGACGTCACCGGCTTCGGCCTCCTCGGCCACCTCACGCGCATGATGCTCGAAAGCGGCACGGGCGCCGAGATCGACTTCGACGCCCTGCCCCTGCTCCCCGACGTCATGGCCTACGCCGAAGCCGGCATCTACAGCGGCGCCAACGAACGCAACTCCGCCTTCGTCGAGCCCCACGTCGCCTTCGACCCCCGCCTGTCCCCCGCGCAGCAAGCCGTGCTCTACGACGCCCAGACCTCCGGCGGCCTCCTCATCCCCATCCGCGCCGACGCCGCCGACGCCCTCCTCCGCGACCTCCACGCCACCGGCGTCCCCGCCGCCCGCGCCATCGGCCGCGTCACCGCCCCCGGCACCCCGCGCATCGTGGTGAAATGAGGCATAATGCCTCAAAAACCTTTGTCGCGAACTTTGTCGCTAACCTTGTCGCCCCCCAATATCGTACGAGCACGGCTTCGTCCCCGCCCCGGGGCTTCGTCCCCCCCCAATATCGTACGCGCGCGGCTTCGCCCCCCAATATCGTACGCGCTCGGCTTCGCCCCCCAATATCGTACGGGCGGGGCTTCGTCCCCGCCCCGGGGCTTCGCCCCCGCCCATTCGACCCCGCCTCCCCTCTTGACTCGCGCCCTCTGCGGCGCGTACGCCTCACTCCGCTCCTTGCATCAGCCCCCACCCGAATCTTGAACCGCTTCAGCCTTTGTGCTCGGCATCGGTTCCGAAGCCGCCTGCGGAACAGCTTCCGAGCTTTCCTGTTTCTTCGGATTCAACAGCCAATTGGCGAGCCTCTTTAGATCGTCGTCGCCATCACTTGTTTTCTTCAGGCCCAGCACCGGATAGAAGCACTCCTTCGTGATCCAGATCAAAAAGAAAAGCGACGCCAAGGGGAACACAATGCCGTTGAGAAGTTTGATTGTCGCGAGTTTGGCGACCGAACTTGTCCACCTCTTTTCGTCGCGCCCTTTTCATCGTTTTCAACAGGTGTGTACCCCTTGCCATTCGCTTCCCTACTCGTTCACGTTCCCGTACACGTACCCGTACACGTTCACGGCTCTCCTCCGTCCATGTTTTTCGTGTACGCTGACGTTTACCGCTCCGCTGGGTGCGGGAACGACGCATGTCGAACACCCTGCCGGGACGGCGGGATCCAGCGTTCCGGCGTCTGGTTCGCCCGGCGTGGGGCGTGTCCCGCCGAGGACGGCGGTCTCCAGCGGTCTCCGCGGGCAATGGCAAAGGGGCGCGGGTTTTCCAACCCGTGGCAAAGGGGCGCGGGTTTTCCAACCCGTGGCAAAGGGGCGCGGGTTTTCCAACCCGTGACAAAGGGGCACGGGTTTTCCAACCCGTGACAAAGGGGCGCGGGTTTTCCAACCCGTGGCAAAGGGGCGCGGGTTTTCCAACCCGTGACAAAGGGGCGCGGGTTTTCCAACCCGTGACAAAGGGGCGCGGGTTTTCCAACCCGTGACAAAGGGGCACGGGTTTTCCAACCCGTGACAAAGGGGCACGGGTTTTCCAACCCGTGAATAGTTAAAGGCCAAACTCCAGGCACGGGTTTTCCAACCCGTGAACGACCACGGACAGGAATGTCCGTGCCCCTGGTTCTGCTGCGCCCCGCGCCTCGGCGCGGGCGAGCGGCGGCTCGCCGGGACGGCGTCGCCCCACCTCCGAAGCGCGCCCCGCGCCGGAGCGCGGGCGAATCGGCGAAGGCTATAAAACGCGGCGAGGACGCCGCGTCCACCGCGCGACGCGAAATCAATGATCCGTCCTATCCGTCCAAGCCGTCCGACCACCTTGCCGCAAGCCGTCCACTGCGTCCACCCAAACCCACCCAGAAAAAGGACGGCGCCTTTCTGTGTCGCCTTGTCGCATAAAGAGCTTTGTCGCCCCCCAATATCGTATGGGCGGGGCTTCGCCCCCCATTCAGAAGCCGCCCCAACGGGGCGTGGCATCTCGCTCTCGGTCGCCAGACGCACAGCGATGACGACAGGCAATTCTTCTCCCGTCTGTTCGCCGGCCTCCATTCCAGATCAAGCGCCTTCGTTGAAATAGACATGCAACCCGTCTTTGCCGGTTCGCCGCCGGCCTTTCATCTGCTCATGGCCGAGGCGACAAACGTGACGTTGCCCTCAAGCACCCCCAGGGGCAGGGGGCCGCCATGCCCCATGCCGGCCACCTCGACGTATTCAACATTCAACCGATGCTCACGCATGGCAGCCACCATCTTGTCGCTGTGGTGGCGCTTGGACACGGCCTTGTCCTTGCCGCCATGGATGATCCGGTACGGAATGTCCGGCATGGCGGCCACTTGCTGCAAAGGGGAATGCTCGGCAAGACAGCGGCTCATGCTCTCCGGATAGCCTCGGAACGCGTGCCACAGCGTTGGCGGCAGGTCCGGGCGCTCATGGAAGTGATGCTTCAGGTCGCACACGGGGCAGTTGGCCAGACATGCGCTCACGGGGCGTTTCGCGTATCGGGTGTAGAGAAGGCTGCCTTGGCCGCCCATGCTGCCTCCCGTGCAGACCAGGGGAATGCCGTCCGCCAGCCCATACGCGGAATAGACGGCATCCACCAATTCATCGATCATCGTTCGCGCTTGCCGGTTCATCCAGGACCAGGGGCCGTAATACGGGTGGACGACCAGCCCCCCGGCGCGCCCCCACTCGAGCTCCTCCGTGCTGGGGCCGCTCTTCAGCCCGCCGCCCAACCCGTGGAAGGCGAGGACCACCCCTTTGATCCTTCCCCCGACACAGTCCTCGCCCAGCCATGCGATTTCCTTGATGCGCTTCATGTTCATGCGGCAAAGGCTCAATGCACGATGATGATGCCGCCCCACTCCGGCACAAACTCGTAGGCTCCGATGTCCGCAACCGCCGAGACCACGTCGGGGCGCGGGAACCCGCGGGCGTCGGTCGCCACGCCGGGCGTCGGCCCGCCGCGGTCGCGCAACACGCTCCCGAGGCCGAACGCCATCGTCTGCGGACGCGTGCCGTCGGGATGCGTCGTCTGCGTGTCGTTGTCCGCCGGCGGCGACAGCTTGAGCGACGCCTCCGTGCAGTCGTACAGGTTGTTGGCGTAGGCGCCCGCCGCCAGCTTCGTGAAGCCGGTCTCGGCCTCCGAGATCGCCGAGTGGCCCAAGGCCAGGATCGCCCCGCGGAGATCGTCCGTGGCGCCCGAATGGGTCGTGTTGAAGGCCACGACCGTGCTGTTGATCGAAACCAGCGAGAACGCGGTGCTGTTGACGTAGACGGCCGCGTCGCTGGTGCGGTTCGAGACGATCGTGCAGAAGTCCAGGTTCACGCAGCCGTTCGTGTTGTTGACGTAGATCACGCCGCGACGGTGGCCGCTGGCGGCGTTCGTGCCGGCCGCGTTGTCGAAGAACGTGCAGTTCGTGAAGCCGACCACGTTGGTCGCGTCCCCGACGCCGACAAACGCCACGGCCGAGTCGCCCATGCCCGTGGAGTTCCGCGTGAACGTGCAGTTGCGGAACCGCGCGGGGTTGTTGATGCGCATGACGCCGCACACGCGCTCCGCATGGTTCCCGTCGAACGTGCAGTCCCAGACCTCGAGCCCTTCGCCCGGTTCGCCATACGTGCCGAACACGCCGGCGTCGCCCAGATCGTCGTTGGTGTTGATGCTGCGGTTGGCCCGGAAGACGCAGTTCGAGAAGAAGCTCAACTGGGGGCCGCGCAACCAGCCCACCCCGCCGTGGCACCAGTTGGCGGAAGGCTGGTCGGTGTTGCCCTCGAACAGGCAGTCCCGCGCGGTGAGCAGGCCGTTGTACTTGTGGAGGACCCCCCCGCATCTCCCGTAGTTGTTCACGAAGGAGCAGCGGAGCATCGCAAAGGGGTTGCGCGTGTAGATCACGCCGCCTTCGGCGGTCGTCCGGTTGTCGACGGCCGTGCAGTCCTCCATCGCCTGGCCGCCTCTGCCGGTGGTGATGACGCCGCCCCACTTGGCGGTGTTGTTCGTGAAGAAGCACTGGCTGAAAAGAAGGGGACCCGTGGCGTTGGCGACGCCGCCGTACAAGGTGGCGGCGTTCGCCTCGAACCGGCAGCCGGCAAGGCTGTACCCCAGCGACGCGTTGCCGCCCACGACGCCGCCGTTCTTCGCCGTGTTGCCGACGAAGACGCAGTTGGTCGCGGCGACCGTCGAGTTGTTGTTGCCGCAGTAGAAGACGCCGCCGTCCGAGTCCAGGGCGCTGTTGCCCGTGAAGACGCAGTTCGAGAACACCGCGCCCTTGCAGTACGCGACGTAGGCCACGCCGCCGTGCTTGCCACCGGCCGCGCCGTTCGTGAACGCCAGGTTGTAGCACCCGAGCGTCCGCCCGCCGCCGCCGGAGTAGTACAGCAGCCGGTCCGCGCCCGCGCCCCGGATCGTCGCCCCCGCGCCGAGGCCGACCAGATCGAGCGACTTGCCGCCCAGCACGAGCTGCGTGACCACGTTCACCACCATGTCTCCCGGAATCAGGATCCGGTCGCCGGACGCCGCCGTCGCCGCCAGCGCGCGCAGGGTCCCCGCGCCGTCGTCCAAGTCGCTGGTGACCGTCAAGTCCGCGGCCTGCGCCGCCACCACGAACAGCAGGCTCTGCGCCGCCGCCGCCAAGAAACAAGTCCATCGTGTCATCGTTGTGCCTCCTCGTTGCGCGCCCGTCGGTGCGCGGGGCGCCCTTCGTCCCGCGTCGCCGTCAGACATTGGGGGGACTATAGCACCAAGCCGCGTCCCATGTCAATCAAACTCGATGTATCGCATTCCACAACCGTCGATCGAACGGCGCCCTCCGCCCGGGGCAGTCCTCCCTCCGGCACACCTGGCAGCTTCGGAAGTCCGTCTCCGTTGCAAACAGGATTCCAGACACGCTTTTGTTGGGCACCATGAGAAACGAGGGCGTCAGCTCCACGCCAATGAGGCGCTTGACGTCGCCAAGCAGTGCAAACAGCTCTCGTTGTTGTTCGATCGGCCAGACGTCGGCATCTCCCGATCCGGGATTCATGGCGGCGTGCCTGGAAAGCAGGTGTCGCGTCTTGAGATGGTCGTTGAGATGGCGGACGGCGCATCGCATGGCGGACGTCTTGATCGCATCCCACCAAAACGCCGCCAGGAACTCGTCTTGGGGCAGACGGACCTCGTCCAACTCGCGCCCGCAGGTCGCCACGAATGGGAACACCCGCTCCGCCTTGTCCAAATTCAGCCTCAACGCCCGGCTTGTGAACGTGACCCCGTCGATCCGCACCGTGTCCTCGCCCTTGGCTTCGATGAACGATTCGACATAGAGCGCCTTGGGCCTGGCGACCTCTCGCGCTTGCTCCACAAGGTGTTCGAACGTCCTGGCGTCCTCCGTGCGCGGCTCCACATGAACGCGTTTCAACAGCGACTCGACATCGAAATCAACGGGTATGTTCGTCAGTGCCTTCTTAACCATGTCAAAACCCTCCGCTTCCGCCTGCCACTGAATCATCAATTTTGCAGATCACGGAAAATAGACTCTCCAAGGGCTTGAATTGTAACCCGGCCTTCATGGATTCTCAACAGGAATTTCAAATCGCAAGGCAATGAATGGGTGTGTGTCAGAATCGTAACATGGTTCCTTGAGTTTCCATGAAACATGGAGGCTTTCTTGATGCCAAATTCAAAATCAACAGGCACAGTGGACGTGGGAGCGGCAGCCTGCCAGTCCTCACATCCCTCTCTGTGCCCGTGTGTTTCGATCAAAAACCTCCGCCTGCGCCGCGTCGCCCTTCGCATAGTGAGGAGTGAGAAGAGCGTAGAGCGTAGTTCAGGCCGGGGACGCCCCAGACCCCGTTACGACCAGCTTTTTGTGCTTCTTGTGGCCATTCCCCGCCCGGCGAAGCCGCCACGGCCGCGCCCCAATTCCGAGTTTCCTTCATGGCCACAAAAAGGCGCAAAGATTTTCCGTGTGTTCAGATCAAAAAACCTCCGCCTGCGCCGCGTCGCCCTTCGCATAGTGAGGAGTGAGAAGAGCGTAGAGCGTAGTTCAGGCCGGGGACGCCCCAGACCCCGTTACGACCCGCTTTTTGTGCTTCTTGTGGCCATTCCCCGCCCGGCGAAGCCGCCACGGCCGCGCCCCAATTCCGAGTTTCCTTCATGGCCACAAAAATACCACAAAAAGGCGCAAAGATTTTCCGTGTGTTTCGCAGTTGAAAAAACCGCCAGGCCCGCCAAGTTTCTTTTCATTTCATTTTTACCAGAGACACGGAGGCACGGAGGCGTGCAGGGAGGGGCATGGCAGTGAAAACACGCTTCCAAAATCAGAAAGGAACGGCGACGATGCAAGGCACGGCTCGATTGCAGTGAAAGCACTGCACCAAATTCCCTTCAACCGGAATTTCGTGCACCCACCATTGTAGGACATCCCTTTGGAGTTGATGCGAGACCAACCCGTTGCCGTGCAACGTCCAGAACCCTGAACCTTGAACCCTCGTGCCTTTGCGATCCAACTATTTTGAATCGCACCCTCCCACCTCCCACCTCCCACTTCACCAGCCGCCAACACCTGTTGTCATCGCGCGTAATTCCACGCCGTCTCCATCAAGACGACATAGTTCTCGAGGAACTGTTCCGAGACGTTTTCGTCGAAGGGTCCCGCCGTCGGTGAAAGGATGAAGCGTCGATCGCCCGCTTCGTCGAGAAGATCCGTGACGGCCTGCTTCATTTGCATCGGCGTGAAGCGCCGGAAGTCGTCGTATTGGATGTTGCCGATCAAGGTCATGTTGCTTCCAACGGCATCGAACGCTTCGGACAGGGTGCAGTCTCCCACAGGAGGCGCTTCGATGGTATGAACGGCATCGGCGCCCATTTCCACGAAATCGGGGAGAAGCTTCTTGATAAATCCGTGGAAGTGCTGGATGGCAAAGGAATTGGCGTCGTGAATTTGGTCGATCAGGTCTTTGGCAAAGGGGACGATCCACCTCCGAAAGGTCTCGAGCCCCACCATGGGCGGGGCGGCGAGTTCGGATCCCACAAGGAAATAGACATCCGCCATCTTTCGTTCAAGGGTGTACTGATAGACTATCTTCTTCTGCTCCTGAAGCCGGCCAAGGAATGCGGCGATCCTTGCCCTCGATTCCTCGTAGAACGAGGCGATCGACAGTTCTTCGAGATTCGCCGAATGATAGATCAGATGAATGGGCTCGCCTAGATCGAGCATCATGGATCCCAGATGCGCTGGGAATTCCGACTTCTCTTTCTCATATTGCGCGGCTTGCGCATCGAGCGCCGCGTAAATGACTTTCTCGTCGGTCTCAACGGGCATGTCGCAGATGGCCTCGAAATCCTCGGGCGAGTCCAGGAGCTTTTTGTTGACGAGCTCGCCTTTGCGCGTCCCCCTTTCGGACCAAAGGGTCGTCCCGCGGCAGGTCACGGTGTGCCGGACGATTTTCTCATCGGCATTGTCGAGTGCCTGCCATTTTTCAACGACATCGCCCGTGCCCCATTTGAGCCTCAAGTTTCGTCGGTTCAGCGTGATCGCATGGCGCTCGGCCAAGTCTGCAATCCGCCGGTATCCGGGATGCTTGCGCACATCGACATAGTAGCCCGTCGAATGATAGGGGAAAAGCAGCCAGACCGGAATGTGGTCCGCAGGCTGTCCCCGCAGCGCGGCAAAGAGTCGTTCCCGAGGCGTCATGTCGCCTGTCCCTTTCATTGTTCGACGTCCCGCCGCCCGGTGAAGGGCAAACGGAGCCCATGGGCGCCATGCGCCCCAACCCACCATAATCTTGCCCTGAAGAGAAATTCAAATTGCAGGGACACGGCGGGAACTCCTCACGACGCGCTTCTCTCCTCTCCAATCCATCAGCGTATCCAGATGAAGAAGACTTCCTTGTTGAGCCGGGCGTCGCGCGCCATGACGATCGACCGGCCCGGGCGGTCGCCGGCCGTGAAGACGCCGTTCGAATCGACGGAGCCGAAATTGTGGCGGCACTCCCACAGGGGGTTCCAGCGGCTGTCGGGATTGGGCAGGGGCTTCACGTAGTCGCCGTCGTAGAAAACCCAGTCCGCCACGTCCTTCAGTTCCACGGGCTTCAGTTGGACGCTCCTCCCCGGCGCCGTCTCGACGGCGTCGACGTGGAGCGCGCGATCCTGCCCGCCGCCGACGCGGGTGACATGGACGCGACGGTTCTTCGGGTTGAACTGCACAATGCCAAAGGTCTGCTCGTAGAACGTCCCCTCCTTCTTCTCGGGCAGCTGTCCGCAGAAAGCCGAGCGGTAGCGATAGTCGAGATAGGAGGCGTCGCACGGCTCGGAGAGATGCAGCACGCCTTTGCACCAGGCCTGCGTCTCGCCATGATGGTGCCCCGTGATGTTGCAGACGATCCAGCCGCGCGCATCGGAAAAATCGCAGGAAAAGCCTTCCGTCTCGAACACCTCGCGGCTCTGGTAGGCTTCCAGCAAAAGCCGGAGGGGCCGGTACATGCGCTGCGACGTGCTGTTGCCCGCGACGTCGATCACCGGGACGTGCTGCATCACGACGATCGCATGCCCGTCCGGCACGGTGCCGCTCGACCTTGGCGACGATCCCGGCGAGATAGTCGTGGTAATACGCCGGAACATCCGGGGACTCCGCCGCAAACAGCGGAATCGACAGGCGGATGCACTTGCCGACGAAGGGGGTCAGATCGATCGCCGTCGAAACCATCGACGTCCCCCATTCCCGGCGCTCGACCGTCAGGATGTTTTGACGCCAGGATGCGCCATCCGCTTCCGACCAGTCCCCCCCGGCGCACGGCGCCGCGACAAGGGCATTGGCACACTGCTGAAATGGCGTTTGATTCGTCGTCGTCATGGGGGCTCCGCCAGCGCAACAGGTCAAAAGGGCAAGCGCCATCGCCGCGCATCCTGCGCGGAAATCATGCTTCAAATGTTGGCCTTTGCGACCGGTGTTCATGATAAAAATGCTCTGATATGGCATTGAAAAGGGAGACGCCCCGGATTCAATCGCATTGATCATAGCATTTCCATTGCCGATTTAACAGTTGATATTTTATTAGGATTTATTCATCCAAAACTCACATTGGAATTGGGGATTGGGAATCGGGCGATCGAGGCGGCCTCGCCGAATGGGGTTTCAGACAAGATTACAAGATTGACAAGATTGCCTTGAAGAATGGAATCCTGTAAATCCTGTCGTAAAAAATGGTTTTCGGAGCCTGTCCCCAAGGTTTTCCTGGTGGAGCAAACGTCAGAGGGGAAGCCCAAAAAGCTTCGCGTAGCCTTGGAGCACCCCTTGGAGCAGGTTGTCGACAACGTCGAATTGGAGCAACAGGAAAATCAAAATGAAGCCGATCCTGTCGAGCCGCAAGTACGGGATCGCCAGGCGATCCGGCAGCAGCATCGCCAGAACCTTCGAGCCGTCGAGCGGAGGAATCGGAATGAGGTTGAAGGTCATCAACACGAGATTCGTGAAAACATACAAATAGAGAAAAATGACGAACACCCCGCCCCAGAACGTCTCAACGACACGGGGAACCAGATGCACCACCAGCAACAACAACCCCGTCCCGAGCAACGCCTGGAGCAAGTTCGAAAGAGGGCCGGCAAGGGCCGTCATCCAAAACGCCTGGCGCGGGTTGCGGCAACGCGCGATGTTCACGGGAACGGGCTTCGCCCAGCCGAACACGACGCCCGCGTTGACGAGCACAAGGGCAAGCGGCAAGATGATCGTGCCGACAAGGTCGATGTGGCGGAGCGGGTTGAGCGAGAGCCTGCCGGCATCGCGCGCCGTCGTGTCGCCATGGCGCAACGCCACCCAGCCATGCGCAATCTCGTGGATCATCACGGCAAGCATCAACGCAGCGATGGAAACAACCTTTACAAGAATCTTCTCCATGTCCAACACCCCTCCCTACCGTAGCGAATCAATGAATCCACGCATGTCGTCGGCAGTTCTGCCTTCGAAACACATGCGATGCCAGATCTCGAGGTTGATCAGAATCCAGAGGCGGAAGTTGTGATCCGCCTTGCCGGAAACATGTTCGTTGACGAGGCGGTCGATCTCCTCCTGGCGGAAGATGCCAAGAGCAACAAAGCGAGACTGCTTGAACAGCGCCTGCATGAACGGGGCGAGATCCGTGCGGAGCCAGCGGGCGATCGGAAACCCGAAGCCCTGCTTCGGACGGTCGATGAGCTCACGCGGCATGTAGCGGGCGGCCACCTGGCGCAGGATGTACTTGAGCCTGCGACCCTTGAGCTTCAAGTCGCACGGCAGCGACGCGGCGAACTCCGTGACCTTGTGGTCGATCATCGGGGGACGGATCTCAATGCCATGCGCCTGACCCATCCGGTCGGAGATCGAAAGCAGATGGTCGGGCATGCGCGTCATCAGATCCGTGTAGAGCATTTTGTCGAGCAGCTCGTCGGCCGTGCCGTCGTCGAAGAACGCGAGGATCTTGCCGACGGAATCCGCATTGGCAATGCGGTTTTGCGCCGCCTCGGTGAAGAGGGCGGCCTTGTTTTCGTCCGTGAAGCGCAGGAAGCTCATGCTGCGGGCGTAGCGCTCGCCGGCGTCGTGGAACGACATGTCGTTGAGCCATTTCAGCTTCGAGGCGATGCTCTTGTAGCCGAAGGACTCGGGGACGAGATTGAAGAGACGGCCGAAGACCTGGCGGCGGACAACGGCGGGGATGCGGGAATAGATCGCCGCAAGCCCCTGCCCGGCGAAACGGTCGTAGCCGGCGAAGTTTTCGTCGCCGCCGTCGCCGCTGAGGACGACCTTGACATCCCGAGCCGCGACTTGGGAGACGAGATAGACGCCAACGCCGAAAGGATCCGCCGGCTCGTCCATGTGGTGGATCATCTCGGGGATCTTGTGGATCACGTTGGCTTCAACGATCTCCTCGCGGGCGATCAAGTTGTATTTCGAGGAGATCATCCGCGCCCAGGGCAGCTCGTTGACGTCCTGCTCCTTGACGCCAATGGAGAACGAGTGGAACGGCTCGCCGGAGACGGTGGCCATCATCGCGGCGACGAGGCTGGAGTCGATGCCGCCGCTGAGGAAGGCGCCGACGGGGACGTCGCTGCGCAAGTGAAGCCGCACGGCCTCGAGCAGCACCTGCTCCAGCTCGTCCGTCAGCTCCTTCTCGGAGCCCTTGCGCTTGTCCTTGAACGCATCGAGCCTCCAATGGCGCCAGGTGCGGACGCTCCCGTTCTCGAAGGCGGCGCAATGGCCGGCCTGGAGCTTGATGATGCCGTTGAAGAGGGATTTGTCGTCCGGGAGATAGCGGAGGGACATGTAGTGCCAGAGCCCCTCGAGGTCAATGTCGTCTCCGGCAATGCCGGCGGCGCGCAGCACCTTGATCTCCGAAGCGAAGGCAAGCCCCCCGCCGGCGACGGCGTAGAAGAAGGGCTTCTGGCCCATGGGGTCGCGCGCCATGAGCAAGCGGCGGCGGTCGGCATCCCAGAGCGCGAAGCCGAACATGCCGCGGAGGCGTTCGACGCAGGCGTCGCCGGACTCCTCGTAGAGGTGGAGGACGACTTCGACGCCGGCGTCCGTGGCGAACGCATGTCCACGGGCCTCGAGTTCTTTGCGGAGCTCGGGGCTGTTGTGGATCGTGCCGTTGCAGACGAGCGCCAGACGTCCGTTTTCGCTCAAAATCGGCTGGCGGACATCGCCGGGGCCACCGGGGCCCAGGCCGCATCGCGCGATGGCGATGCCTTCCGCCTCGTAAATGTCACTGCCATCCGCCCCCGCACGCGCCGTCGGCGAGCTGCTCATGCGCTCGACCCTTTGTCGCGCGTCGGATCCTGCAAAACCAGCCATTGCGCACATCGTCGCCCGTCCTTCTCGTTCACTTGCCAAGCTGCTTGCGGATTCGGATCAACTTCGCCCGAAGTTCGGGGTCGCGAACGAACGGAAGCTCGTCCGCCGCCGCCGCCCGATCGGCGGGATCCCGGGAACGCAGGCACAGCCGGGCGAAAAACTCATGGTTCGCTTCGCACCAATATTCGCGGGCGAGAACCTCGGTGCGCCAGTAGTCGATCGCCTCGCGCACACGGCCTTCCTCGGCCATCACGCGTGCATGGAGCATCCGGGATTCGCCATCGTAGGGATTCAGCGCCACGGCATGCCTTGCAAAAAACCGCGCGGTGGCGAGGGCGTCCCTGAATTCCGTGGAGGATCTCGCCTCGACGGCCTCCTCCAAGGCGCAACGCGCCGCATAGGAGGAAAAATAGTAGTTGTGGGGATAAAGCCGATTCGCGGCATGGGCGTTGCGGGCGACCTCGGCGACGGACTCCGACTTTGCCACCGGGGCAGTCAACCCGCCGGCAAACCCATACTTTGTCTTCACGTAGAGACGCTGGGCGAGCGCAGCGCGCACGGCATGAAGGGCGCCGAAGAGACCGACGACAATCAGGACGCACCCGATGACGATGCGGCACCGCCGTCGAAAGCTTCCGGAAAAAAGGAACATGGTCGAAGCCCCCTCCCTTCGAGCGGCTTCAGAGCCAGCTCTCCAAGACTTCAATCATGTCGCCGGGGCGCAGCAGCGGATTCTTCGCCCGGCCCCGCTTGATGCGATTCAGGTCGTGGATTTCCGTCACGCCATCGCGCACGAGCTTGACCTTGCCGCCTGCGTATTGATTGACGTCGCCGGCGGCGACGATCGCCTGCCAAAGGGTGATGCCGTCCTTGAAGGGGAAGCTCCCCTTCCGGTTGACCGCGCCCGAGACGAAGTACTCGGGCTCGACGCGCGGGCCGCCGATCAAGGTCACCTCGGGACTGGTGAAAAAGCCGTGTTTGACGTAGGCATCGCGAATGGCCTGCTCGGCCTCGGACGACGTCAGGCCTCCAACCCTGAATTCGCCGAGGTGGGGCAACGTGACATTGCCGTGGGAATCGACGATGTCGGCGGCCTGAATGGCGGGAATCGCGCCGGCGCGGACGGTGACCTGGACGTCGTCGTCCTGCCGCAAGAGGCGGGCGGCCGTCGTGCGCACGGGAGCGTCGTCGGGCAGCCGCGGAGCCCAGGATCCCGGCACGAGGTTCGGCGAAGGGTCGAAGAAATCAATGATGGACGTGCAGCCGCCCAGCAGAAGCGAGGCGGCAAGAAGAATCGCAAAGGCGCTGTAGGCTTGGAACTTCATGGCTGGACTAGGCTCAACTCCCTCCGCGCGCGTCATGCCTGGCCCTTGGGCTTCGAGCCGCTGCGCCACTTGGCCCTGCCGGACGAGTCGTTGGTGTAGTAGTAATAATAGTACTGGTGCTCGTAGTAGTAGGACGAGTAGTCGTGCGCGGTGTTGATGTTGTTGAGAATGACGCCGACGAGGTTTCCACCCATGCTGGTGATCATGTCCCTGGCGCGCTTGCAGAGGGCGCGCGGGTACTTCCGATGCTGGACGACGAGGGCGACGCCGTCAGCCAGACGAATGAGCTGCGCAGTGTCGCTCACGCCGATCATCGGCGGCGCGTCGAGGATGACGCGGTCGTAACGCTTGCGAACCTCGGCAAGAATGGCCTGCATCTCGTCCGTGTCCATGAGACCATAGACGCTGGCGTTGGAAATTCTGCCGCAGGGCAGGAAGTCCATGTTCTCCTGCGCGGTCTTCTGGATCGCCTGGTCGAGCGTCGCTTCGCCGACGATGACATTGCTCAGGCCCGGCGTGTTCTCCGTGTTGAGGATCTTGTGCTGGAGGGGGCGGTGCAGGTCGGCATCGACGAGCAGGACCTTCTCGCCGACCTCCGCGCAGACGTGCGCGAGGTTGAAGGAGGTCATCGACTTGCCTTCGCCGGCGCTCGCGCTCGTGAACATCACCAGCTTGCCGTCGCCCAGCTTCTTGGAGGACTTCAGGTTCATGCGGAGCACCCGGTAGACCTCGGAGTGCTTCGGCCGGGCCGAGGGATCGTTGAGGGCGCGGATCTTCTGGGGAATGATGCCGACGACGTTCGTGGCAAGATACTTCTCGACGTCCTCGACGCTCTTGATCGTGGTGTCGAGATACTCCACGAAGAAGGCGAGGACGATGCCGAAGAAAATGCCGGCCACGACGCTCAACGTGACGTTGAGAGCGAAGTTGGGGCTGATCGGGAGCGGAATCTCGGGGACTTTCGCCTCCTCGATGATCTCGACGCTGGTCGTCGGCATCTTCAGGTCGATGTCGCCGATGCCCTTGCGGTTCTCCAGCGTGATGCGGCGTTCGCGAAGCATCGTCAAATCCTTGAGCATCTTCTCGAAATCCAGCGCGACGCCGGAGGAGAGTTCACGCTCCTTGGCCGTTTCCTCGGCGAGTCTGGCGGAAATCATCTCGAACTCGCTCTGCGATTGCTCGTAGTCGATCCGCAAGCCAAGCTTGATGTCGGCGACGCGTTCATGAATCTTCGCGGCAAGCTGCCCCAGCAACGTCTTCGCCTGGATGACGTCAGGGTGCTGGGGGCCGAGGCCGGCCTGCTCGTGGGCCAAAATCTGCATTTCGAGCTTTTGCTTGTCCGAGAGCATCGGCATCAGGGAGTTGTCCCCGATGAGAATGCTCAGCGAAGCGGCCGCCTCGCCGGGGGAAAGCTCGACAATCTTTTCGTACTTCGACTTCTTGAGGCTCGCGACCATCTGGGCGTTGTTCTTGTCCGCCGTGAGCTGGACGATCTGGGCGCGAATCGAGGCGGTGCCCGTGTCGATGTCGGACAGCATCGTGATGTTGTGCTTGCTTCGCAGCGCAGCCAGCTCCTCCTCGGCCTGGGCGATCTTGTGGTCGAGCTTCTTGATCTCCTCGTCGAGCGCCTTCAGGCCGTCCTGCATCCTCTCGCTGCTCTTGTCCTGCGTCCACTTGCGGAAGACCTTGGCAATCGTATTCGCCACGTTGGCAGCGTATTTCGCCGCCTCGCCGTCCGGCTTTTCCGGCTTGTCGAACTTGACCGTGATCTCGATGAGATCGGTGTCGCGCCGGATGTTGAGGGCGGTCTTGTTCTGGACAAGTTTGACCGTTCGCTCGGAGATCGTCGCCTTCGTCTGCGTATCCTTCCACCCGTAGGCCATCCCCATTTCGTCGTCAAGGCGAATTTCGCGGACGACCTCTTCAATGACAGGCGACGACTTGATGATCTCAAACTGCGTACGCAGGAAAATCGGGTCGTAGCGGTAGTAGAACGTCTGGGAAAAGAGCGGGATGTTCGGCTGCTCGCGTTGCACCTGAATCAACGCCGTCGCGGCGTAGACGCGTGGCATCTGCCGGGTGATGACGATGCCCGTGAGAATCATGAGCAGGGAGACGGCAATGACGATCTCCTTGCGGGCATAGAGAATCTGCCAGTAGTCGAGAAAGTGGACGGCTTCGGCCTGCGGTTGCTGGATCTGGGAAGTCGGTTCGGTGTTCATCGCCATGTTCAAAGGGGAACCGCCGGACATGCTGCCGGCGGGGAGGAAGGCATCGAAGGGCGTCCGCCGAAGAAGCGGACGCCTTGATGATGTTCAGGCTAGAGGAAGCGATAGGTGGCGCGCAAGCCAAACGTATTCTCGGTGTAGCTCGTGTCCACGTCCGACTCGACCTCCTCGTATGAATAGAAAGCGGAGGTGGTGAACTTGGGGGACCACTGGTAGGTGGCGCTCAAACGGAGCCAAATGCTGTCGCGATCGCCCTTGCCATCCTCGCCCGTTGCCTCCCAGAGCCTCGCGAAGTAGCGGGTGTAGTCCCGGGAATCCGGATCGATGTCCTCGAGCTCGTAGGTGCGCATGCGGTATTCAAAATCAGCCGACAAACGCAGATCGCCCCTGCGATCGACGAGATGCGAAAGGGTGCCGTAGAACGTCGTGTTGTCCTGCGAGCTGTACGGATAGATGTCGGCGAACTCACGCCCGTACTTGACGCCAAGGCGCGCACTGGTGCGCTCGTACTTGTAGAGGATCAACTCGGCGCGCGTGTCGCCGATCGTCTCGTCGTCATCGATGCCCGAAGCCTCGTACCAGACGTATTTGTAGCCGGTGCGGGCGAAGAAGAGGATGTTGCCGTTGCCGGAGGCGTCGTATTCAAGCTGAAGACCGCTCGTCACGTATTCCACGCCGGTGTCCACGCGCGGCGTCTCGTTGCCTTCGATGGGCTCGGGCTCGTAGCCTTCACCATTGGCGCGGTCAAATGCCGTGTACTCGACAAAGACGCCATAGGCGATGTGGCGGGAGGCCCGTCGCATGAAATTGACGTAGAAGACATATTCCTCCTCGTCGCCAAAGGCGGCGAGCTTGTCCTCGTCATAGCGCTTGATGCGCCACTGTCCGCCCAGATTGAGCTTGTCGTCGGCCGTAAGAGTCCGAGAGAGCTCTGCATCAAGGCGGTTTTGGTAGAAATCATCGTTGCGGGTCCGGTCAACGTCGTCGTCCAACATCGCATTGCGCGGCGAGAACTCGAAATCGTCGCCGTAGTGCCAGTCCTTCTGACCGCTGCACCAGAAGTTGTCAGAGAACATGAGCTTCGTCCGGGGACCTAAATAGAGGTCGGCATCCGCCCGGATGGCGTGTTCCCACTCGCTCTCGACGCTGTCGTCGCGCGGGTTGTCGGCCTTCTTGTAAGTCGGGCTGTAGCCGGCGTAGAACCGCGTCCCATCCTCCCACTCCTTGCGGAAGGAAATCGTCGGTGTGATCCAGTACTCCGTGTTGTCCGCCTTTTCAATCCGCTCTTCCACGCCGCGAACCGAAATGACCTCGTCTTCGGAAATCGCGTCGCGATTGTCCGTTCTCTTCACACCGGCCGTCAAGCTGAGGCCGTATGGAGAGACCTTGTGCTTTTCGCCACCTTCCTCGCCGCCAAATGCAATGGTTGAAAGCATAATGCCAACGAAAACCGCTGGAATCATGGATGCATGCTTGATTAATGAGCTCATGGTGATTCCCTCATGAAAAATAAAGCCAAAATGGCCCTTTGAACGTCCAGATTAGCCGAACAACCGTGTCAAAGTCAACTAGAAAAAACAAAAAATCAAGCAGAGGCGCCCTGGCCCGCCACCCGAACGCTCTGAAAGGGAGGAAAAAAGCATGACGTTGAAACCTTTCCCGACGAAATCTCAAGCCGTGTCATTCCTTGGAATCCGCCGCCGCAGCACCCGCGACGCGCCCAATCTGCGAGCTCATCCGCATCTCCTCGTTCGAAAGCGCCAAAGCCTCCAGCAAATCGTCCAAGTCGCCCAGGACGATCCTGTCGAGGCTGTAGAGCGTCAGCCCGATGCGATGATCCGTCAGACGATTCTGCGGGAAATTGTAGGTGCGGATTTTCTCGCTCCGGTCGCCGCCGCCGATCATGATCCGCCGGGCGGAGCCCATCTCCGCCTCTTCGGCCGCCATGCGCCGGTCCAGCAACCGGGAGCGCAGCGCCGCCATGCACTTGTCCCTGTTCTGGTGCTGCGAGCGCTCTTCCTGGCTCTGCACCACGATGCCCGTCGGCAGATGCGTGATGCGCACGGCGGAATCCGTCTTGTTGACGTGCTGGCCGCCCGCCCCGCCGGATCGGAAGAAGTCGATGCGCAGATCCTGCGGATCGATCACCAGTTCGTCTTCCTCGTCGGCCTGGGGGAAAACCGCCACCGTCGCCGCGGACGTGTGAATGCGCCCCTGGGTCTCGGTCTCGGGCACGCGCTGGACGCGATGGACGCCGCCTTCGTAGCGCAGCGTCACGAAGGCGCCCTCGCCCTCGACAAGGAAGACGATCTCCTTGTATCCGCCCTTCTCGCCCGGCGACGCGTCCATCGGCGTGATCTTCCAGCCTCGCGCCTCGGCATGCCGGCTGTACATCCGGTAGAGGTCGCCGGCGAAGATCGCGGCCTCGTCCCCGCCCGTCCCCGCCCGGATTTCAACCATCGCGTTGCGGCGGGCGTCGGGATCGGGCGGCATCAACGCCAAGCGCAAATCGCGCTCGGCCTTCGGCAGCGCAGCCTCCGCCTCGTCCATCTCGGCACGCGCCAGCTCCCGGAAGTCGTCGTCCGCATCCGGATCGTCCGCGATGCGCTTGGCGTCCTCGATCGACGCGACAAGCTTCAAGTACGCCGAGACGAGCCCGGAGAGCTTGCGCAGCGACGCGTGCTCGCGAACCAGCTCGCGGTAGCGACGCTGGCCCGCGGCCGCTTCGGGTGCGGCAAGCGACGCTTCGACCGCCTTCAGACGGCTTTCGATGCTCGCGGCCTGTTGCTTGTCGATCATGGTTCGTCCACAAAGGAAAAGGGCGCGGCTTGCGCCGCACCCCATCTGGCCGTGCCGAAGCTACTTCGTCTTCGCCTGCAGATTGCCGTAGCGGCGCTTGAACGAGTCGATGCGCCCCTCCGTGTCGATGAACGTCTGCTGGCCCGTGAAGTACGGATGGCAGGCCGCGCAGGTGTTCACGTTCATGGCGGGCACCGTCGAATTCGTCTCGAAGACGTTGCCGCAGGCGCACGTCACCGTGGCCGGCCCGTAGTTGGGATGCGTTCCCTTTTTCATGTTGAAATGTCTCCTTACTGAATGGCGGCCTTCGCCTGCTCGACAAGTCCGGCGAACCCCGCGGGATCCGAGACCGCGAGATCGGCGAGCATTTTGCGATTGAGCTGGACGCCAGCCTTTGTCAGCCCTTCGATGAAACGGCTGTACGTAAGGCCCTGGGCGCGAACGGCCGCATTGATGCGCACGATCCACAGCGCGCGGAAATCGCGCTTGCGCAACTTGCGATGGATGGTGGCCATGGCCATGGCGCGATCAACCGCCTCCGTGGCCTGGCGGAATTGCTTGCTCCGACCGCCGCGAAATCCGCGGGCGAGCTTAAGACGGCGACGACGACGTTTACGTGATGCCGGCGCATTGGTGACTCTAGACATGGTGTTCTCCTCGTGTCCTCAAATGGATGTTGAAAGGTTTGCGTTCGGGCCGATCAAGAGGCAAGCAGCTTCTTGACGCGCTTCTGCTCCGGCGCGGAAAGCGTGGACATGCCGCGCAGATCGCGCTTGCGTTTCCGAGTCTTGCAGCTTGCGAGGTGGCGTTTGCCCGCCCGCGAGGCGATCACCTTGCCAGTCGCCGTGATCTTGCAGCGCTTTGACGCGCCTTTGTGGGTCTTTTTCTTTGACATGATTCACTCCGTTTGTGCGCTCGCACAGCGTATGCACGACGCAGGCTTGATCCCGACGCCCGAGACGCACAGGCGGTCCGGTTCAGCGGGACGCCGCTCTTTTCACCCCCGTTCGCTACCCGGACGCACGGAGGATCGGCGTCCACCAGGGCTTGACGCCACCGGCCGGCTGCAGGGAAGGGCCACGTCTTCGCTGTCGGAGAAAACTGGTGGAGCGGATGAGATTCGAACTCACGGCCCCTACGTTGCGAACGTAATGCTCTACCAACTGAGCTACCGCCCCAGCATCTCTGACGAGGGAAAAACAGACCGCCAATGTACCACACCCCGCCTCTGAGATGCAAGCGGAAAAAAACAGCCCGCAAAAAGCCAAACAATCGCAGTCGCCAGGGATCTTCGTCGCAAACCTTGTCGCGATCCTTGTCGAGTCGCTGGTTTCTTCCAAGGCTGCTTTGTCGCAAACTTCGTCGACTCCAAGGCCCTGCGTCCTGAGTCGAAGTCCATGCTTCATGCTTCATACTTCCTTCTTGACTTCCACGGGTGTTGTGCCTTATTTTAGACACGTAACGAAATTTAGCGTCGTCAATAACTATTGGAGGAAGAACAACGTCGTGACATTAGGAAAGGTAGCCGAACGGGCCGGCGTCGCGGTGGATACCGCGCGCAAAGTCTTGCGCAAGGATCCCTCCGTGCGCCCGTACATCAGGGAACGCGTTCTCAAGGCCGTCAAGGAGCTGGACTATCAGCCGAACCTCGTCGCGCGCGCGCTGCGCGGCGACGGCCTCAAGATCGTCCCGATCGCCGTGCGCACGCTGGGCGAATTCTATTTTGGCGCGCTCGCCTCGCAAATCTCCCACCACCTCGTCGACATCGGCATGGAGCCGGCGCTTTGCTTCAACGCGGAGCATCTGATGAAAATGTGCCGGTCGTTCTCGACGAACGGCAGCATCCTCGTCCTGCGCGAAGACTACGAGACCGTCCACGAACTGAGCCGTCGCCAGAAGGTCGTCACGATCGACTCCCTCCTGCCCGCCATCCCCTCCGTGGGCAACGTGAGCATCGACTTCGACGCCATCTACCGCCACCTGGCCGAAACCCTGCTGAAACGCGGCCGACGCCGCATCGCCGTCGATTCGGGCCACTACCAGCGCTGCCTTGAGAAAGGATGGCCGATCCAGAAAGTCCCCGCCGTCTTCGACGTCCTGGCCGAAGCCGGGCTCGACACCGTCGGGCCGGCGTCGCGGCACGTCTTCGGCTCCTCGCAGGAGCTCGTCGCCTGGATCGACGCCCATCCGAAGTCGATCGACGCCATCATCTGCGAAAACGACCTGGAAGCCGCGCGCGTCATCGGCGAGCTCGCCGCGCGGGGGCTGAAGACGCCCGACGACGTGCTCGTCGTCGGCTGCGACGCCAACTGCAAGCTCGCGGGCATGTGGTCCGTCAAGCTCGACACGCATCAAATCGCCGGCCACGCCGTCTCGATCCTCAAACGCCTGCTCGATGGCGAACGAGTGCGCGAAAACCCCGAGTACATGCCCGAACTTCTCGACGAATTCGACCAGCCGATCCCCTTGCCCGGGATCGCGCCAACACCCGCCACAAAAAGGAAAAAACAGAACTCAGGAGCAAAACCATGAAAGACAAACTCAAACATATCGCCACCGCCTCCTGCGCAATCGCCGCGATCTGCCTCGCCACGGCCGCTTGCGCCCTTCAAAAAGCCAACACAAAATGGACGTGGGCCGGTTGGGGCGGCGGCGGCTATTTCTGGTCCGCCGTGATCGATCCCTCCAACGCCGACATCATGTACCTCGGCGGCGACGTGGTCGGGATGTACAAATCCACCGACCGCGGCAAGAACTGGTCCTTCATCAACAACGGCGTCAACAACTACGGCGTCTATGGCCTCGCCATCGCCCCGAACAGCCCGCGAACGCTCTACGCCATGTCCGTCGACGGCATCGTCAGGACCACGGACGGCGGCGCGTCCTGGACGCCCCTGCCCGACACCCTCAAGGGCAAGCTCAACCTCTCCGCCAAGCGCTACAGCAGCGTCCGCCCCATCGCCGTCCATCCCGCCAACGCCAATGTCGTCTATGCCGGCAGCGGCGCCGGCGCCGCGTACGTGTCGATCAACGGCGGTCAATCCTGGACGGAGCTCGACTACCGCGCCGCGCTTGCCGACGCGCCGGCCGACGCCGTCGCCCCCGCCTCGGGCGCGGGCTTCCTCTGGGCCCGGCTCGACATCCCCGCCAACGACTGGAAGCACCATGGACGCCTCGAGCGCTACTACGCCACGCCCCAGGACTGGTCCGCCTGCAAGACGTTCTCCGCCGCCATCTACACGCCGGCCGCGGCGCCGGCGCTGAAGGTCGCCCTCGTCGTCCAATCCGGCTCCAGTTGGACGTGGCAGAACGGGGACTTCGCCACGACGCAGCCCGGGCGGTGGGTCCCCGTCACGTTCAACCTGGGCGGGCTTGAAAACCCGAGCGACATCAAGATGGCGCACATCATGATCCGCTCCGAAGGCCAGGCGTTCAAGGGCGAGATCGGCATCGACGCCGTTCGCCTGCTCCCCGCCGACGCCTCGGCCCCCTCCCTCCCCATCGGCGAGTGGGACGCCCCCGGCAGCAACGAAGGCTGGCGCGTGAGCAAGGCCAAGGACGCCCCGTTCCTCACCGCCATGCGCGCCTCCCTCGCGCCCTCGCCTGAGGCCACGGGCCCGATCGCCTCGATCATCCTCGACCCGGCCACGCCCGCCAATGTCTACATCTGCCACCGCACGCTGGGCGTCTTCAAGAGCGCCGACGCCGGCAAGACATGGCGGCAGCTCGACACCCCGAAAAACGCCTCGCACCTGGCGACCCTCCCCCAACGCCCCGGCGCGCTCCTCGGCGCCTTTGAAAAAGACGGCGTCTGGAAGTCCGCCGACGGCGGCACGACATGGACGAAATGCGCCGGACTGCCCGAGGACGTCGCCCAGCGCGAACTGGCCGTCGATCCGCGCGACGCGAACGTGATCCACCTCATCGGCAACCGCTCCTGGACCGGATTCCACTTCCGGTCGAGCGACGGCGGCGCCACGTGGACGAGCTCGCGCGCATTCACGCGCGACCTCGTCGGCAATCCGACCGATCCCGACGACGCGAAGACCGGCAAGAAGGATCTCAGCGCCACGACGAACCTCGCCATGAGCCCGACCGACCCGGACACGATTTTCATCTCCGCCAACTGGAACAACATCATCACCACCGACGGCGGCCTCACCTGGCGCGAAAGCTCCCGCGGCGCCGACATCACCTGCTTCCACGACCTGCGCTTCGCCAACGGACGCGTCTTCGCCAGCGCGATGGACGAAGGCCTGCTCACCAGCGCCGACAACGGCGCCACCTGGACGCAGCTCTGGCCGCGCAAGTACACGCTCGGCGAAAGCGGCCACCACTGGCGGAACTTCGCATTCCAGAAGGCCGACGGCGAATTCCACATCGTCTCCACCGTCTCCCCCTGGCGCGGCGCGCAGGAATTCCCGAACCACCTCGTCGTCAGCGGCGACTCCGGCAAGACGTTCACGCACGCCACCGGCCTGCCCACCGTCCTGCCCAGGAAAAACGTCATGTGGGGCGAAGGCTACGCCCGCGCCCTGGCCGCCGATCCGGCCGATCCGCTCACGATGTACCTCGGCATCGACGGCGATCCCGAGCCCGAACGCGGCTTCGCAGGCGGCGGCGTCTTCAAGTCCACCGATGGCGGCCGCTCCTGGACGCAGCTCGCCAACCAGCCCGGCACCCGCCGCATGTTCTACGGCCTCGCCGTCGATCCGGCGAACTCGAAGCGCATCTTCTGGGGCGGCTTCGGCACAAACGGCGGCGTCTGGCGCAGCGAGGACGGCGGCGAAAGCTGGCAGCGCATGAACGGACCCGACGCCTACCTCTTCAACGTCGAAGCCGCCAACAACGGCATCGTCTACGCCGGCGGCAACGAGCTGTGGAAGAGCGCGGACCATGGCACGACCTGGAAGAAGATCTCCAACATCCCCAACCGAAAGGGATCCGTCGTCGGCATCGCCTGGGATCCGCAAGACGCCAGGCGCATCTGGTTCTCTTCCGTGACATGGGACGGTTCCGACCAGGGCGGCATCTATCGCTCCGACGACGGCGGCGGCACCTGGATCGACATCACCGGCGACATCCCCTACCGGAAACCACTCGTCTTGCGCTACAATGCAACAACCAGGGAACTCTGGGCGGCCGGCGTCGGCGCGTTCCGAACCCGCCAGCCCTCTGGCGCTCTGGTTGCCGTCATGAACTAAGAACATAGGAACTGAAGACATGAAAGGAACCACAGCAAGCTTCGCATCCATCCTCGCACTGGCCCTCGCCAGCGCGGCCCTTGCACCCGCCCACGCACAGACGGTCGTGGCCGACTGGAACAAGGCGGGCGACGCCCAAGGCTGGGCGCTCCCCGCCGAAAACTACCTGAAGGAATTCCCCCTGATCAAGAAGGTCGCGCAAAGCGCCGACAACGCCCAGGCCGGCGGCGGTTCGCTCAAGCTCTCGATCGACTCCACCGGCGAAGGCCGCCAGCGCGGCCGCGTGGACAAGTACTACGGCGGCAAGGCCGACTGGAAGCGCTTCACGACCTTCTCCATCCAATGCCACGTCCCCGAAGGCGCACCCGCCGTGATGGGCCAGATCGCCGTGATGAGCGGCGCGTGGAAGTGGGCCGACAACACGTCGGTCCCCTGCAAGGCCGGCGGGTGGACGAAGGTCTCCATCCCGATCGCCGACATCACGAACCCCGAGGAAATCCAGCTCGTCATGTTCATCCCCTCGATCTCGGGCGCCAAATTCACCGGCGACCTCTACATCGACCAGGCGATGCTGGAAGGCGAAATCGCCATCGGCCCCGGCAAGCCCGGCGCCGCGCCCGAATCCGACCCCGCATCGTGGCTCGAAACATTCGACTCGGTCGAAGGCTGGCAACGCGAGGGCGCCCGCATCGAACCCGCGCCCGAGGCCGCCGTCGGCGAAGGCGCCGCCAAGTTCTTCCTCCCCGGCTTCATCACGAAGAAAATCAAATCGCCAAAGCCGCTCGAACCCGACGCGCTCGACGAAGGCTGGGCCGGCATCTCCTTCTGGGTGAAGGGCGACGGCTCCGACGAGCTCGGCACGCTCGTGCTCTGCGGCCAGCATCCGCAGTGGTTCCCGTTCAAGTACGCCTGCTCCTTCCCGCTCAAGGACACGTCGTGGAAGAAGTTCACCTTCCGCTGGGACGAGCTCGTCCCCGAAGACGCCACGTACGCCGTCGGCACGCCCGGCGGCGCGCCGCCAAGCAACATCCAATACATCAAGGTCGGCAACAAATGGCGGTTGACGCACAACAACCGGAACCTGCCGAAATTCAGCTTCGACCTCGACCACCTGCAGCTCGAAAAGGACGTGCCCGCCGCCGCCCCGACGCCGGCGCTCCAGTCCTTCGATGGCGTCAAGGCCAAGCTCGCCGCCAGGCAGCCCGTCGCCATCCTCTGCCTGGGCGACTCGATCACCGCCGGCACCTCGCTTCGAAACCCCGACCAGGAGCGCTACGCGCAGGTGCTCGAAAAACTGCTGCGCGAACGCTGCGGCTACGACGGCGTCAGCGTTGTCAGCCGAGCCGTCGGCGGCGCGCAATGCAACGACCTGCGCCTCTGGGCTGAACGCGACTTCACCGGCATCGAGCCCGACCTCGCCATCGTCATGGTCGGCTACAACGACAAGACGTGGGGCTATCCCGCCGACTACTACGGCGCCGTCCTGGCCGACTACCTCGACCGCATCGCCATCCACTCCGGCGGCAGGACCGCCGTGCTGCTCATGCCGCCAATCCCCGGACGCGACGCGCGCTTCCTCATGCAGGACGACTTTGCCGAGGCCGCCCGCGCAGTCGCCGCGCGCCGCAACGTCGCGCTCTGCGACATGCACAAGGTCTTCAAGGCCTTCGGACGCGACGGCATCAACGCCTACATGGCGGACACCGCGCACCCCAACGCAAAGGGCCATGCCACCATGGCCAAGACAATCGCCGACTTGCTCGCCCCGTAGACGACACCGTCCCCGCATTGGGCACGGCGATCATCATTCGCTAGACCGGATCAACCATCCCCCAACACACACTCCCCCGCGCCCCATCCCGGACGCAGGGGATGTCCACACCGCCCAAATGAAACGCCTCCCCGCCCTGCACTGCCTTTTCGCCCTCGCCACCCTCGCGTGGATGGCCAACGGATGCACCAGCAAAGCCCCCGACGCCTCTCCCAAGGTCAAGTTCATCACGATCAAGTCGGAAAACGTCCGCGCCATCGTCGCGCCCGAGCTGGGCGGACGCGTCATGTCGCTCCAATTCAACAACGGCGCCAACGTGCTGTGGACGAACGCCCAATCAAAAACGCCGATCGGAGGCTGGCAAAACTCCGGCGGCGAGAAGACGTGGATCGGCCCCCAGGAAAACTGGGCGGCCGTCGGCGGAAGAGGCTGGCCTCCACCCGATTTCGCCGATCGCGACGCCTTTCTCGTGACCAATCAAACGCCGACGTCCATTTCCCTGCTCTCCACGCCCGACACGAACTGGAACGTGCGGATTTCTCGCACGATCGAAGCCCTGCCCGACCGCCTGCGCGTCACGTCGGAGCTGCTGCCGACCGGCCCTCTGCCCGCCACACGCATCACGAACTGGTCGGTGGCCCAGCTTCCGCCCCCGCAACGCCTCGCCGTGCGGCTGACGGGACGCAAGCGCTTCACCAACAGCATGGACGACCACACGCCGCTCCCGGAACCCGTCCGCCTCGCCGACGACAAGCTCGCCTTCGACTTCAGCCACGTCACCAACAACGGCAAATGCAGCTTCGACGCCGACCTCTTCCTCATCGACGTCCCCGGCGGCCGGCTCGCCATCCAGCAACTCGGCGAGCAGCCCGAAGACGACCTGTTGGAAGTCCCGGAGCGCGCCCAGCTCTACTACGGCGCCAAAGCCTCCTTGCCCCCGGACTGCGAGCCCTACATCGAAGTCGAATTCACCCGCCCCCACCCCGCCTCCCGGCAACAGATCGATTATCGTTTCATCCCAGACGCCCAAAACTCGCATTGAGCTGTTCGGGGCTTTTCCCGCTTCCCACCTCCCACTTCTCGCACTCGCCCCATTCGAGGCTGGCTTGACAGAACGTCCGCACAATGCTATGTTACACGTGTATCAAACAAGAACAAGGGGCTCTGAACCAGATGACATCCCAAATCGACAATTCCCGGAAGATCCGGACGCAAGACGAGCTTGCACGACTCGCCGGCGTGACGCGCGTCACGGTCAACCGGGCGCTCATGGGCAAGCCAAACGTCAATCCGGAAACACGCGCACGCATCCTTGCCCTCGCCGCCAAATGCGGCTACCAGCCCAACGCCATGGCGCGGGCGATTTCGCGACGGACTTCACCCATCGTCGGCGTCGTGATGGTCAACACGGTCGTCCCCGGATCGGCGTTGACAAACCTTCCCTATTTCGAGCTTCTGATGGGCATCGACGCCGCGCTCCGCCGACGGGGCTGCGTGCCCGCGCTGGTGGGAGTCTCGCCAACGGGCGCCGAATCGCCCCAGGAGTCCCGGCTCTTCACCGAGCACTGGGTCGATGGCGTCGTCGCCATCGGATCGTTCTCCTCAAGGGTTGAAAAGCGCCTGGCGTCCATGGGATCGCGCATCGTCTGCGTGGAATCCAACAAATGGGAGGAGACAGGCTGCATACGACGCGACGAAAGGCACGCGGCCAGGCTGCTCGCCAAGAACCTGATCGCCCAAGGCTCCGGGCCGCTCCTCTGGATCGACCATCCCGCCGGATCGGGCCGCCGGACGCACTTCAACGCCATCGAACAACGCGCGGGATTCTTTGAAGAGGCCCATGCCGCAAAACTTGAGGTGGGATCCATCGAAATCGAACGCGGCGGAAAAGTTGTAACGGCGGAGAACAACGAAATCACAACGCGAATTGAAACACCCGAATCCCTTGAAAAAATCGTCGCCAACGTCAAACCGTTCCTCGGCTCCCCGTGCCGGGTCGGCACGAGCGATGCCGTTCTGGCGTTGAACTTCAGAATGGCAGCGGCGAGATTGGGGAAATTCGCGGGGCGGGACTACAGCATCGGCTGCGGCTCGGACTCCACGATGATCGCACAGTTCCAGCCTGAACTGTCTCGCGTCTCGTTCGACCGCTTCGCCATGGGCGCCCTCGCCGTCTCCATGCTTCTCGACGAAGACGCCGACGCCCCGTCGCGAAAACAAAAGGGAAAATGGATCGAAGGCCTCACGACAAGCCGTTGGAATCTGCCGGGCCGCGAGGCCCGACGCCCAAAATCGACTCGCAAAGCCAAAACGCCGCGCCCCGCGGCACAACCCAAGGAGAAGACAACATGAAAAACAAAAGCCTGATCTTGTTCTGCCTCATGACGCTGGGAATGCACGTGAGCGCATTCGCCGTCGTCAACTGCACCTGGGTGGGCAACACCACCGCCAACTGGTCGGATCCCGAAAACTGGAACACCAACCCAGACCTCCCCGGCGCGACGGATTCAAGCCGCGTCCATTTCACCGACACGACGGCCTCGGCCTGCATGCCCTTCGTGGACTCCGCGCAGCCAGCCGGCTCGTTCAGGATTCTGGAGATCGCATTCCAAAACTCAGGCTGGACGCTGGGCGGCAGCGCCGCGCTGACGCTGGACAAGGGCGCAATCCAGCTGCCCTACGACGGCTCCAACCCCTACATCCGATCCAACGGAACCGGCACGAACACCATTGAATGCCCGTTGGTTTTAGGTTCGGGAACCGGCGGCCAGGCAGCCGCCACCGCGGATCCCGCCTCCTGCCTGTGGCTCAAATCAGCCATCTCTTTCAGCGGCGCTGCGCGCAACCTGATGCTCGTGGGCGGCGGCAACTTCACGTTGAGCGGCACGTTCACCGGTGCCGACCTCATTGTCTCCGGCGGTTCCAAGCTCGAGCTCGCCAACCCTTCCGGCGGAGCCTACGCCTCCACGGGAGGACTGAAAATCCGGCTCGACAACGCCACCGCCACATGGGCGCACGACAATCAGATCAATGCGACAAACAGAAACACGGAGATCCGAATCGACGGCAACGCAACCGCCAACCTCAACGGAAAATCCGATACGTTCAACAAAGTCACGTTTGCCGTCAACACCACGGCATGCGGAACGCTCGACACGGGGGCGGACGGGGTCGCCTACTTGCGATCGCTTGACCCCATGATCAATGTGGGGTCTTCCACACGCATCCCGACCGCCACGGCATACGTCCGCGGCAACATCGCATCGCTAGGCGGCCCCTATGACACGGCGCTCTTCAAGACAAGACGCGGCACGCAAGGCGCAGACCTCGTCGTCGATGCGAACATCTCCGGCATCGGCTCCATCGGCATCGACACCGCCGACACCGCCGACACCGCCGGCATCGTCGTCTTCAATGGCACGAACACCTACGCCGGCACGACGAAAGTCAGGGCGGGGACCCTGCGCGTCAACACGCAAGGCGCGCCGGGAATCAGCGTGGGAAAAGTGGAGGTCTCGGCCGCCGCCAGACTCGAGGGCACCAGCGTGATTGATCCTGCGGCGTCGGCAAGCACCGTGTCCGTTTCCGGGACATTGGCGCCGGGCGACCCGATCGGCACGCTCACCATCGGCTCCGAAGGCAGTGAAAACAACGTCGTCATGAACAGCGGCTCCGCTCTGGAAATCAGGATGAATGAAACGGGATGCGCCTCGCTGGCGGTGTTCGGCGCAATCACGCTTTCCACAACGACCTCGCTCAACCTCGTGACGACGGCGCTGCCGCCGGCTGGAATGTATCTCATCGCGTCGGCAACCGACGGCATCGACGGCGGCTTCTCCGAGATCATCGGCGAATCCGATCGGTTGTCCGTGATGCAGCGCGCGGACAACAAGCAGCTCTGGCTCCGCGTCTCCGAGTCGGCGACGGCGATCATCGTCCGATAAGGCACATCCACCCGCTCGCAAGATCCAACCATGAAACGACAAACCGTTGCCACGGCCTGCGCGGCGCTCTTCCTCTGCGCAGCCGCCACCCATGCCGCCCCGAGAATCGCCCTCTGGAATCCGGTCAAGGGCACGTCGGAATCACGAGCCTCGATTGATCTCCCGACGATTCGCGCCGCCGCCGCGTCGCTGGGAAAATCAGGCGCCGCCGTGTCGCTGCTGACCGCCGAGGAACTTGCCGACGACACCGTCTTCTCCTCTGCCCGATACGACGCGCTGTTCTTCATCGGAGTCGGTTTTCCGCGCTCGACGATCCCCGTCGCCAAAAGATTCTCCGACGAGGGCGGCGTCCTCGTCTCCCTCGAAGCAGGCGTGCCCTTCTTGATCGCGCTCGAACAAGGCAAGGAAGGGTTTTGGAAACTCTCCCCCGACAAGCCGACCTTCGCATGGCAGACGTATGAATTGCTGACGCACATCGGCCTGAAGTACATCTACGAGCCGGAAAGGCATTCCCAGGGCGTCCGCCATTCGCCGACGGCGCTGCTCAAGGCCTTCGCCGACGCCGACCTGCCCAATGTCAACGGACGCCTCGACAGCCGATGGGTGATCCCCCTCGAAAACGCCCGGTACATCCCGCTCATCCGGAGCCGCCGCATGGACGGCATCGACGTGCCCGGCCCGCTCTACATCATCAAAAACGCCGACAGGACGTCGATCGTCTGCACCTCGCCGGTCTTCACGCTCGGCGCGTCGCCCGACTTCTGGAAAGACTCCGAGGCCACGCTGGCGGCGATCGCGAAACTCGCGACGGCCATCCGCGCCGGAAAATGGACGCCCGCCCCTGACGCCATCGTCGCATTGGACATCCATGCCGAGCCTGAGGCGAGAACGCCTCTCGACCGCGCCTCTTTCGGCTCGGTCGATCCTGAAAATGCGCAGGCGCTCGCCCGCTGGGGCCTCTTCAACGGCTCCTGCATGGAACTCGGAGGAATCGCGAAGCGCGGCCAGTCGCCGACCGTGCCGCCCAGCGCCGCAACAACCCAATTCCCGTCGGCGCTCGAACCCGGCGCATCGGTCGGCCTGGAACTGCCGGCAACAACCGCCATCGGCGACGCGCCGACCTTCATCCGCATCCGCGGCGCCTACACCGAGACCGGCGCAGGACTGAAGCTGGCGATTGGCGGCGACATCCTCTGGAACGAGTTGTTCCGCTACATCGACACCCGGGAGCCGGGCAATTTCAGCAAGAGCCTCTCTGGCGTCCCCTCCGAGTTCACGCGCATCGTCTTCGTGCCGGCCGACAGGCTCGGCGGGAAGACGCTCGCCCTTTCAAACCCCGGCCACGCGACGCTGACGTTCGACGCCGTGCAGCTCGAACACCAACGGGAACCGCGCACACGCTGCATCGGCCTCGGCGCAGGGCTGGGGGAAAAGAACAACTACCCCGTCGAAGAATCCAAGAGGTGGGGCGGCCTGCGCATGTCGCTGCGGACGCAGCGCATCGGAAAGCCCGACGACCCCGATCGGTTCGCCAAAATCGACAAGCTCTTCAACACTGTCGCCTCCAAAACGGACGCCGTGCAACCCATCCTCGAAGGCACGCCCGACTGGGCGGCCATCTCCGCCGAACGCCTCGACGACGCCATCAAAGCCGGCCGCCCGACGACCGTCCCGCCCGACCCGGCGAAATACGCCGAGATCACGGAGGCCGTCGTCAAGCGCTACGGCGACCGCATCTCAATGTACGAGATCTGGAACGAGGCCGACATCACCCAGTTCTACCGCGGCACGGCGCAGGAATACGTGACCCTCTTCCACACCGTCGCCCCCATCATCCGAAGGCTGGATCCTGCGGCGAAGATCATGCCCGCCGGCATGGCGGGGTTCCGCGAACCCTTCATCGACGAGCTCGTCAAGGGCGGCGTGATCGACGCCTCGGACATGATCGCCTTCCATCCCTATGCCGGCAAAAGCCCCGCCTGGGACCTCCCCTATGGCCTCGTTGAAGGCGCGCTCATGTCCAGGGGCAGGAACATCGAGATCTTCTGCAATGAAAGCGGCTTCCCCAGCAACAATCAGGAGTGGTTCTCCAGACCGCCGGATTTGAACGAGGAAACGCAGAGACGATCGATCGACGTCGCCATGTCCAGACTGCTCTCCATGGGCCTCGCCAAGCTCTCCGTCTTCAACGCAGGCGGCGACCACCATGGATTCGGACTGTTTCGCGCCGATGGCTCCGCCAAGCCGGCTTACGCCGTGTTCTCGGACTACGCGCGGCTCAACGGCGAAGGCTCCACCCGCCTCGATGTCGGCATGACCCATGCGGACGGCCAACCGCTGCTCGGCGTCTATGCCGCCGCCAGCCAACATGCCGATGGACGCGCCACGGTGGTTGTGAACCCCTCCGAATGCGAGGCGGTGCGACCGGCCGAGGCCTTTGAATTGCCGCTGTCGGCAAATGCGCAGTGGGTTCATTTCTTCTGCGGAGCGACATTCGAAAACGGCGCCGTCACGATCACGCCCGAACCCGGGAAGGCAGGCGGCTTCTATAAAACCGCCTCCGTGAATCCGACGCGCACGCCCCATCTTGATGTCGTCGTGTCAGGCGACGATGCCGAATGGGAGCTGCTCTTGAAGACCCAGGACAAGACCTCGATGACGGCGATCCCCAAACGCGGCGCCGGAACCGTCTCCCTCGACCTGCCCGCTCTCCTGCCCCCGGCCTTGCCCGACAACGAAGTCGAAATCTCGTTCAGAATCCACAAGGGGCCGGCGACAATCTCCAAGGTGATGTTCCGCCCTGCCGAAGGACAAGATCGAGACCCTGTTCTGCCGATTGTCCTGCGAGCCCCCATGGCGCCTGGATGCAAAGGCCGAGTCACGGCGATCTGCGACGGCGTTTCAACACCGTTGCCAGCAAAAGTCAACAACGGCTGGATTGAAACCGCCTTGCCGCTTTCACGCCGCACGGTTGTGGAATTCGAATAGCAAAAGGCGGTTGACGCAAACCCAGAGTTGACTTGCCTCCGCTTCAGTCGCCCGCTTCAGTCGCTCGACTGGTTTTCGTGTTTTCCTGTCGCGGGCAATGTGCTATACTGGAAGTTCATTTCATCCAGCAAAACTAAGTTTAAGGAGCGCGTCCGCATGGAAACTCTCGCCGACTTCGGCCTCACTGAATTGCAACTCGAAATCAAGAGCCTCTGCCGCCGCATCGGCGAAGAGAAGATCGTCCCCGTCCGGGAACACTACGACGAAACGGGCGAATTCCCCCACGACATCGTCAAGGTCTTCGCGGAGGCCGGTCTCTTCGGCGTCTTCATCCCCGAGGCCTACGGCGGGATGGGCGGGACCACGAAGGACTTTGTCATCGCCGTCGAGGAGCTTTGCAAATACGACGCCGGCATCGCGCTGTCGCTCTTCGGCACCGGCCTGGGCACGCTGCCCATCATCCTCTGCGCCAACGAAGAGCAGAAGCAGAAGTACCTCCCCCGCATCGCGGAAGGCACGCTGGCCGCCTTCGGCCTCACCGAAGCCAACGCCGGCTCCGACGCCGCCGGCATCGAGACGACCGCCCGCAAGGACGGCGACCACTACGTGCTCAACGGCACGAAGCAGTGGATCACCAACGGCGGCGAGGCCGACATCTACACGATCTGCGCCATGACCGACAAGAGCAAGGGGTCGCGCGGCGCCTCCTTCTTCATCGTCGAAAAGGGCGCCGAGGGCTTCGCCTTCGGCAAGAAGGAAAACAAGATGGGCATCCGCGCCTCGTCCACGCGCGAACTCGTCTTCCAGGACTGCCGCGTCCACAAGGACAACCTGATCATGGGCGAAGGCCGCGGCTTCATCGTCGCGATGAAGACGCTCGACGCCTCCCGCCCGAGCGTGGCCGCACAGGCGCTCGGCATCGCCACCGGCGCGCTGGAGATCGCCATCAAGTACTCGCGCACGCGCCACCAGTTCGGGCAGCCGATCTCCGCCAACCAGGGCCTCCTCTTCATGATGGCCGACATGGCGATGAAGGTCGAAACCGCCCGCGCCCTCGTCTATCGCTGCGCCGACTACATGGACAGCGGCGCCAAGGACGTCAGCAAGATCTCCGCCATGGCCAAGTGCTACGCCTCCGACGTGGCCATGTCCGTCACCACCGACGCCGTCCAGGTCCTCGGCGGCTACGGCTACATGAAGGAATACCCCGTCGAGAAGATGATGCGCGACGCCAAGATCACCCAGATCTACGAAGGCACGAACCAGATTCAGCGCGACGTCATCGGCAAGGCGCTCATCAAGGAAGCCGCCCAGGGGCTCTTCTAGACGGCCATGAAGACATTCGAACAGCTTTTCGCGGAGCTCCAGGCCAAGGCCGCCGGCGGCGACCCCGCTTCCGGCACCGTCAAGGCGCTCCAAAAGGGCGTCCACTTCATCGGCAAGAAAATCCTCGAAGAGGCCGGCGAGGTCTGGATCGCGGCCGAACACGAGGGGGCGGAACGCACCGCCGAGGAGATTTCCCAGCTCCTCTACCACGCCCAAGTCATGATGATCGCCAAGGGCCTCGCCTTGGAAGACGTCTATCGGCACCTCTAACCCCCTCCCTGCTAGGTATCGACATGCTCCACATCGCGCTCCCCAACAAGGGAACACTGGCGGACGCCGCCATCGCCCTCGTCGCCGAAGCCGGCTACCGCTCCTCCCGCACCGGTCGCGAGCTCTGCATCCCCGATCCGGGAAACGACGTCGAGTTCTTCTTCCTGCGCCCGCGCGACATCGCGGTGTACGTCTCCCAAGGCGTCATCGACGTCGGCATCACCGGACGCGACCTGAACCTCGACGCGGCGACCCCCGCCGCCGAAATCCTGCCGCTCGGCTTCGGCCGCTCGACGTTCCGCTACGCCGTCCCCAGGGAGAGCGACCTGACGCCCGACCGCTTCGGCGGCCTGCGCGTCGCCTGCTCCTACCCGAACATCGTCCGCCGCGACCTCGAGAGCCGCGGCGTCCAGGCCAAGATCGTGCAGGTCGACGGCGCGGTGGAAGTCTCCATCCGCCTTGGCGTGGCCGACGCCGTGGCCGACGTCGTCGATTCCGGACAGACGCTGCGCGAAGCCGGGCTCAAGCCGGTCGGCGACCCCGTGCTCGCCTCCGAGGCGATCGTCATCGCCCGCTCTGCCGAGGACGCCTCGCACCCGCAGGTGGAGAAGTTCCTCAAGCGCATCCAGGGCATCATCGTCGCGCGCGAATACGCGATGTTCGAATACAACATCCGCCGCGAACGGCTCGACAAGGCCGTCGTGCTCACGCCGGGGATCGAAGCGCCGACCATCTCGCCGCTCAACGACCCCGCCTGGGTCGCCGTCAAGTCGATGGCCAAGAAGAAGGGCATGAACGCCCTCATCGACGCCCTGTCCGACATCGGCGCCAAGGGCATCGTCGTCACCGACATCCGCACCTGCCGCCTCTAACCAGCCGCTCCCCCACTCCATCAGCCCCTGCGCACCCCCCCAGCCGCAGGGACTGATTGTTTCCTTGCCAGGGAGGGGACAGACCCCAAGACAACGCTTTTTTAGGGTCTGTCCCCCGGTTCTTTGCGGCAGACCTCGGACTTTGGACTTGCTAGCGACTAGAGCGGTTTAAGAAAATCCGTATCCACATTCTATCCTCCAGCTCCAAACGCCGAATCCTAGTTCAAATCGTGCGGCTATACTATTTCTCAAGTCGCTCTAGCCACAAAAAGGCACAAAAAGACGCAAAAATTTTCCGTGTGTTTGGATCAAAAACCTCCACCTGCGCCGCGTCGCCTGCGTTTTTGTGTTTCTCGTGGCCATTCCCCGCTCGGCGAAGCCGCCGCGGCCACGCCCCAATTCCGAGTTTCCTTCATGGCCACAAAAAGGCACAAAGAGGCACAGAAATTTTCCGTGTGTTTGGATCAAAAACCTCCACCTGCGCCGCGTCGCCTGCGTTTTTGTGTTTCTCGTGGCCATTCCCCGCTCGGCGAAGCCGCCGCGGCCACGCCCCAATTCCGAGTTTCCTTCATGGCCACAAAAAGGCGCAAAGAGGCGCAAAAATTTCCCGTGTGTTTCGCAGTTGAAAAAACCGCCAGGCCCGCCACGTTTCTTTTTCATTTCATTTTTACCAGAGACACGGAGGCACGGAGGCGTGCAGGGAGGGGCATGGCAATGAAAACACGCTTCCAAAATCAGAAAGGGACGGCGACGATGCAGGGCACGGCTCGATTGCAGTGAAAGCACCGCACCAAATTCCCTTTCAATGCGCATGACATGGGCAATGCCGGATTTGTCTGTTACTTTTCTGACACACGCCCCTGACCGATTGCCATCTTGTTTTTCCGTTGGACTACGAAACGGATTCTGTAGTATTATAAAGGCGATTTCCTTTAGCCGGGGTGGCGGAATGGCAGACGCAGCAGACTCAAAATCTGCCGGTGGCAACACTGTGAGGGTTCGATCCCCTCTCCCGGCACCAGCTTCCTGGCTCGCGGCAAAGTCGCCTTTGCGTGAAGCACTCGTCACGCCAAGCTCGCCAAGACCGCCAAGGGGGGGGG
>JBMNOD010000119.1:0-7042 GCA_050942875.1 Kiritimatiellia bacterium
CTCGGCGTGAGCGCGCACCGCGACTGCCTGCCGCTCATCCGCATGCAGCCCGACGTCCAGAACCAGGGCTACGCCGCCGCCCGCGCCGCCGCGATGGCGATCCGGGGCGACTGCTCCATCCGCGACATCGACGTGCGCGCCCTCCAGAAGACGCTCGTCGATGAAGACATCCTTCCGGCCAGCGTCCTCGAAGAAGGCGACACGCCCTGCACGCCGCTTGAAAACGACGAATACCGCGACATCGCCCGCGTCTTCCTCGACACGGACGCCGCCCTCGTCGATCTCAAGGCCAAGCTCGCCGCAGACCCCGCCGACATCGAGGCGGCGACGACGCTGGCGTTCCTGGGCGACGCCACCGGGCGCGATCTGCTCGTGAAGACGATCGCCGGCACGGACTGGGACGAAGGCTGGAACTACCGCGGCATGGGTCAATACGGCTTCTCGGTCAGCCCGCTCGACGCGAAGATCATCGCCCTTTCGGCGATCGGCGGCGACCCCGACACCGTGCTGGCGAAGCTCGACGCCCTGACGATCGAGCACGCCTTCTCCCACATCCGCGCCGTCTGCCTGGCGCTCATCCGCCGCCCCGACCCCCGCGCGGCCGTCGGCCTGGCGCGCCTGCTCGCCACGCCCGGCGCCTCCGGCCACGCCATCACGACCTTCCACGAGGCGTTGGCTTCGAACCGCCCGGATCACAACGACACGACCGTCCGCAACGCCCAGCTCAAAGAGGTCTATCTGGCCAAGGCGCTCGCCGCCTGCGACCCGGCATCCGCCACGGCGCGCGACATCCTCGACGCCTACGCCAACGGCATGCAAGGCCTCTATTCCCTCTTTGCGGCGAGTTGACGAGCCGCGGAGATCGTTCACGTACCCGCATGGCCTGAAGGGGCGCCTCACGTGTTTTCATTTTCAAGATCCGTCCGATCAGACCGATCAGACCGATCAAAATTTCCGATGGGGTTGCTTCGGAGATTCGTGGGGGAAACAATGTCAACGACCGGGGCGTCCCCGGCCAACACGGGGATCCACGCTCCCGGCTCTCTGCAATCGGCCAGCCGGCAGTTGGCGCCCGATTTCAAGAAGTTGCCAAGAACGGCACTCTTTGGTAAGATTCCAGCCTCTCTTCTACTTTGTCGATTGAGGCAACTTTCATCGTGACAGCATGGCTTTCCAACATTTTCCCTTATTTGACCCAAGGACTCCTTTGGGCTGGCGCGGCAATCGTCGTGCTCTTGCTTTTTGGATTCACGATCTTCATCCATGAACTGGGGCACTTCATCGCGGCGCGTCGCTGTGGATTGATCGTCGACGCCTTTTCGCTCGGCTTCGGCCCTGCGATCTGGAAACGCGAAATCAAAGGCACGGTCTACAAGATCTGCTGGATTCCCTTTGGCGGCTACGTGGCGCTGCCTCAGCTCGATCCAACCGGGATGCAAGCCATCCAGGGCGGCAATGACGGCGACGGCGCAAGGGAAAGCGACACTGAAAGCCCGCCATTGCGCAACGTGGAGCCCGCGGCCTGGTGGAAGCGCATCATCGTCAGCGTCAGCGGCCCGCTTGGCAACATGGTCTTCGCCTTCGTGCTCGCGCTGCTCATCTGGATGGTGCCGCCTGAAGTCCCCGAAGGATTGAAGTTCGATGGCGCGCTCATCGGTTCAGTCGCGACCAACTCCGCCGCAGCGTCTGCAGGTTTCCGCGTCGGGGACCAAATTCTTGCCGTGAACGGCCGGGCTGTGGGAAGCTGGGGCGAGTTTGTGACAGAGACCCACCTCACTGCCGCCGATGGCTTTGTCCTCGCGACGGTCTCAAACCGGCTCGACGGTGTCGTTGCCGAGCTGAATGCGCCGACCACCAAGAGCAGACTGGGGCATCACGTCATCGCAGGGCTGATGGAAGCGCATCGATGCGCGGTCGCCGAGGTCGTGCCCGATTCCCCGGGCGAGCGGGCGGGGTTTGCCAAAGAGGATGTCCTGCTTGCCATTGATGGGCGGGAGATCCACGGCATCGAGCATGCCATCGAGATGATTCGCGAATCGGAAGGACAGCCGCTTGTGTTTGACTATCTGCGCAAGGGCGTCCGGCAAACCCTTGTCGTGTCGCCTGAGCAGAATGAAGACGACATCTGGATGGTGGGCATGCAATTGGGGCAGTATGTCGTGAGCGTGCCGATGTGGATGCAGTCCCGTCATCCTGTCGACCAGATCGAGAGCGACGTTGCCTCGGTCCGGCGCGTGCTGGTCGCACTGGGCACCCGCAAGCAGGCGGCGAAGGTGGGCACCGCGCTGAGCGGGCCGATCATGATCGTGTCGAGCCTTTGGCTCACCGTGCTTTCCGGCATTGCCGGCACGCTTTGCTTCGTTCGCTTCATCAACGTCAACCTCGCGATCCTGAATCTGCTGCCGCTGCCTGTGCTCGATGGCGGCCACATCGTCTTCGCGCTCTGGCGGGGGATCACGCGCCGCGAAGCCCCTCCCAAGCTCGTCAATGCGCTGGTCAACGTTTTCGCCGTCTTTCTCCTTTTCGTCTTCGTCGCCATCTCGTGCCGCGATGTCTGGAGCCTGAACCGAATCCTCAACGGCTCTCAAGAGGAAACCGCCGTGGAGCAAGCCGCCGAGCCCGATGCGGACGACGGCGCCGACGGCGGGGAGACCGCAAGCCAGCCTGCGCTTGCCCCCGACCAGCCCTGACCCCTTTTGGGAGACCTTGCCCATGTCCCACATGTCCCATCCTTCAGCACTGGAAACACCGACGCCCGCCCTGCCTCCCCGGCAGCAAACGCGTCGCATCCAGTTGGGACGCGTGCCGATCGGCGGCGGTGCGCCGGTCTCCGTCCAGACGATGGCGAACACCGACACGCGCGATGTCGGAGCCACGGTCGGCTGCATCCGCGAGGCAATGCAGGCCGGCTGCGACATCGTGCGCCTGGCCGTCCCGGACGCCGAGGCGGCGGCGGCGCTTGCCGAGATTCGTCGCCGTGTCGAAGGCGTGCCGCTGGTGGCGGACATCCATTTCGACTGGCGCCTGGCGCTCCAGTCGCTGGAGGCCGGCGTCGATGGCCTGCGCATCAACCCCGGCAACATCGGCGGCGGCGAGCGCGTCCGCGCCGTCGCCGCGGCCGCCAAGGCCCGCGGCGTGCCGATCCGCATCGGCGTCAATGCCGGCTCGATCGAGCCGCATTTGCTCGACAAATACGGCGCCGCGACGGCGGAGGCGCTCGTCGAGAGCGCGATGGCGCACGTGGCGCTGCTCGAAGCCGAGGATTTCTACGACATCAAGATTTCCGTCAAGGCCTCCGACATCCCCCGGACGCTCGCGGCCTATCGCCTGCTTGCCACCCGGACGCGTTATCCGCTCCACCTCGGGCTCACCGAGGCCGGGACGTTCCTGGCGGGCACGGTGCGCTCGTCCGTCGCCATGGGCATCCTGCTTGACGAGGGCCTCGGCGACACGATCCGCGTTTCGCTGACGGACAGCCCCGTCAAGGAGGTCGCCGCCGGGCAGGAGCTGTTGCGCTGCCTCGGGCTGCGCGAGCCCGGCGCCAACGTCACGTCGTGCCCGACGTGCGGCCGCACGGAGGCGGACGTCGTGGGGACGGCGCTCAAGGTCGAGGCGGCGCTGGAGCGGCTTTACCGCGAGCGCCCCGACATGGCGCGCCCGCGCGTAGCCGTGATGGGCTGCGTCGTCAACGGCCCCGGCGAGGCGCGGGATGCCGACATCGCGCTCGTCGGCGGCAAGGGCTTCTTCCTGCTTTACGTCCGGGGCGTCCGGCAATCGCGCCATGACGAGGGCGAGGCCGTCGAGGCCTTGCTTGAGGCGGTCAGGAGGTTTGCATGAGCGACGGCTTGATCTCTCTCCCCTCTCGCGATGTTCGCAACCGCTACACGCCGCTGGTGCGCGCCGTGCGCGTCCTCCACATGGCCGATGATCTGCTGGCGCTGGTGATCTCCTACTTTCTCGCCTACGCCCTTCGTTTCGGGATCCCGATTCACGGCATCATCTCGGGCAAATTCCAGAACCACCACGCCGCCGTTTACTTCCGGCGGTCATGGGTCTACATCGGCGTGATGTTCGTTGTCCTCTTCGTCGCCTACGCCCTGCTCGGAATGTACGACGGCCACCAGCGGCTGCGTCGGACGCCGCTGCTCTGGAACGCCATCGTCGGCAACGGCTTCGTCATCGCCTGCGTCGCCGTCTATCTCTACTTTTTCAAACGCCATTGGCACATGCGCGGCTTCATTCCGCTGGCGTTGCTGATCAACATTCCGATGACCGTCGTGGTGCGCATGGCCACCAACGGCGCCCTGACCTGGGCCCGGCGGCGCCACCCCTCGCTGCGCGGGCGCGTCTTGCTTGTCGGGGAGACCCGCGATGCCGAGACGCTCAAGGGATGGGCTTCCCATGGCTTGATCAAAGGCTGGGAGATCGTCCAGCAGATCCCTTCGCCAAAGAGCCAGCGCGACGTGCGCGAGACGCTGCCGTCGTTGCTGACGGACGACGTTTCCGCCGTCTTCGTCATGGATCGCGAGATGGAAATCGACGTCGTCATGGACATCGTCCGGCTTTGTGCCCGCCGGTGCAAGACCGTCAAGGCCCTGATCCCCCGTTTTCTGACGCTTTACAATCCCTATGCCTCCGGCGATGAAATCGAGGGCATCCCCATCGTCCACTTCTCTTCCGCTCGCTTTGGCGATTGCGACAACAAGTTCCGTCGGGGCGCCTCGCGTCTGATGGCCTTGGGGCTGTTCTTGCTCGCTTCGCCCGTGCTTCTGCTCGTTTCGTTGCTCATACGTCTCGATGGGCAGGGCCCTGCCCTTTTCATCCAGGATCGTTTTGGTCGTGAAGACCGGGTGTTCCGAATGTACAAGTTTCGCACCATGTGTCGCGATGCCGAAGCCCGGCTGGCGGAGCTGCGCCGCTTCAACGAAGCCGACGGTGCGCTCTTCAAGATGAAATGCGATCCCCGGGTGACGCCGCTCGGCCGCTTTTTGCGCAAGACGAGCATCGACGAGCTGCCGCAGCTCATCAACATCCTGCGCGGCGAGATGCGCCTCGTCGGCCCGCGTCCGCTGCCGGTCGGCGATCTCGAGGGCTACCGCGGCTCGTGGCACTTCATGCGCCAGCTTTGCTCCCCGGGCATCACCTGCATCTGGCAGGTCTCCGGGCGCAGCGGCATTGGCTTCGAGGACATGTGCCTGCTCGACATCTGGTACCTGCTCAATCGCGACTGGGGGCTCGACGTGCGCATCCTCATCCGCACGGCCTGGGTGGTCGTTTTCAGACACGGCGCCTACTAGCCGCGCCCAAAGAAGGAGAATCATGCTCGACGACGTCAAGATCACCACGCTCGACAACGGCTGCCGCATCGCCACCTCCCGCATCGAGCAGACCGAAGGCGTGGCAATCGGTTTCTTCGCCCGCGTCGGTTCGCGTTGCGAACCCGCGGCGAAGTCCGGACACAGCCACTTCCTCGAGCACATGCTTTTCAAGGGCTCGGCAAAGCGTTCGGCGCGGGCGATCTCGCGGGACATCGAGAGCCGAGGCGGCAACACGAACGCCTGCACCAACTACGAGGGCACCGTGTACTACGCCGTCGTCCCCTACGACGCCGAAGCGCTCGCCCTCGACGTGCTGGGCGACATGTACGCCGCGCCGCGTCTGCTCGCGTCCGACGTCGAGAAGGAGCGCGGCGTCATCCTCGAAGAGCTCAAGATGTATCACGACCTGCCGGACGAACGCGCCTCGGACCTGCTCCGCGAAGGGCTCTGGTCGAGCCATCCGCTGGGGCGGCTCATTCTTGGCAGCACCGCCTCGCTGAAGGCGACGACTGCCGAGTCGCTGCGCGACTACCACGCCGCCTACTACAACGCCCCAGGCACCGTCATCGCCGCCGCCGGAAAAGTCGATCACGACCGCTTTGTCGAAAAGGCGTCCCGCTACGCCCAGCGCCTGCCCACTGTGGGATCCGCCCGTTGCAAGGCCGCCACGAGCGCTTCGCCCCGACGAGCACTTCTCGTCGACCAACGCGAGACCGAGCAAGTCAATGCCGCCGTGGGCTTCCGTGTCTTCGGGCGCAACGACCCCCGCCGGCAGGCCCTCGGATTGCTCAATCTCATTCTCGGTGGCAACATGAGCTCGCGACTCTTCCAGACGATGCGCGAACGGCATGGTTTCGCCTATTCCGTCTTTTCATCCCTGTCGCTGCATCGTGAAACCGGGATGTTGCAGATTGCGGCTGGCCTGGACGAAGCACGCAGCGTCAAAGCCATGGCCGTCTGCGGCTCCATCCTCGCGAAACTCGCGTCGACGCCGATTCCAAAGGCCGAACTGGAGCGTGCGCGCCAATATGCGCTGGGAAGCTTGCGCCTTGGGCTGGAAAGTGCGCGAAGCCACATGGCGTGGGTCGGCAATGGTCTGACCCACAACCACTTGCAAACCCCGGCCCAAATCATCGCCGAGATCAACGCCGTGAAACCGGAAGACATCCAGGCTGTCGCCGCCGAGCTTCTCCGTCCGGAAAACGCGACCCTTGCGCTGGTCATGCCGCGCGAGGGCGTGGAATCTCCCGAGGCGCATTATGAAGCGCTTGCCGGGGCGTTGTGAGAAAGCGGACAAGGGAAAGGCTCTCTTGGCGGGCTTGGCGATCTTGGCGTGAGGTCTTTTTCACGCAAAGGAAGGACGCAAAAGGCGCAAAGTTTTTTAACTACGAAATACAAGGCACGAAAAAGTTTTGTGGCTTTTGGTGGCTGTTCCCCGCCGCGGTCCATAGCGGGCGACCGAAGCGCCGCAACGCTGGAGCCCGCCGTCCCGGCGCGGCCGTTCGCCATGCGACGTACACGTACCCGTACGCAGCGAAGCGGTTCGCGTACACGGAAAACGCAAGCGAGGGGAATCGTGAACGTGTACGTGTACGTGTACGTGAACGGGCGACTACTAACCCGGCCACAAATAGCGTTGCGCACGGAGATTGAGGCATGGGATCTGGAATTTGGCGTTGGGAAAGGGGCACGGACATTCCTGTCCGTGTTCGTCCACGGGTTGG
>JBMNOD010000037.1:0-32356 GCA_050942875.1 Kiritimatiellia bacterium
GAACGCGGCGATCCGGAAGGCTTTCGGATCGGTGACGCCCCAAGACGCAGAATCCTGGTTCGCATCGTGCGGCTATATTATTTCTTAAACCGCTCTAGACAGGATGACAAGATTAACTTGATCCGGATCGGACCTTCCGCCCAGCTACCCCCCCCCAGCTTCCCTCATGGACATCCGCAACGGAATCGGCTAACATTGCGGACATTCCCAAACCGCTCGACCACCGACCATGAACGCCTCCCCCGAAACCCAAACAGAAACGCGTCGCGCGACGCAACTCGTTGCGCTGTGCTGCGCCGTGTATTTCACGAGCTACCTCACGCGCAAGGGGTACGACGCCTCGATCCTCGCCATCTGCGACGAAACCGACCTCGCGCGCTCGGCCGCCGGGCTTGCGAGCACGGCCGCCGTCGCGCTGTACGGCTCGGGCCAGTTCGTGACCGGCGCGCTCGCCGACCGCTTCGACGCGCGCAAGATCGTCCTCGGGGCGCTGCTGCTCACGGCCGCCTGCAACGCGCTGATGCCCGTCGTCGTCGGCTGCGTGCCGGCGATGGTCGCGCTGTGGGCCGTCAACGGCTTCGCGCAAGCCATGTTCTGGCCGCCGCTTGTCAAGATCGTCGCGGCGAACCTCCGCCCGGGCGCCTACCGTGGCGCGATCTTCTGGATCAGCGTGTCGTGCAACGTCGCCAGCCTCGCGGTCTATCTGCTCGTTTCCAGTTGCATCCGGATTTCCGGCTGGCAGCTCGCCTTCGCCATCTCCGTGACGGCGGCGCTGGCGGTGGCCGTGCTCTGGCGCGTCGCCGCGCCCCGCCTCGCGCCGGAGTCCGGTCTCGTCCCGCGCACGCAGTCGCCCGGCGCTGAAAAGACGTCCGCCTCGGCCGGGATCCCGATCGGACGGCTGATCGTCGCCGCCGGGCTCATCCCCGCGATGGCCGCCATCGTGTGCCAGGGCTTCCTGCGCGACGGCATCGAAGTCTGGGCGCCCACCATCGTCAGCGACCTCTACCGCCTCGGCACGTCCGGCTCGATCTTCTCCGCCGCGTTGCTGCCCGTCTTCTCCGTGATGAGCATGGCGGGGTCGCGGCTGCTTCGGCGGTGGCTGGGCGACGAAATGAAGGCGGCGATCACGCTCTTCGGCCTCGGCCTGGCCTGCGCGTCGCTGCTCTTCGCGACGGATGGCGCCACGCTGGCGATCGGGCTCCCGCTGCTCGCCCTCCTCTCCGCCTCGATGCACGGAACGAACCTCATGCTCATCGGCGAGCTCCCCGGACGTTTCGCCCGCTACGGCCGCGTCGGCACGATTTCGGGCCTTCTCAACGCCTTCACCTACATCGGCGCGGCGATTTCCATCTACGGCTTCCCCATCCTCCACGAACGGTTCCAAGGCTGGCGCCCCGTCTTTGCGATCTGGATGGGCATCCTCGCCCTCGGCCTCACACTGACCTGCCTCGCCCGACGCAGCTTCCGCTCCTTCACTCAAAAAGCAAAAGAATAACTGCGAAACTTCAGCATTCCAATTTCGTGGAAAAGGATGTATAATCAAGGAAATGCAAGGGGCGAACATACCCCGACCCCCAGCACGGCTTATACTCATGACTGTCCCCGAAATCATTCTTTCTGGCTCCCCCCGCCAAAAAGGGCTCACGCACGGGCGTCTCGCACGGGCTCTCGTCTTGCGCAGTCTTGAGACCTACCGCATGCGCTTTGCTCGCAGCAAGGGATTTTCCTGGGAAGACGCGCGCGCCGTCGCGCGCGATTTCGCACCCACGCTCGTCGGTCCATTCGCACCGTATGCCGAGGAAATGCAGGGAATCGCCGACGGCGCGGGCCTTGAGTTCGAGGACGTTCTGGCGATGAACTTGCGCAGCGAGATTCTCTACTCGGGGCTTCAGCGTCCCGAGACGGGAAGCTTGGCCGAATGCTCGGCGTTCGCAGCAACGCCCCCCGCGACAGCAGGCGGCGCCGTTTTGGCCGGCCAGACGTGGGACTACACACGTGCCCAGCGTGAGGCGACCTTCCTCGCGCGCTTTCCCAAAGAGGGGGATCGTCCCGCCATGTGGATGCCGATGGAAGGCGGCATGGTCGGCGGCAAGGGCGTGAACGCCGCAGGGATCTCCCTCACGCTCAACGCGCTCAGCTCCCCCCGGACGGGAATGGGAATCCCGCTCCATGTCCGGATGCGCCGCATCCTCGAAGCACGGACGTTTGAGAAGGCGATCCAGCATGCTTTCGAACCCCCGGTCGCAGGCCCGGCCTGTCTGATCATCACGTCCGCAGATGGACGATGCTCAGGTTTCGAATTGGATCCCGACGGCACAGCGGTCCTCTACCCCAAAAGAGGAATTCTCGTTCACACAAACCATTTCATCTCCTCGCGCTATCGACTGGCCGAGAGCGATTTGCCAGGCGGCAGCACCGTTCCGCGCCTCCAGCGTCTCTCCGCCTTGCTTCACGGCACGACGGCGATTTCCGAGTCTGATGCCGAAACATTCCTTCGCGACCACGAAAACGCCCCGTTCTCCATCTGCGCACATCCTGCGCCCGACACGCCGCCCGAGCGTTTTTCTGAAGTCAGCGCAACAAACTATGCCTTCGTCGTCAACCTCTCCCGAGGTCGCCTCCGATTCGTCATGGGGAATCCTTGCGAAGGCGAATTCCGCACGCTCCTGGATCAAAAGAGAAGCAGCTAGTCGCCAACCCCTCTTTTTTGATCTCAATCAAAAATTCTTCAAAAAGATCTGAATCGAGCGTGGAGCGCCGTTGACTTCACGGGTGACGACGGGGCATTTCGCGAGAAAAAGGAACGCAATCGGATGATCCGTGCAGTCGCTCAACGTCTCGAAATTCGCTTGCCCTTTCGCGACGACGAGATCGCTTGCGGCGAATGCCTCCGCGAATGCCGGGCCGCAGGTCTCCGGCACGACGCCGGCCACGCCGTCGTCGTTTGAAACAACCGCGCGAGCAAAACCAGGGCCGTATCCCGATTCGTCCAGCTCCGCCGCCGTGATGTCATTGAACACAGGCTTTCCACGCACGGCGAGCGTGGCCTTCTCGCGATACGGCTCAATCAGCAGCCGGTCGAAGACGGCTTCGCCACAGTTGTCAAAAATCCAGAAGATGCTTGTCGCTTCATCCATTTTTTCCTTGAGCTTCACAACCGCCGCCGCATCCAGAGGCGTTGTGAACGCCTCGCGTATCGCGTCGATCGCATCGCCCATGTCAAGATCGGCGTAGATCGCAAAATCGAGAATGTTGCCCGCGACGGAAAGGCGGAGCCGGCTCTCGAAGGCGTCGGGATTCCAACCGGGAATCTCGTCCAGCTTCGTCATCAGCTTCAAGGCAAGCTCGGTGGACATCTTCTTTTCCGGCGCCCACGGATCCGGCACGGCGCCATCAGTCAACAGGAGCGCATGATCGACAAGCTGCCGCGCGTAGCAAGGCGGCGACAGCGAATACCCGGCCTCGGCTGCGTCCGCAAGAATGCGCATGCCGCCGGCGGCAATGCGCTGTTCAAGATCGGGGTCGCCTTGTGCAGACCTTCGTGCAAGGTCGATCACATTGCGGGCGAGGCAAGGGAGGCACTCAATACACGCTTTCATGTCGCGATTATACCCCATCTTGACATGCATTGCATTGAGAAAGATTCAAGGGGGCGCTGGCATGAAGCCGATTCGCAAAGAAGGTTTCGCGAAGCGCCCCGGCATCCGGCGCGGGAACAAGCACGCGCATCATTTTTGGGGACAGCCCCCTGGTATCACTCTTCCTTCGACTTCTCCGCCATCTCGGGCTTGCCTTTCATCTCGGCAACCAGTTTTTCGAGGGTTTCGGGGTTTTGCTCAAGGAATTGGGCGGCGGCGGCGGCGCCTTGGCCGATTTGCTCGGAGCCGTAGCTGAACCAGGAGCCGCGCTTCTCGACCAGCCCTTGCTTGAGGGCGGCTTCAAGCACGGAACCTTCCCACCAGATGCCGCGGTCGTAGAGAATGTCAAACTCTGCCTCGACGAAGGGCGGGGCGACCTTGTTCTTGACGACCTTGACGCGCGTGCGGTTGCCGATCATTGCGCCAGAGGTGTCTTTGATCGCGCCGATGCGCTGGATGTTGAGGCGGACGGAGGCGTAGAATTTGAGCGCACGGCCGCCAGGGGTCGTCTCGGGGTTGCCAAACATGATGCCGATTTTCTCGCGGATCTGATTGGTGAAGACGCAGAGGGTCTTCGTCTGGGCGAGCAACGCGGTGAGCTTGCGCATGGCCTGCGACATGAGACGCGCCTGGAGGCCGACGTGAGTGTCGCCCATGGTGCCGTCGAGCTCGGCCTTGGGGGTGAGGGCGGCGACGGAGTCCACGACAATCACATCGAGGGCGCCGCTGCGCGCGAGCGATTCGGTGATGTTGAGCGCCTCTTCGCCGGAGGTCGGCTGGGCGACGAGAAGATTGTCGAGATCGACGCCGATGCGCCTGGCATAGGCGGGGTCGAGAGCGTGTTCGACATCGATGAAGGCGGCCATGCCGCCGCCTTTCTGCGCATTGGCGATGATGTGGAGGGCGAGGGTGGTCTTGCCGGAGGATTCGGGGCCGAAGATCTCGACGATGCGCCCGCGGGGGAGCCCCCAGACGCCGAGCGCCATGTCGAGGCTGAAGGAGCCGGTGGGGACGACTTCGATGTTCTTGTCGGCTTCGACATCGCCCATGCGCATGATTGCGCCTTCGCCGAAGTCCTTGCGAATTTGAGCGATGGCTGCGTCGAGCGCGCTATTGCCGCGCGAAGGGGTGGCGTCCGTTTTTTTGGCCATGGTGAGGTTCCTTTAGGGTAAAAGAGTTCGGGGTTCGGGGCTTTCAGAAACTTTGTCGTGAGCGTTGTCGAAAATGGTGGGAGAGCGGGGAATCAAGAATGGGAGCAAGCGTCTGGCTGATGGTAAAGACCCGACAGTCCATAGACCATGGTCCATAGTCCTCAATCGGAAGGAGAAAAAAGCGAAAGGGAGGAGGAAAGCCAAATTTCGAACTTCCAAATCTCAAACATCGCTTAGTTTACACTGAATTCTCAACGGAGTCCAAGGGTTTTTCGGACAGCCCCCAAAACTTCCTCAACGATTGCCTCGGCGCGAGGGTTGGTGTATAATGCCGTTCATGCGTAGAAGCCAAGCCGTTTTTGCCGCAGTTGCGGCCAGTTTGATCCTTGCCGGGTGCCGTGCCGAGGTCGAGGCCCGGGGCGGCTCCTGGGATCGGCTGCCGCCAGAGGCCGGAATCCGGATGTTCGCCTACACCAGCGAATTCGTCAAGATCGCCCCGCGCGATTCGGGCACGTTGGGCGCGGCGAAGGCGTCCAAGTGGCTCGCCCAGGAAATCCGCCGGATGGGACTCAAGCCGCGCGCCGACACCTGGACGGAGAACACGCCCTTTGGCCCGAAGACCTTTTGCAACATCTATGTCGACATCCCCGGCGAGACTCCCGCCGTCGTCCTCTTCGGCTCCCACTATGACACAAAGGCGGGAATCGGCGACGGTTTCCAAGGCGCCAACGATGGCGGCTCCAGCACGGGCGTCCTGCTCGCGCTGGCGGAGCATCTCGCCGAACGCAGGCCCAAACTCCGCCACACGGTGCGTTTCGCCTTCTTCGATGGCGAGGAGTGCTTTGGCGACACCTACCGCGACAACGACGGTCTTCACGGCAGCCGCCGCATGGCCGAGCAATTCGATTGCGACCGAGCCAGGACGCCTCTCGTCGCCGCCATCATCCTCGACATGGTCGGAGACGAACATCACAAGCTCGAAACCCCACGCAACGTCACCCCCTGGCTCGCCAAAATCGCCTTGGAGGAGGGCGGTTCGCGTCCCGAAGTCGCCAATGTCTCCCTTGCTTCGACCATCATCATCGACGATCATCTCCCCTTCCTTCTCGCCCGCTTCAGCGCCATTGATCTGATCGATTTCGAATACGGCTCCGCGCCGGGGCTCCACGACTACTGGCATACGATGGAGGACACCATCGACAAGATCAGTCCGGACTCCCTCTACAAGACCGGGGCGCTTGCACTCGCCATGCTCGCGCGCATTGAGGCGGGCGACGGGGTGCCGGCCGAACTTCAGCCTCGTCCGGCGGCGGAGAATGGGTCGCGATGAACGTTCGATCGTCCTTGATGAAGGCCGTCGACTCGCTGTTCGGCCCGTTGCTTTGCAAACTGCTGTCGCGTGCGCAAACGCGCACGGAGCACCGTCGCGTCCAGGATCTGCCGGGGCCGGTGCTCGTCATCCGTCCCGGCGGCATCGGCGATGCGGTGATGCTCTTGCCCATGCTCGCCGCGCTTGAAGAGGCGATCCCGGGTCGTCGAATTGACGTGCTCTGCGAAAGCCGCAACGCCGGCATCTTCCGGCTCGCCCGTCCCGACGCCCGCATCGTGGCCTACGACGCCGCGCCCCTCGCGGCGCTGCGGCTCCTGTTCCGCGGCGGCTACGGCGCGGTGATCGACACGGAGCAATTCCACAACGCCTCCGGCGTCATGGCCGCGCTCACCCGCGCGCCGCTTCGGATCGGCTTCAAGATCAACACGAACCGCCGCGGCCTCTACACGCATCTGGTGAGCTACGATCTCGACGGACCGGAAGAATTGCAGTTTGGTCGCCTGCTTTCGGCCGCTTGTGGCAGAGTCGCCACCCTGCCCCCACGCGCCGGCATCCTGGCCGGGGCGGCGCTGCCGACCCTGCCGACGGGGCTGCTGCCGGATCGTCCGTTCCTGCTCGTCCACGCCGGCGGCAGCGCGCCGTGCAAGCGCTGTCCCGCGCCTGCGCTTGCGGAGGCGTGCCGCACCGTGGCCGGGGAAAACGCCCTGGGCCTTGTCGTCGTCGGCGCGACCGCCGATCACGCGGAAGCGGCAGATCTCACGGCACGCCTTGGATCCGAAGCCGTCAATCTTTGCGGACAACTGAACCTCGCCGGGACGGCCGCGGCGTGCCGAGCGGCGAAGGCCCTGGTCGGCCCCGATTCGGGCATTGCCCATCTTGCCGTGGCGGTCGGCACCCCAGCGGTCGTCGTGTTCGGCCCCAGCGACCCTGCAAAATGGGGGCCGCCGCCCGATTGCGGAACGGCGGTCGCCGAGCCGCTGCCTTGCTCGCCCTGCTCCATCTTCGGCTACACCAAGCCGTGCAGGAACTTCGAGTGCATTCAGCGCCTCGGTTCCAAGCGGATTGCCGAGGCAATCCGGGGGGAACTGAGGCGGTGACGCTTGACGCTTGACACTCGACACTTGGCTTTGGCGGCTTCGCCGAGTGGGGTGGGACAAAGCGAAACCTGAAATTTTAGGAGGCTTCAAATGAAAGAGGTTAAAAAGACAACGGAGAAAGCAGCGGAAATCACGATCCCCGACGATCTTCCTTTCGAGAAGGCCGTCGAGCGGCTTGAGGCCGTCATTGCCGCAATGGAAGGCGGCACGGAGGGACTTGACGCCATGGTCGCCTCGTTCGAGGAGGGGCAGAAGCTGGTGAAGTTCTGCTCGGCCAAGCTCGCCGAAATCGAGCGCAAGGTCGAAATCCTCACGAAAGGCGCCGACGGGAAGGTCAAGGCGCAGCCTTTCGGCGAGGAGTGAGAAGGGCGTAGAGAGAAGAGAGGGGTTTCCGCCGGGGCTCCCGCCTCAGACCCCGGTTTTGGAGCGTAGTGAGGAGTGAGAAGAGAGGAGTTTCCGCCGGGGCTCCCGCCCCAGACCCCGGTTTTGGAGCGTAGTGAGGAGTGAGAAGAGAGGAGTTTCCGCCGGGGCTCCCGCCCCAGACCCCGGGAATTTACCTGCGTAGGCGGATTGGCGTGAGTGGCGTTTTTGTCCACAGAAAACACAAAAAGGGAGGTCGCAACAGGGGTCTGGGGTGTCCCCAGCCAACACTCTTCTCTACGCTCTACGCCCTCCTCACTAAAAAAGGGGTCTGGGGCGCCCCCAGCCTGAACTACGCTCTTCTCACTCCTCGCTCCTCTCTCATCATTCATCACTCCTCTTTCACCCCCTGCCCCAGCGGCCGAGGATGGCGGAGGCGAGGCGTCCGCCGATTTCGCGGTAGTTCTTTTGCAGGAGCGTCGTGCCGCGGATGGAGCAGTAGGGCGTTTCGAGGGAGAGGGCGGCGGTGCCGATGGCGTCGTGGACGAAGTCCACAAGCCTGGGCAGGGGCCAGCGCGACGGGTAGTTTGCCACGCGCGCGAACGTTTCGGAGGCGTACTCCGACCCGAGCGCCTGGGCGAAGAGGTTGAGCCACGCCTGGTTCGCCTTGGCGACGTCGGGCGCGGCGTCCTGTTTCGTGAAGGCATAGACGCCTTCGTCTTCCGACCCGCCCGGCGCGTGCAGATCCAGGACGAGCTGGGGCTTGCAGCGCTGCGCCCAGCGGTGGATGTCCTTGCGCATGACGAGCGTTTCGTGGCGCATCGGCGGATCGCCCCAGGCGCGGTTGAGGTCGTGCGGGAAGGGGTCTTTGCCGTAGGCCCCGGAAACCACGTCGTCGAGATTCGCGAACGGGACGACCCAGACGCACCAGTTCACGGGCTTGGCGCGCGAGAAGGCGGAGAGCATGCCATCAAGCACCCACGAGCCGGGCGTCTCGCCCGCGTGCTGGCGGGCGACGATGTAGAGTCCGTGCGGGTTCGGGCAGGCCTTGCAGTCCTTGAGGATGTCGTTGGACAGCCGCTGCAGGATCCGGCCGCCTTGCGTCAGGCCGATGCCGTTCAAGGTCCAATAGCCCCTGCACTGGGCCATGACGGTTGACAGCTCGTTTGTGCCATAGGGCATGCACAGCGCGAATTCATGCGGCTCAATGGGATAGGGAATGGACCACGAGAGCGTCTGAAGTCCGTCGGGCTCCGTCTTGACCTCCGGGGAACGGAGGCGGCTCCAGGCCTTGCCGCGTTCGCGCAGAACGGGGCGAATGGTGGCGGGATTGCAACCACCGAGCAGCGTGTCGAAAAACACGAGGGAGAGCTTGAGCGACTCCGGCGCACTGTTGGCGGGCGGCGACGGATCGTGAATGCGGAAGTTGAACCAGAGCGCTTCCGTCCCGCCGCAGGGGTCGGGCGTGAAGACGACCTCGGGCGCGGGCGCGTCGTTGCGCACGGACAGGATTCTTGCGTTGGCTCCGGGGAATCGATCGAAGACTTTGATGGCCATGTCTCGCTCCATGGGGTTGTTATCGGCTCGGCGGCGGCATTATCGCACAGGAGGCCGACAGAAAGCAAGTTGGAGTTTGGGATTTGGGATTTAGTGAGGAGTGTTGGCTGGGGACACCCCAGACCCCTTTTTTAGTGAGGAGAGCGTAGAGCATAGAGAGGAGTTCAGGCTGGGGACACCCCAGGCCCCTTTTTTAGTGAGAAGTGCGTAGAGCGTAGAGAGGAGTTCAGGCTGGGGACACCCCAGACCCCTGTTGCGACCTCCCTTTCTGTGTTTTCTGTGGACAAAAACTCCTCTCTCCTCACTCCTCCCTGCTCTCTCTTTCCATCGGGCTTCGCTCGATGGAAAAAAACGGTTGCAAAGCGGCGAAGCAATGTTCTATACTGCATGGATTGAGTCCAGCAAGTTCAACTCGTCATTGCCTCATGGTGTAACGGTAGCACAACTGACTCTGGATCAGTTTGTCTAGGTTCAAATCCTAGTGAGGCAACCACTTTTTCAAATACAATTAAGGAGCAATCGGTCATGGCAATCATGGATTTTGGCGGAGTCAAGGAGGAAGTCGTCACGCGCAAGGAGTTCTCCCTCGCGAAGGCGCGCAAGGTTTTGAAGAAGGACGTCATCGCCGTCCTCGGCTACGGCGTCCAGGGTCCCGCCCAGGCGCTCAACATGCGCGACAACGGCTTCAATGTGATCATCGGCCAGTCGAAGCAGTTCAAGAAGGACTGGGATCGCGCGGTGAAGGACGGCTGGGTTCCCGGCGAGACGCTTTTCGAGATCGAGGAAGCCTGCGAAAAGGGCACGATCATCCAGATGCTCGTCACGGACGCCGCCCAGCGCATCATCTGGCCGACCGTGAAGCCCCACCTGACGAAGGGCAAGACCCTCTACTTCTCCCACGGCTTCTCGATCGAGTACGCCGACCAGACCGGCATCATTCCCCCTGAGGGCATCGACGTGATCATGGTCGCGCCGAAGGGCTCCGGCCTGAACGTCCGCCGCAACTTCCTCAGCGGCGCCGGCATCAACTCCAGCTACGCGGTCTACCAGGACGCTTCCGGCAAGGCCGAAGAGCGCTGCCAGGCCATCGGCATCGCCATCGGCTCGGGCTTCCTCTTCAAGACCACCTTCAGGAAGGAAGTCACCTCCGACCTCGTCGGCGAGCGCGGCGCCCTGATGGGCGCGCTGGCGGGCATGCTGGAGGCGCAGTACGAAGTCCTCCGCGAAAACGGCCACGATCCGAGCGAGGCGTTCAACGAGACGGTCGAGGAGCTCACCCAGAGCCTCATCCGCCTGGTCGATGAAAACGGCATGGACTGGATGTACAAGAACTGCTCGGCCACGGCCCAGCACGGCGCGCTCAAGTGGCGCCCGATCTTCAAGAAGGCGAACCTCCCCGTCTTCAAGAAGCTCTACCAGTCCGTCGTCTCCGGCAAGGAGTGCAAGGAAGTCCTTCGCGACTGCGGCACGCCCGACTACAAGGAGAAGCTCGACGCGCAGCTCGACGACATGGCCAACAGCGAAATGTGGCAGGCCGGCGCGGCTTGCCGCAAGCTCCGCCCCCACGAAAAGGCCCGCGAGAGCACGGTCGGCATCGCCGGTCGCAAGACGAACTAGACGAAATCGCCCGCGCCCTGCGCGGGCGTTTTCGTCTAGAGAGAAGTGAGAAGAGCGTGGAGAGGAGATTTCGCCGGGGTTTGTTGAAATTACGAATTACGAAATTACAGCCCTCCGGCACGAACCCCCAACCCCTAGCCGCGAAGCCCTGCCGCGAAGCGGCTTGCCTCGGATCCCGGTTTTTTGCCTTCCGTGCTTTTACTCCACCGAAACCTTGTGGCCCCAGGTTCCCAAAGTTCTTAGCCACCAATGGGAATCGACGCCGTAAAATCCGCCTCGGATGATGACGGCGACGCATGTGTCCACAAAAGCTCCGTTGGCTGACCCGGGGAAAACATAGCACTTTTGCTCTTCGTTCCATGCGTTCGGAATTTCGTCGACGGCCATCCGTCGGATCCTGTGAAATTCCTCGGCTGTTTTTCCCGATGTGTTCCGCCAAAAGTATTCGATCAACAAGCATGAGCAAAGGACGGCGTCCTTCCGCTTGACGAGATCGTCCAAGGTCAGCGCCGATAAAAAGGCAACAACCTCCTGATCCGCCACCTCGACGAAATCAGGATAGTCCGATGCAATCCACTTGACCGTCGCTTCGACGAGGGCGTTTGTTCCAGAATAGGCGGCGGCAAAGTCAGCCGCCGCCTTTTTGGCGGGTTTCCATGCTCGATGCTGTTTCCACAAGGCATGGAATCCATCACCGAAATTCACGGCCGCTGAACGAGGGGCGAGGCACAAAACGACGTCGAGATCCGAAGACCATGTTTCGTTGGTTGCCACGGCCTTCATGCCTCCCATCGCGCGGTTCAAGGATTGATCAAAGGCGTCTTGGACAACCTCTTTTTCAAGCCAAAGGCCAGAGTACTGCCGAGCGATGCAAAAAAGCGCCGCGTCCCGTGCGGAGGCTTGCTGGTTGGTTGCGTGGTGCACAAGAAACGCCTGGGCGTCTGCATACCGGAAATTCGAGGCCGGTTCAGAGGCGTGCAATGGCATGACTGACAGACAAAACGCGGCAAACAACATTTTCCTCAGCACGGTAAACCTCCTTTTAACATTCGGCATGGACTTGCATCGCCAATTCGAGACGTTCATCTGATGCGATTAGCGGCGGATTCGCTTTCTCGCCAGCTTGACCCCGTCGCCCCACACCACTTCGTGGCCGTGGCTTCCTGCCAAGGCGGGGTCTGGCAAAACATCCCCTGAATAGACGACGACGCTGACACGATCATCAAGTTGGACAAGAAGAAACCACTCCGCGCAATCACGCCTGACTTCGATCGACCGAACGCTCCAGACGTCTTTCAAATAAGCCTCGAGATCAGACGTCATGACCTTCGGCACTTCCAGCCGCCATCTTTGCGCCGACGCCCAAGGCGGAGCGTCCATCTCGCGGATTATCTTCCGCGACATTTCAACAAGCTGGGACCGCTTCCGCCCGGAGTCTTCAAACTCGCGGATTCTTTCGTTGAGAACTTGAAGAGCGTGGCGAGACGTTTTGCCCTCTTCTTCCTGAGCGTGGCAAAACAACGCACACGCCGCGCACATGGCAACGAGAACGCCTCCTGTTGCAGACAGATTCCCTTTCATCATGACACCTCCTTGGAATTGGCATGCCTTGCCATCGCTTTGCGCCAGGCTCCTTTGGACACGCTTGCTGAAACTGGAAGCATCCTTGGAATTGGCATGCCTTGCCATCGCTTTGCGCCAGGCTCCTTTGGACACGCTTGCTGAAACTGGAAGCATCCTTGGAATTGGCATGCCTTGCCATCGCTTTGCGCCAGGCTCCTTTGGACACGCTTGCTGAAACTGGAAGCATCCTACCATGTTTGCCTGGATTTCACAACGCCAACCTTTTTCGGGGTCTGTCCCCAAAAAGGTTGTGGCTTGCCAGAAGAAAACGGTTTTCGGTACAATGGCGACGCTTCACTGCCACAATGGCGGAGGATCATAGGAGAAAGTCGGATTCATGGAAAAAATTTACGGCAATGTGGGCGAGCTGATCGGCGGGACGCCGCTCGTGCGAATCAACAAGATGAACGACGGGGGCGCGGAAATCGTGGCGAAGCTGGAATGCTTCAACCCCGCTTCGAGCGTGAAGGATCGCGCGGCGCTGTTCATGGTCGATGCCGCCGAACGCGAGGGCAAGCTGAAGCCGGGCGGCCTCATCGTCGAGCCGACGAGCGGCAACACGGGCATCGGGCTGGCGCTGATCGCCGCGATCCGGGGCTACAAGCTCGTTCTCACGATGCCCGAGACGATGAGCGTGGAGCGGCAGAAGATCCTCAAGGCCTATGGCGCCGCGATCGTTCTGACGCCGGGCGACCTGGGCATGCAAGGAGCCGTGGACAAGGCGGTCGAGATCCAGGCGAAAACGCCGGGCTCCTTCATTCCGCAGCAGTTCGACAACCCGGCGAACGCCGAGGCGCACCGTCGGACCACCGCGCGCGAAATCCTGCGGGACACGGGCGGGCGGGTCGACGCGTTCGTCGCCTGCGTCGGCACGGGCGGAACGCTGTCGGGCACGGGCGAGGCGCTGAAGGCCGAGGTTCCGGGCGTGAAGGTCGTCGCGGTCGAGCCGGACGCCTCGCCGCTGCTTTCCGGCGGCAAGGCGGGGCCTCACAAGATCCAGGGCATCGGCGCGAACTTCATCCCGAAGAACTACAATCCCGCCGTTGTCGATCAAATTGAGACCGTCTCGGCGGAAGAGGCGGGCGAGACGGCCCGGCGGGCCGCGACAATGGAAGGCCTGCTCATCGGCATTTCATCCGGCGCCGCCTTGGCCGTGGCGCTGCGTCTGGGCCGGAAGCCCGAGTATGAAGGCAAGCGCATCGTCGCGTTGCTCCCCGACTCGGGCGAACGCTACCTTTCAACATGGTTGTTTGGAGCGTAGTGAGGGGTGAGGAGAGAGGAGCTTCCGCCGGGGCTCCCGCCCCAGACCCCGGTTTTGGAGCGTAGTGAGGGGTGAGGAGAGAGGAGTTTCCGCCGGGGCTCCCGCCCCAGACCCCGGGATTTTACCTGCGCAGGCGGATTGGCGCGAGTGACGCTTTTGTCCACAGAAAACACTGAAAGACACAGAAAAGGAGGTCACAACTGGAGCCTGGGGTGTCCCCAGCCTGAACTCCTCTCTATGCTCTACGCTCTCCTCACTAAAAAAGGGGTCTGGGGTGCCCCCAGCCAACACTCCTCACTCCTCTCTACGCACTCCTCACTCCTCTCTACGCACTCCTCACTCCTCGCTGTTCCCATACGAGTCTCGGATGACATCGGCGTTGGGATGGAGGCTTTCGGGAAGGCCGCTGATGCGGTTGGTGTAGGCGATGAGCTGGTTCACGCGTTCCATGCCTTCGAAGGCGAGGCGGACGAGTTCTTGTTGAGAAGCACTGAGTTTGCCGCATCGACCGGAGAGCAGAAGATCGAGCGCCCCGGCGGAGACCGTAACAGGCTGCAGAAATTCCTGGTTGATTTCCGCATACTGGCCGAGAAGCTCTTTGCGGGTGAGATTGAAGCCAATGCCGCGGCGGCGGGCGGCGGATTCGATGCTGGCGATCGTCTGGCGATCGGCCTCGACTTTTCCAGCCAGGTGATTGATATGCTTGCGGGTTTCGGCCGAGGTTGACTCAAGAAGCTTGAGAATGCGCTCGATTGCCGTGAGGATTTGCTTATGCTGGATCTCTGGCGGAAGCGTGCCTGAACTCTCGAGCAGAGCTGCCGTGTCGCGTAAAAGGGAGGCCATCTTCTGGGTGTTTTCGCGACGGCGGCGTTTAAGGGCTTCCTGCGCTTCAGACCCAGCGTCATGAGACGCCGCAAATGGCGCCGCGAACGGCGAGGATCCCTTAAGTTCTGCGGAGAGATCATGCACGCCTCCGGGAGCGCCATCAAGCGAGAAGACCTTGTTCTCGGGGGATGCAGAAATCATCTCTGGCTCCCCTTCAGGCACTTTTCGGTATTCGGTGGCGATGATCTGGATGCTGTGCAGTCCGATGTCTTCCAACGCCTGGCGCAAACCGCCGAGATTGGCGAGGGCGGCGGGAGGAGTGGACATAAGCCGGATGAAGGTGGCGAAGTCCTCAAGATCAATCGCGGACAGGATGAGAATCCCGCCAAGCTTGTGCTGTTCGATGCGCGAAACCATGTTGGCGATCGATCCGTCCTTGGAACTGAGCAGGGCGCCGTTGACGAGGAGTTCGCCGTTGCTTACCGCGAATTCAATCGCACCGTGCAAGGCAAGTGTCGATTCCAGCCGAGCGAAGGCCTCCTGAATCGCAAGCTGCGCGACATTGTGGTTGATGCCATACATGCCAGCCTGCTGGATCGCCAGACAGATCAAGCGGAGCACGGGAACGGACGCCGTCTCGGGGATCGGAATGCTGCGATCAAGATTGTTCATGCCGAACCTCCTGTAATTGAATTCTTGACGCTCATGCGAGCGGCATTCATGTTTTTAAGGCATTGGCGCAGATCCAGCACAGCGGCGTAGCACATGTCCTCAACTTGGCGGCGGGATTCTGTGTCGATGTTCGGCGAATCCTTGAGCACCTCAATGCTGGTCAGCAAAACGGTCGCCGGCTGGCCGATGGCGTGGCAGGCCTCGGAAAGGCTTTCCATCATCACGCGATCACGCTCAAGCTGGTATTCGGCCATCTCGGCCCGCCGCCGGTCGGTCACATCAACCACGGAAATCACCATCCCCAAAAGCTGGTCGTCCTCGTTGATGTCCGGAACGACCGAAATGCGCAGATAATTGGCGCCGACGGCCTCGCCGACCTTCATCTCGGTCGTCCATTTTTCGCCTTTCATCACAGATTCAATCATGGGGCTAATGACCGTCTCGTTGTCAAACCAAGTAGCCAGCGGACGCCCAATCACCTGCGATTCATCGCCATCGCCGAGCATGGAGATCATCTTGCGGTTGCCATACGTGATCTTGCCGTCAAGATCGACGATGCCGATGCTCGAATCCGTGTTGTCCATGGCATGGAAAGCAGATAGCAGCGTCTGCTCGGCATGATGCCTTGCCTGGATGTCGCGGATCATGTAGCAGATTGTTTCGGACGCTTCCTTGCGGACGCCCATGACGATGATCTCAACGGCACAAAATGTCTCGTCCTTGCGAATCGCGAAGGCCTGAATGCGCATGTAGCGACGCTCTTGGATGACGGCGGCGATATTGGCGAGAAGCGAGTCGGTCATGCCGGCAACGAGGGCATGGAGCGTCAGATTTTCGAGCTCGACGGCATCACTGTATCTGAAGAACGATACCGCTCGCTCATTGCAAGCCTGGATGTTGCCCGCTTTGCCCGCCACGACAACCGCGTCGTAGGAGTTTTCAAACATGTATCGGTAATCCAACCCCTCGAAAGCCGGATTCTCAACGGTTTTACGGCTGCGGGCGCCAGAATCGTATCCGAGGGAACGGATGTCAATCTTCAAGGTGCGGGCGTTGTCGGTTTTCATGATCAAGGAAGATGATAGCAGGAGAATAGTGTTTTGTACATGGAAATTCAGACACCAAAATCAGTGCCGCCTGATGACGGTTTTCTGATTTTTGAGAGCGCAAGATAAATCGCGGGCTTTCTTTTATTCAATTATGCCATACCTTTCGCGACTTGTTAAGTTCAAATTGCATCACACGGAAATCGATTGGAATCTGTCTTCGACGGTCATTCCTGGAGGCTGATTGAGATCGGCTCGCGTTCGAAGTCGCGCAGATCCATGAGCGGCCGGCGGCGGAGGCCGCCGAGGCGGGCGACGAACATCTCGGGGAGGGTTTCGAGACGGGTGTTGTAGAAGGTGGCGATGCTGTTGAAGTAGTCGCGGGCCATGGCGATGCGGTCCTCGGTCGCGGCGAGCTCTTGGCTCAGGGCGAGGAAGGCGTCGTTCGTGACGAGCTCGGGGTAGTGCTCGACGATGGCGGCGATCGAGGCGCCGCAGGCCGAGGGCTCCGGCCCGGCCTGCCCCGGCGTCGTGGCGAGGGTTTCGGCGCGGAGCCGGGCGAGCTGCGTCTGGATGGTGCGTTCGTGGTCGCGCAGGCCGACGACGGTCTCGACGAGGCGCGGGATGAGCTCGGCGCGCCGTTTGAGCTGCACGTCGATGTTCGCCCAGGCCTGGCGGACGCGCTGGCGGAGTTCGACGAGGCTGTTGTACGCCATCCACGTCCAGCCGAGCAGCACGGCGACCGCGAAGGCTCCCGCCACATGGACGAAGGGCCTGGGGTGATCGGCGCCGACGAAGTCGTGGAGGTGGAGCTGGAGCGCCATGGCGCCGAGCGCGAGGAGGAGGCCCAGGGCCAGCATCCCCCAATAGGCGCCGGCATGGCCGACGGCGACTTGCTCCTCGGTGCGCGTCGAGATCAAGAACACCGGGGCATGTTCGTTGGCGGCGATCTCCGGGGCGACCATGTCGTCGCGCTCCCGCGCCTGCCCCATGACGTAGATGGACGCGTGCAGGGGGATGGCGTATTCGGCGAAGCGACGCCGGTGGTCGGAGTTTGCGATCGCGGCTCGCGGCCCTTTGGCATAGTAAAGCGCGTCGCGCGGGCTGCAGGTCTCGCTGAAGACCACGTCGGCATGGATCTCCGCGCCTTCGGGCTGGATGCGGATCACGCCGGCGTCGTCCCTGAGATAAAACGGCATGGTGCGTCCGCCCTTTGCCACGGTTTTCCATCCGCTTTCGGTCTTCGTGCGGGTTGACGTGTTGCCCTTGGCGTCGCGGACGGTCTCGGTTGTCTGGCGCGTCCAGCGCTCCTGCACCTCCCAACGGTGGTAGACGCACGGCAGGTCGGCGAGGAAGCACGGCTGCGCGGCCTCGGCCTCGGCGGTGCCCTTCAATTCGACGAGGCCGATGAAGACGCCCGTCGTCGGGCTCGTGGGCAGATTGTTGACGAGGCGCTTGCGCCGCGCGGCGCGGAACGCGCTGCCGAGGCAGAGCGCCGCCAAGCCCGCGCCGATCGTCAGCGCCCAGGGGAAGCTGGGAAAAAGCATGGCGCCCAGTATAGCCAAAACGCCCTGCAGGTACAACAACAGACAGATGCAACAACAGACAGAAAAGGACGAGAGACAGAAAAGGACGAGAAGGGGCGAGGAGGCACTGTATTGATGTTGACACCACAGGCACATCCGCCAACGCGCAAGTCCCTGGCGAACAGACTTCAATAATCTTGAAGATTTTTTCAATATTATTATATCAAGTGGAACGGTGCTGACTCTGCCACATCGCGCTGCGGCGTGGCGAACAGCGAGTGGGAAACTTCAATAATCTTGAAGAAGCCTTCCATATTACAGCTACAATATCTTGTCTCAAATCCCGTACAGAGTCTTGCCTGCTTCTGCGAAGCACAGGAGATGCCTCTGCCATGCGGTCGTGAAACTCGGTCACCTTAAATCTTGAATGATTTTTCGAGATCATGGAGCCTTGGTCTCGACCTTTCCACACAGGAACCCCTTTTGAAGCAAAGGCCTCCCACACCGTCCTCTCAAACGGCGTTGAAACGGCGCCTTGACCGTCGGGTGGCGACCGCGGTCAGGCGGGGCGGCTCTCGACCTGGCGTTTCAAGTCGTCGATCAGAGCCAAAAAATCGCCTTTGGCGGCGATGGGCTGGTCTGGCGGGAGCGCCTGGAGCGCATCGCGCACGGCACGAAGGTGCCGGAGGCCGCGTTCAGATGCAGTTTTGGGATTCGTTTCCGTAATCTTGACAGTTTTCCGGTGCCGATGGCCGTTCGTCACGCCGTCGAGCGCCGCATTGAGCTGGTCCACGTTCTTCGCGCCGTCCAGCAGCTTGACAAGCTTCTCGCGGCACGTCTGGATCTGGCGGAGGAAGTCCTTGCGCTTGAGCTTCATCCCCGCCTTGTGCTCGGGATTGAGTTCGCGCGTCTCGTCTTGCGATTCCGTCCCCGGCATCACCCATTCCAGCGGCAGGAACTCCGGAAGCCCGATTGCCTGGCACACCGTCTGGGCGAGCTTGCGGTACGACATCGCCGTGACGTAGTTGATGTCGCGGCAATGGTCGCGGAGCCAGCCCTTGAGGCCGGGGTTGCGCGCCACGATGCGCTTGTTGCGATGGATCGGCGAACAATCGACGTATTGCGAGACGTTGAGCAGCATCGCGCCAAAGCGCAGCGCCTCAACGGGATCGCGCTGCTTTTGAACCCGCATCCATTGCCCAAGAACTTCCTCGGGCTCCGGACGTTTGAGCAGCTTCCGGCGCGGCGGGCGATAGTTGCTCCACTTGCGCACCGCCTTGACGCCGGCTCCAACAGCGCTGCCCGCCACGACCGCCGCGCCGACCACCGGCAACGCCGCCACCTTGAGGAGGGTCGCCGCCTCATCTATGCGACGATCCAGCAACGGAAAATCCGACCACTGCTTGGGTTCCCATCGCTCGTCTTGTGACCGCAACTCCCATGGCTTGCCCTGCTGCCGCGGCCCCCACCGCTTGTCTTGCTGATTCCCGCTCATTTTCGCCTCCGCCTCAAGATTTAGACCATCATTCAAGATTTCAGACGTCCAGATTGCAAACGAAACACCTTCCAGATTGCTCCGCCTCTTTAAAACTGCCGCCTATTCTATACCTTTTCTGATTACGGATCAACAATAATCTTGAAGAAATCTTCAAGATTATAGAGGTCTTGTTGTCTTCCAGGCCGCCTGCACTCAGCGCGGGTGGCGGCGTCGGCACTCTGCCACAAGCACTGTAATCTGGAAGAAACATTCAAGATTGAATTGAAGCAAGTTTTGATTAGGTTGAAGCAGGGCTTGATTAGGTTGAAGCAGGGCTTGATTGGGTTGAAGCAGGGCTTGATTGGGTTGAAGCAGGGCTTGATTGGGTTGAAGCAGGGCTTGATTGGGTTGAAGCAGGGCTTGATTGGGTTGAAGCACGTCTTGGGTTGTGAAAGGGGGCAAAGTGGCGCAGGACAAGGGACGTGGAGGGAAATTGTGTCCCACTTGGGATGGAGGCGAGCGTGGAGGGGGGCTGGCACGGATTCTGCATTCATTGAGGCGTGTAGAAGGATTTCAAACCAAAAATAGGAAAAAGGAGAACCGCAACCATGAACGAGAAACTGACTCAGAAAACCCAGGAAGCCATTCATTCCGCCCAGCAGACCGCGTTGCGGTACAGCCACCAGACGGTGGACGTGCCGCACGTGCTCCATGCCCTGCTGACGCAGGAGAACGGCCTGGTGCCGAACATTTTGGAAAAGGTCGGCGCGAACACGGCGACGACGCTCGCCGCCGTCGAGGCCGCGCTTGACCGGATGCCGCGCGTCAGCGGGCAGTCGGTCGAGACGGGGAAGATCTACGTGTCCCAGGAGTTCCAGGCGATGATGGTCAAGGCCGAGGACCATGCGAAGCGCCTGAAGGACGAATACATCTCGGTCGAGCACTTGCTGCTGGCCATGCTGGATGGCGACAAGCATTCCGAGACGACGCGCATCCTGCGGCAGGCGGGCCTCGACCTGGCGTCGGTGCTCGCGGCCTTGAAGGAGGTGCGCGGCAGCCAGCGCGTGACGACGGATTCGCCGGAATCCCAGTACGAGGCGCTCAAGAAGTACGGCGTGGACCTGGTCGAGCTGGCGCGCCAGAACAAGCTCGACCCCGTGATCGGGCGCGATGCCGAGATCCGCGCCGTCACCCGCATCCTTTCACGCAAGACGAAGAACAACCCCGTGCTCATCGGCGAGCCGGGCGTCGGCAAGACGGCCATCGTCGAGGGCCTCGCCCAGCGCGTGGTGCGCGGCGACGTCCCGGAGAACCTGAAGGGGCGGAGCATCTACGCGCTCGACATGACCGCGCTCATGGCCGGGGCGAAGTACCGCGGCGAGTTCGAGGAGCGGCTCAAGGCCGTCCTCAACGAGATCAAGGCCGCCGAGGGCGCCATCGTCCTCTTCATCGACGAGATCCACACGATCGTCGGCGCCGGCAAGACCGAGGGCTCGACGGACGCCGCCAACATGCTCAAGCCGATGCTGGCGCGCGGCGAGCTCAACTGCATCGGCGCCACGACGCTCGACGAGTACCGCAAGCACATGGAGAAGGACGCCGCCCTCGAGCGCCGCTTCCAGCCGGTCACCGTCGACGCCCCGACCGTCGAGGACACGATTTCGATCCTGCGCGGCCTTCGCGACCGCTTCGAGCTCTACCACAACGTCCGCATCCAGGACGCCGCGATCGTCTCGGCCGCCGTGCTTTCCGACCGCTACATCTCCGACCGCTTCCTGCCGGACAAGGCCATCGACCTGGTGGACGAGGCGTGCGCCTCGATCCGCACGGAGATGGACTCGATGCCGGCCGAGCTCGACGAGGTGACGCGCAAGGTCATGCGCCTCGAAATCGAGGAGACGGCGCTCAAGAAGGAGAAGGACCCGGCGAGCCGCGAGCGGCTCGAGGCGCTGCGCAAGGAGCTGGTCGATCTGCGCGCGAGCGCCGACGCGATGCGGCTCCAGTGGCAGGCCGAAAAGGCCGTGATCGAGAAGATCCGCGCCGCGCGCGAGGAGCTGGAGACGGCGCGCAACGCGTGCGCCGCCGCCGAGCGCGCCTACGACCTCGACAAGGCCGCCAAGCTCCGCCACGGCACGATCCCCGAAATCGAGCGCCGGCTCGAGGCGCTTCAGAAGGAAGCCGAGACGAAGCCCGGCCAGCGCCTGCTGCGCGAGGAGGTCACCGAGGAGGAGATCGCCGAGGTCGTGGCGCGCTGGACCGGCATCCCCGTGACGAAGCTCGTCGAATCCGAGCGCGAGAAGCTGCTGCGCCTGCCCGAGCACCTCCACGAGCGCGTCATCGGCCAGGACGAGGCCGTGCAGGCCGTCGCGGACGCCGTCTTGCGCGCCAAGGCCGGCATCCAGAACAAGAACCGGCCGATCGGCTCGTTCCTCTTCCTCGGCCCCACCGGCGTCGGCAAGACCGAGCTGGCGCGGACGCTCGCCGCCGACCTCTTCGACTCCGAGACGCAGATGGTGCGCATCGACATGTCCGAGTACATGGAGAAGTTCTCCGTCTCCCGGCTCGTCGGCGCGCCTCCGGGATACGTCGGCTACGAAGAGGGCGGCCAGCTCACCGAGGCCGTCCGCCGCAAGCCGTACTCCGTCGTGCTCCTCGACGAGATCGAGAAGGCGCATCCCGACGTCTTCAACATCCTCCTGCAGGTCCTGGACGACGGGCGGCTGACGGACTCCCACGGGCGCACGGTCAACTTCCGCAACACGATCATCATCATGACGAGCAACCTCGGCTCGCAGTTCCTCCTCGAAGGGCTCTCGCAGAAGGGCGAGATCACCGACGAGGCGCGCGGGGCCGTCATGGGGCTGCTCAAGGAGACGTTCCGCCCCGAGTTCCTCAACCGGCTCGACGAGATCGTCGTCTTCAAGCCGCTTGACGAAACGGAGATCCGCTTGATCGCGAAGCTGATGCTGCGCGACCTCGAAGGACGCCTGCGCGAGCGCGGGCTGAAGCTCGACGTGGACGACGCGGCCCTGTCGCTGCTCGTCGAACGCGGCTACGACCCCGTGTACGGCGCCCGGCCGATCAAGCGCCACATCCAGACCGATCTGGAGACGCCGATCGCGCGCGCCATCCTCCAGGGCGACTTCTCCGGCGAGGCGACGGTCCGCGTGACCGCCGCCAAGGGAGAGTTCGAGATCGCCATCGAGTAGTTTTGAAAAGGCAATCGTTAGGGCTGGGGATTTCTCCCCAGCCCTAACTCTTTAAAGGGGAGGCGGATATATTGTTCTGTACATTTTTATACCAGGGTCCGTCCCCTTTCCGCACAATCGATACCGCGAGACTTTTCATTGAATGACGAATGATGAAAGATTACAATGAGCGTGTTTATTTGCGGCGTTGCCTTGAACAAACGTCATGAATTCTGGAAAGGAGCTTCCTTATGAAACCCCGACACATTTCTTCCACAATCTTGCTTGTCGTTGCTTGCGGTCATGCTTGGGCGCAGATGTCACCGACTTCGGCGTCGGCGCCGAGCGGTTCTGATTTGGGCGAAATTTTCGCCGATCCCGCCGGATGGACCGGCACGGCCGAGGATTTTGCAGCGAATCGCCGTGACATCGGGTTCCGCATCCTCGACCCGGGTCGGGCGGCGATTTCGACGGATCGGCGCAACTTGCGTTTGTTCGGCCTCGAGGTTTGCGAAGCGCGCGTGTACTTTGAAGGCGAGGCGGTGACGCGCGTCGAGATTTCGGTCTACAACAAGGGCGACGCCGGATCTCGGACGCAGGCCGAGTTCGAGGTGCTTGTCGAATCGGTGCGCGAGAAGCTGGCGGCGTTTGCGAAGGATCCCGGCGCCGCGGTTCGCGTGGCAAATCGGCGTGCAAACTACATTGTGCAGCGTCACCAATGGGTCAAGTCGAGCCCGCCGATCCAGCTTGAATGGGCGTGCGTGATGCCGCATCGTTCGAGAGGGGTGAACGTGCCGTACAACGCGGAATACATCAACGTGCTGCTCGTTCCCGTCCGCGCCGCGCGCACGATGGCCTCGGCCACCGGCGGCGCCTCGGCGATGGCGCTTGGCGCGGCGCGGCGGCTCACGGACAACATCCGCCGCACGCCGGAGGGGGATGTGTGGGTGGACGGCGTTCCGATGGTCGACCAAGGGCAGAAGGGCTATTGCGCGGCGGCCACCTCGGAGCGCGTCCTGCGCTACTACGGTCTGAACGTGGACCAGCACCAGATCGCTCAGCTTGCGAAGACCGCCGCCGAGAGCGGCACCTCGATCGAGGGCATGGTCAACGCGATCGGGCTCGTGGGCCGGACCTTCCAGCTCGACAAGCGCGATCTCATCCCCTCGACATACCGCGGCGGTTTCAAAGGCAGTCCGCATGAAAAGCTGATCAACCAGTACAACAACGCCGCGAAGCGCGCGAAGAAACCCACCATCGACTGGCAACAATACACCGTGGATCGCGCCGTCAACCTGCCGGCGATCTGGAATGCAATGGATCCTGAGATCCTGTTGGAGGCTCGCGCCTCGCAGAAGCAGAATCTCGCCCAGTTTGAAAAGGACATCCGCAATTACGTCGGCCAGGGCGTGCCGTTGCTCTGGTCGTGCCTTGTCGGCATGTATCCCGAGGAGCCGCCTCTGGGCGCGCAAGGCGCGTTTGGGCACATCCGCATGATCATCGGCTACAACGACCGAACCGACGAAATTCTCTATTCAGACACGTGGGGGCCGAACCATGCGCTCAAGCGCATGCCGAAGCTCCAGGCATGGGCGATGACGAAGGGGCTTTTTGTCCTGAAACCGCGCAATGTGCGCTGATTTGCGATCTCTTGCTTGCTTCCGTCTTCGGAGTCGGCTAGCATTACGCCATCAATGTTGCATCGTTGCCATTCGGGTCTGCCCTGTTTTTCCTTGTTTTGTCACAAATCAAGGAACATGGTTAAACCCGGGCTTGAATTCAACACCCAACCCGGTCTAATCGGTCTGTTTGGACTGATCAGTGATGCCGCATCCACTGCGCTGCGCATCGCACGCATATCCAGCGCAGGGGTTCGCGTAACTCGGAAAGCGCAGGCGAAAGGAATCGTGTTGAACGGGAGCGAGGGGGCGTTACACGAGCAGCGTTTGAGTGGCGAGGGCGGCGCGGACGGCGTCGAAGCGGAAAGCGCCGACGGGGACGTCGCCGTGTTCAAGGGCGGGGTTGTCGGTTCGGAAATGGCCGTCGGCGAGATGGTCGATATGGGCGCGCAGGGGGGCGTTGGCCATGGCGAGGGGGATGTCGCGCCGGCGTCCGTCGGGATAGCGCACGAGCAGGCGGAAGAAGGGGTGCGTCTGGAGCTTGAGGGGGAAGGCGTCGAACACGCCTTGGGCGAGGGGGTCGCCGGCGGCGGTGACGAGCGTCCAGGATGCGCCGCGCGCCGCGCCGTCGGACGCGGGTTCGACGGTGAGATCCACGGTGACGGCGTCGTGGCGGCAGGAGCGGGGGGCGTCGAAGAAGACGGGGTTGGTCAGTGCGCAGTGGCGGATTTGCTGCTGGCGCTGTCGGTCGGGGTCGTCGTGTTCGCCCACGGCGCGGGCGAGGAGCCAGCCGCCGGCGTCGTCGCCATGGACGTCGAATTCGAGCGTTCCGCCGGTGAAGCCGTCCACGCGCGCCAGCGTCGCGCCGCCGCGGCCGATCAGCTCGATGCGCGACAGGCAGGTTTCGCCCGGCGCGGGCCAGGCGGTCACGATTGCGCGATGGCGGGCGCCGGCGCCGCCGGGAAGGCGCGAACCCATGGGCTGTCCGTCGACTTCCAGCACGAGATGCGGGCCGCTGCTGACGTAGTGGCGGGCGGCGCGCAGCGTCGGGATCATGGTGTCGAGATCGGGAACGGGCGCCGGGGTGGGGACGTAGTTGAGGAACGTGCCTGCGGCGGCGATGGGCGTCTGGTCGAAGCAGGCGTCGAGCTCGGCATAGCCGGGGACTTGCGCACCTCGGTCGAGGAGGTCGAACCAGAGCGCCTGGTAGGCGCGGTGGAAGGCGTCGTAGCCTTGCACGACCATGCCGTCGAGGAAGCCGTCGGCGTGCAGGTGCGGGACGAGTTCGGCGGCGATGTTGGTGATGAAGGCGTCCTGGTGGGTCCACCAGCTTGTGGGGTGCGCCCAGATGGCGAGCGCGCCGGCCTGGCGCTGGCGCGCGACGACTTCGGCGTAGGTCCGGCGGCGGTGGCAGCCGCCGGTGAGCGCGTTGGGGTCTTCGCGGGGATCGCCGTCCCAGAACTGCACGCGGCGGTCCTGGCTGTAGTCGTGCCAGGCGGGGACCTGGTAGTCGAAGCCGACGTACCAGAGGTGGCCGTGGCGGTTCTTGGGCGTTTCGTTGTCGAGGAAGAAGAGGGTGTGGCTGCCGCCCATGCGATTGAGATCGCGGACGAGCGCCTTGATCGGCTCGCGATCCATCACTGTCTCCAAAGGGATGCGCCCGCCGAAGTAGGCGTCGCGATCCTCCGTTTCGCACTGGAGGTAGCGTCGGGCCGAGATGGGATCCCAAGGCGAGCCGACGCCGACGGCGGCAATGCCGCGCACCCGGGCCCAATCGACGAGATTGCGCTTGGCTTGATCAAAATCGACGGCGTGGCTGCGCAGCATGTGGCTGTGGGTGGCGACGCGGGCCCAGCCGCCGTCTTCGCGACGCGGGCCGACGTTGGAGAGGGATTGGACGAGGGAGGCGATCATGGTCTTTTTTGTCGTGCAGGTCTTCGGCGTGGCGGTGGTTTGCAGTGTTCTGCTTCAGGACGGGGTTCCCGGCCTCTGTGTGGCGGGCGCCTGGAAGGACAGGGTCGGGTAGTGGATGCCGTGCCGTTCGGTGAAGTTGACGGTGGCGACGGCCGTCAAGTCGAAGCTGAAGCGCCCGACGGGGAACGGCATGACGCCGAGGACGAACGCGAGCATCGCGTTGAGGCTGCCGCCGTGGGCGGCGACCGCCACGGTCGCCTCCTCGGTTCCCGGGTCGGGGATCCAGCCGCCTTGGCGATGATGCCAGCCGAAGTCGGCCAACGCGCCCAGCAGGGCGGGGACGACGCGGGCATAGACGTCGAACGCGCCTTCGCCCAGCTCCGTCTTCCAGGTCTCTTCGGCGTAGCGTTCGCGGTCACGCGCCTGCATGGCTTCGAAGACCGTGCTTGTGGCGGTTCGGACTTCCGGCGCGGGCTTCCATTCCTCCAGCCCCGGCACGATGGCGATGGGCACGCCGCGATCCGCGAAGGCGATTTCGGCGGTCTGCAAGGCGCGTCCGTACGGGGAGCTGAAGGCGGCGGCGACGGGCGTCGAGGCCAGGGCGTCGCGCAACGCGCGCGCCTGGGCGACGCCTTCGGGGCTCAAGCAGCCCGAGACGGGGCGCTCGGGGCAGACATACGGGTCTCCGGCCATTTGGCCATGTCGGATGAAGAGAAGAGTCATTTTGCCGAGTCAGGGAGGAGGGCGCCGAAGAGCGCCATGGATTTGGCTTGGAGGGGGACGACGCCTTCGTCCATGGCGATGGCGAAGGAGCAGTCGATGAAGGCGTGCATGACGGCGAAGGCGTTGGAGTGCCTGGGGTACGCCGTCTCGATGTAGTTGTAGCCTGCGCCGCGCTGGTTGGGGCCTTCGGACTGCATGCCGCGGACGGGCATGCCAAACGGGCTGTAGCGGCTGTTGTGGAGCGGGGCGCGGATGGTTTGCGACCCGAGGCCGACGACCCACGAAAGGTTCATCGGATTGCTGCCGAGCGTGTTGTCGGCCGAGCGGATCAGCCATTCGCGGTACCGGGCGCGGTCGTCCGGCGATTCGGCCAGCGCGGCCAGGTGCAGGGCCGGCATGCAGAAGTTGTGGTAGGCTCCGGTGCCCCAGGTGATGGGCGCGCAGGGGTGGCGGATGAACGCGTAGGCCATCTTGGAGGAGCCGGCGATGTACATGTCCGCCTCGCGGCGGATGCTGGCGAGGACGGCCCGCTTGATGGCGGCATCGGCCTTGGCGTCCGGCATGAGAGCGTAGGCGTAGGCGGCGAGCGAGAGGTCGTAGGAGCCGTCGCCGGCGATCATTTCCGCCTCGGGGTTGTCGCGCCACGGCGTGTTGGCGAGGAAATCCTCGTGGTAGCCGTCCTTGCCGGTGGCGCGGTGGAGCTGGGCGGCGGCGAAGGCGAGGGGGGCCACGTAGAAGCGGCCGAAGACCTTGATGTCCTTGACGTCGGGCTTGTTGGCCTTGCCCCAGGCGTAGGCTTTCTCGGCGCGCGCGATGGAGGCGGCGGCTTGCTCGGCCTTGCCGCAGGCGGCGAGGATGCGCGCGGCCTGGGCGAGCGTGCCGGCGTAGTTGAGCGCGCCCTGCGAATCGGGCGCCCAGGCGTAGTCGCCCTTGTCGTCGAGCTCGACGGTCTGGATGAAGTTCGGATCGCCCTGCGATTCCGTTCCATTGTGGACGGCGCCGGTCTCGGGGTCGTAGAGGCCGTCCCAGAGCCGGAGCGCCCAGAGCGCTTCATCGACGATGTCGGGGATGCCGTTGGCTTTTTCGGGGATGTTGAGCTGCCCGTCGAAGAATTTCTTCGGGAACAGCTCGTAGGTCGTGAGCAGGGTCTGGGCGACGTCGATGTGCGAGCGCGGGTTGTAGTCGCCGGCGTCGTGGTGGCCGCCGGACGCCTGGAGCACGACGGGGATTTCGTAGGCGACGCGTTCGCCGAGCGCCTGAATGGCGGCGGGGGGGAGCGTTTCGTTGTAGATGCGCAGTTCGTCGAAGTAGCAGCCGCGGGCGGCGGCATCGGAGACGGCGCCCAGGAAAAAGCGGTTGTCGTCAGCGTAGCGGAAGCCGCCCTGGCTTTGGAGCTTGCCGTCCACGTAGAATGTCGTCGTGCCGTTTTGCTTGTCGTCGGGCGGCGTGAGCTGGAGCGCGTAGTGGCGCCATCGGTTGTCGCCGACGCGGTCGTAGGCCTCGGCGTTGAGGTGCCGCAGCACGCCCCATCCCGCGACGACGCCGACGCGGGGCTGCAACGCCTCCGCCGTGCTGCGATCAAACAGGCCGATGATGGCGCCGCCGTAGCGGTTGCCGCCGAAGGCGTCGTCGCGACGCATCCAGAAGCTGAACGTGAGCCCTTTCGCCCGGTCGAAGGCGAGCTCGCCCGTGAAGCCGTTGTCCGCCTCGCCCGTGGCATAGACCTGATCGTCTTTGCCGCCGGTTATGGCGCCGTCGCGCACATATGCGGCCTTGCCGACCGGCGTGAGCGCCATGCCGCCGGGCACGCGGTTCGCGGCGTCGCCATCGAATGGAAAATAAGCGATGAGGGACGGGGCGTTCTGCACGGTGCGCAGGGCGTCGGACGCGCCCTGCGGGTTGGGGCGCATGACGCGGTTTTCGACGAAGTTGCCGAATTCGCGGACGCGATGGCGTTGCTCCGTCGTGGGGACGATGCCGGCGACGTGGCAGGCGATGCGCCGCCATTCCGAATGGGGCGGCGCCAGCTCCTGTCCGCAGCGTTGCGCAAAGACGCCGTAGGCCTGCGTCTCGAAGGCCGTCTTGTACACGTCGTCGCCGATCCCGAACTCAAAGCTGCGGCCGACGCCCGGGATGGCGATGTAGTAGCGGCCTGGGGTCTTGAAGGCGGTGAAATCGAGGTCGAAGACGTTTTCGGCGGAATGGTTCACGCGCCCATCCTCGATGTCGCCCGTCGCCTTGAGCGTCGCCGTGCCCGTGAAAACGGCTTCGTGCGTGTCGGCGCGGCGGATTTCGAAGGCGGGCGGCGCATCGAAGCGCAGCGCCCACGGCGCAAGGGAACGGTAGAAGGCGGTATGGCCGTCGGCGGATGCCGCGTCCTCGTCAACCACGGGGCCTTTGGCGAAAAGCGCCGCCGCGGTCATTCCGGTTGCGGCGTCCGCCGAGCCGGACGCCGGAGGCGTGGCGAGCTCGGCGGCGGGATCGGGGAACGAGCCGAGCCAGCGCCCGGCGCGGGCAAGCTTGATCCCGTCGGGCAGGTAGCCGACCTGGTTCACCTTGATCGCGGATGAAAACGATTCGCGGTCGTCGAAGACAAGCGTGGCGGCCGTGGCGCCGCAGGCGACGGCGGGCGCGGTTTCGACGCGCACGACGTCGCCGTTTTTCAGCGGCGCGCCGATGTCGAGGAAGACTTCGTGCTGGAGCAGCCCCTTGAACGGCCAGCCGACCGGCAAATAGACGTCGATTTTGCTGCGACGCCCCAACGCGCGTATGCCGGCGGGCTGGCCGTTGATTGTGATGCGGTAGTTCGCGAGCCGGTTGCCGCCGGGCACGGAGTAGCCGGCGCCGAATTCGAGCAGGAGGATGCCGTTGCCGACCGACGTGACGCGGCGCAGGCCGATCATCGTCGCGCCGAGCGCGTCGTTGGCCGGGTCGTCGCGGTAGGGCTTGGCGGCGCGGTAGGTGAAGCTGGCCGCCGTCTTGCCGGCGGTGACCATCTCGGAACCGACGCCGATGGCGACGACGTGGTAGGTGCGTCCGTCCTTCAGCGGCGTGGGAAGCGTCAGTTCGACGACCGTGCGCGTGAGGCTGCGGATGTCGGCCGCCTTCGGGGCCGAGAAGCCCTCCGGGACGGTGAACTCCGTGTTCTTGCGTTCGTTGAGGATCGCCGCCTTGAGCGGACGCACGAAATCGCGGTAGGCATAGGCCGGGTCGCCCTCGCCGATGATCCGGTAGGATTCCGCCTTGCCGGCCGCGCCGGTGATGGAAGGGCCGATGACGACCTGGACGGTCGTGGCCGACGTCGCGCCGGCGCGGCGCAGTCCGTAGGCTTGCAGCGCCAGCGGCTTCACGTCCGGAAGCCGGGCGATGGCGGGATCGGCTTCGAGAGCTTGGGAGGCCACGGCGCGGATGATCGATGCAATGGAAACGATCGCCAGGACTGCTGCAATCAAGCGTGTTTTCATGGTGCGGTTTCCTTTGAAGTGGACTGAGAGGTGGGGGGTGAGGGGTGGGAAAGCCGGAGGGCTCTTTGTCGGGGGATGCCCTGACGGGCACACTACGAACGTTTTGCGGATGAGTGGCGCAGGGGTTTGTAGTGGCGCCGTGAGGCGCTATGGCGGATTGAGAAGTGAGAGGTGGGGGTGAGGGGTGGGAAAGCCGGAGGGCTCTTTGTCGGGGGATGCCCTGACGGGCACACTACGAACGTTTTGCGGATGAGTGGCGCAGGGGTTTGTAGTGGCGCCGTGAGGCGCTATGCTATAACGAGTGCGTGCGCGGGATGCCCTGGACTGCGCCAATCCTAGCGGATTGTCAGTATCGTGCTGAGCGGGACGTCGGCGGGCTTGGCGCCGATGTAGCGCGGATAGCCGTTCTGGGCGGTGCCGTAGCCGGCGTTGATGTAGGGCTTTTCCAAGACGTCTGGCGCAAAATAGCGGTCGGAATCCAGATCCACCGTGTCGCAAAACGCCACGTCGCGCTCGAGGTTGTCGTCAACGTTGTCCGAGCACAGCAAGGTGACGCGATCCTCGAAAATCACGTCCAGGTCGCTCGTCAGGATGTTGTTCTGGATGATCGTGTCCGTGATGAAGGCCGACAGACCGGATCCGGTGTATTGATTGGTATGGATGGAGGTGGACACGTCGACGATGTTGGTGGAGGTGCAGAGCGCGATGTTGTTCACGATCACCGGCCCCCAGTGCGAGGCGTTGTAATCGCTTTTCTCGCATCGGATGAAGTGCGTGCTGCCCACGACCGTGTTGTTGTGGATGCGCGTGGGGGCGGAGGCGACGACGGCGGTCAGGCCTTCGCGAGACTTCCAGATCGCCGGGTTGTTTGCGCCATTGCTCTGGACGGCGGTGTTGAAGGCGATCAGGGCGGATCGGTTTTGAGTTGTTTTCCCGTTGAGCAGGGCGCCTATTGCGCTGTTGGAGTTCACGACCGTGTTGCTGACGACGACGCCGTAGTCGCCCAGTCTGGCCGCTGTTTGCATGTTGGTGAAGACGTTGCCGATCACCCGCGCATGGTCGCCGAGGCAGACGACGGTGCCGTTGGAATACTGGGATCGGTGGTTCGTGAAGACGTTGCCGCGAACGACGATGTTGGTGGCCTTGTCGCCGCGAATGTTCCAGCCCATTTTCACGGTGTTTTTGGTGCTCCAGTTGAAGGCGCAGCCTTCGACGATGCCGTTGTCGGCGTCGTCGTAAAACTGGACGATGGCGCTGTATTCGCAGCTGCATTTTTCCGGCGTCCCGTAGAAGTCCACATGGGCGAGGCGGAACCCCGGCGCCGAAACGACGAAGACGGCGGAATCCCAGTTGGTGATGGCGTTGGCGGTGACGGAGAAGAGCGGGCGTCCGGTTCCGACCGCGGCGACGGTGAGGTTCGTCTGCCAGACGGCGTAGGGATAGTCGGTGTACGTCTGCCCTGCATCGCCATGCACCAGGATCGTGTCGCCGCTTTCGGCGGCGGCGAGGCCTTGCGCGAAGGTGTTGTAGGGCGTTGCGGAGGAACCGTCGCCTCCGGCGACGGCGGCGCTGTCGACGTGGATGTCCACAGCGCGGACGATCAAAACAGCAGAAACGATCGCCAAAATCGTTGCAAGCAAGCGTGTTTTCATGGCACAGCCTCCTGTTAGGCGGTTCTAGTCTCCCTGAGCCGCACAGCGGCTCATTCGTGGAACTATTCTCCCAAAGCGGCGGAGAAAAGTCAAGCAATCCTTGTCCCCGCCCTGTTTTTGCGGGTGTGTGTCAGAAAAGTGACAGACAAATCCGGCATTGCCTATGTCATGCGCATTGAAAGGGAGTTTGGTGCATTGCTTTCACTGCAATTGAACCGCACTCCGCACCACCGTCGTCCCTTCTTGATTTCAGAAGCGTGTTTTCATTGCCATGCCCCTCCCTGCACGCCTCTGTGCCTCCGTGTCTCTGGTAAAAATGAAATGAAAAAGAAACTTGGTGGGCTTGGCGGTTTTTTCAACTGCGAAACACACGGAAAATTTTTGCGCCTTTTTGTGGCTATGAAGGAAACTTGGAATTGGGGCGTGGCCGTGGCGGCTTCGCCGAGCGGGGAATGGCCACGAAAAACAAGTATGTGGGTGAGTCAAGCGCCTTTTTTTGCCGTTTCGTCTAAGCCCTTCCTTGGCAATGGTTTACGAGAAGATTTGGTCGAAGTCGGCTCAGGGGCGCGAGCGGGCTGCTTCTTCAAAGCCCCTTTCGCATCCCGAGGCGACCCGG